>CALGJU010000184.1 GCA_937928685.1 uncultured Granulosicoccaceae bacterium
ATGCAATGAGAACAACAGGTTTTGATCTTTGGCGGATTGGATTTGCTTGCTCAGGAAATCTAAAAGAGCCCGCTTACTTAGGTAGGTGGCATCAATAATTTCACCGCCAAGTACGGGAATAGAGTCTTTGAGCGTGGTGGAGGCGCCGTTCTTAGCCACATGTACAACACTCAGCTCATCTGCAGCGGTCATGGTGATCGATTTTTCGTTTGCCTGAAAATCACCATCACCCATTGTGGCCACAGATGTTTTTGAATCTGCAGACCATGCACCCATTCTGTGCGGGTTTATCTTTGCATAGTTTTTTACCGCAGCTGGCGCGCGCCTGTCAGAGTTGCCTTCACGTAAAACCGGGTTCACCGCACTGCCTTTTACTTTGTCGTAGCGGGTTCGATTATCTTTTTCTTCGTCGCTTGATGGTTCGTCCGGGTAGTCTGGAATTTTATATCCACTGGCTTGAAGCTCGGCGATAGCGGCCTTCAATTGTGGAACGGATGCACTGATGTTGGGTAATTTGATGATGTTTGCTTCCGGGGCTTTAGCCAGCGCTCCGAGTGTTTGCAGGTAGTCTTCCGCCTGCTGATCAGCCGGCAGCTTGTCGTTAAAGACACTAAGCAGTCTTGCTGCCAGTGAAATGTCTGCTGTTTCAATAGAAATATTCGCAGACTTGGAAAACGCCCGCACGATGGGAAGCAACGATAAAGTGGCAAGCGCCGGGGCTTCATCGGTTTTGGTGTACATTATTTTTGAATCAGACATGAATGTCGCCCGGAGATTTGGGAGCAGTTGCGCCCGTAGCATTGTTTTTAATTCGACGTGAACATCATCGCTAACCGACAATTATAAACTATTTTTGTGGAAATCTACTTTTCAGGGCTTTTACCCGTCAGAAGAATCGCCCGGGTCTGAGAGTTGTCGGAAATGCCGGTACCTTTGGGGGCTTATCTCGTTGTTTGCCAGTGCATCTAATACGGCACAGCTTGGCTCATGTACATGGCTACAGTCGTTGAATTTACAGTGTGCGGCCAGGCTGGAGATTTCGCGAAAGCCGGCTTGAATATCTACACCTGCCAGATGCTCAAGTGAAAATTGACGTACACCAGGTGAGTCTATGATGGCGCCGCTGTGGGGCAGGTCATACCAGTTGGTGACAGTAGTGGTGTGACGTCCGAGGCCGGAGTTGATTGATAGCGGGCCGGTTTTTATGCCTTCATCCGGCAACAGTGCATTGAGCAATGAAGATTTTCCAACACCTGATTGACCCACAAGAATGCTGACCTGGTCTTTCAGTATTTTCCGAATGTTGTCCAGACCGTGATCTTGTTTCACGCTGCAGCGAACGACTTGGTAGCCTATCTTGCGGTACAGCGCTTCAATGTCGTCAGCTTGTTGGGCTGTGTGTTCGTCAATCAGGTCTTCTTTGTTGATCACAACCGCCAGATCGGCACCGATGTTGTGAGCGGCGATGCAGTAACGATCAATCAAGAGGGTGTCAAACGGTGGTTTTGGTGCTGTGACCGCCAGTAGCTGGCTGACATTTGCAGCGATCGGTTTGGCCGCTCCGAGTCTGTCGGTTCGCGCCAGTGTGCCGTGTCTTTCCAGTACCCCGGTAACGCGGGCATTGCCGTGCTCTTCGGGGTGCCACTGGACAAGATCACCTGTGACGATCAGGCCGAGCTTCTTTTTTGGACTGGCGACAATTCGATCACCGTTGTCGGTGGCGAGGGTGAGTTCGGTGCCATGATTGGCGACCACGCGAGCAATATTGTCCTCGTTATCGGTGCTCAAGCGTTTAGCAGTCTATAAAAAGGGTGGGGTATCAACGGAGTTCTCACAGTTCTGTATTTGAAGCGAGCGGGCGACCATTGTACTCTGCGAGCACTTATGATGGCAGCGGGAGTTTGTGGATGGCGCAATTGAGCGACGACAATTTGATCTGGATCGATTTGGAGATGACCGGTCTTGACCCGGAGGGTGATCAAATTATTGAGATCGCGACTATCATTACCAACTCCCAGCTGGAGATTTTGGCCGAGGGTCCAGTGGTAGCGATTCACCAGCCGGATTCAATTTTAGACAATATGGATGAGTGGAATACCTCTCATCACACAAGTTCCGGGTTGGTTGACCGGGTTAAATCAAGTGATCAGACCGCTCAGGATGCAGAGCAGGCGACTATTGAATTTCTGTCAAAGTGGGTGCCGAAAGGGGTCAGTCCAATGGCTGGTAATAGTATTTGCCAGGATCGAAGATTCATGGCGCGTCACATGCCTCACCTTGAAGGCTACTTTCATTACCGAAATCTGGATGTCAGTACAATAAAGATTCTTGCAAAAAAATGGGCGCCGCAGGTGGCATCTGGCTTCAGAAAAGAGTCACAGCACCTGGCGTTGAGTGATATTCGCGACTCCATCAGCGAGTTGTGCCATTACCGGGAGCACTTCTTCCGGGATTTCAATTGAACAATCTATGCCCGTCTGTAGCGAATGGCAGGCATAATCGGGCATCTTCTACAATTGTATCTGCAAAATAAACAAAATATGGATATATGCCAGAACTTATTACAGGCGGTATCGGTCATAACACCTGGCAGCTATCGGCACAATTCGGGTTTTGCTTGTGAGTGAAAAGAGCAATGACCTGATTTTAGTGCGGAAGGTTCAGGCGGGGGACAAACGCGCGTTCGATTTGTTGGTATTGAAATATCAGCACAAGATCGCGAATTTGGTTTCACGCTTCGTTCATGATCACCATGAGGTACAGGACGTCACGCAGGAAGCTTTTATTAAAGCCTATCGGGGATTAAAAAATTTCCGTGGCGAGAGCGCTTTCTACACGTGGCTGTATCGAATTGCGATCAACACGGCCAAAAATCATCTGGTGTCTCTGTCACGGCGACCCACAGATGGAAGTGTTGACAGTGACGATGCAGAGTACTTTGAAAGTGCATCTGGATTACGAGATATTGCTGACCCGCAGGCTGAGATGATGACTGACCAGATCGCCGCTACGGTAAGAACGGCGATAAACGAATTGCCACCTGAACTTCAGACGGCAATTACGCTCAGAGAACTGAAAGGACTGTCGTACGAAGAAATAGCAGAGATCATGGAATGCCCGATCGGAACGGTGCGTTCAAGAATCTTCAGAGCGAGAGATGCCATTGACCAGCAGCTCCGCCCATTAATAGATAACACAGGCAAGGCCGAAGTATAAAATCGTGGATAGAAAAACTAATAACCACCCTGCAGCAGCCAGGGCAGACTCAGCGGGTACGTTAAAAGAGGTGTTATCAGCCATGGCTGATGACGAGCTCGCTACTGACGATCGCACCCATGTCATTGAGATGGCATGCTCTGATGATGATGCACACCAAGCCTGGCAGAGCATGCACCTTACTCGAGATGTTCTGCAGGCCGACTATCACAGCGCTCTTGATACGGGATTCGCGGCACGAATCCGCTATCTAATTGAGCAGGAAGCGCCGCTTACAGATACCGTGGTGTCATTTGCAGCGGCAAGAGATACCCGCCGCGGAGCTGTGCCGTCTCAAGGTGGCTTATCCCAGAGCGCACCGTTTTCAATGTGGAAGCCAATGGCCGGATTAGGCCTTGCGGCCAGCCTTGCAGGAGCTGCCTTTCTGTTGCCTCAGCTATGGCAATCTGACCAGTCGCTTGATGCGCAGCAAATTGCCCAGACCACCGATGTTGCGCCAGCCGATACGGCCGTGGCGAATGCTACACCTTTGAACAATGCATTGAGTGATGTCCAGACTGTTGCTTTTCAAAACCCAGAGCCTTCCATGCAGGTCAATAATGCCGGAACCCGATGGCGTACTGATTCATCGCTGCCGCGCAACCAACAGATAGAGCAGCGCCTCAACACGCTACTTACCAACCATCTTGAAGATGCAAGTATGGGACGGGTTCACGGTATGCTGTCGCACTCAAGAGTGGTCAGTTACGATTCAATGCCTGCCAAAAACGAAGATTTCTAGTGCCAATGTTTCTTTATAAATGGTGGGCGAATCACCGTGGTACTAAAGCGTCGGTCGCCCTGGCATGCCTACTTGCATCATCAATGTCTTTTGCAGATACGTTTGCCAGTGGTCGGGATTTAATCGAAAAAATGTCCACTGCAATGCAGGGGCTTAACTACGCTGGTACGTTTGTGTATGCGCATGATGGTGATGTTGAAACCATGCGAATTCATCACAGCAATGCGGGTGGAATAGAGCGTGAGCGCCTTTTTTCGCTCAACGGCGAAGCGCGTGAAATTATTCGCAACGCAGAAAACGTGGTGTGCATATGGCCGGGCACCAAGACCGTTTCTGTCAGTAAATCTGCGCCGCGCACTCCGTTCCCTGAATTTGATGCGAACCAGTTGGCTGAGCTTGCGAAGCTGTATGAGTTTACGCGCTCCGGCATGGATCGGGTTGCAGGGCGGCGGGCAGAGGTGGTTGATATTAAGCCGCTGGACGACTACCGCTACGGTTACCGATTGTGGATTGATGCGGAAACCTTCTTAATGTTGCGCTCAGTAATGAGCAACAATCATCAGAGAATTATTGAACAAGTGATGTTTACAGAGGTGGAATATGTTGATCAGATCCCGCTTGATACGTTCCGTACCTCAGTAGAGGGTGAACGGCAGGAATGGGTTGTTGATCTAGATAAGCCACTGCCGCAGCCAACGCCGGACAGCGACATTCCAACTATTACGCTCACTAAGATCCCGGCTGGATTTACGTTGCTGTCAGATAAAATACTGGTGCTGCCGGAAGACTCTGTTGTCAGGCGGGTTATGTATACCGATGGGCTCGCCTCACTGTCTGTATACGTGGCGGAATCTGTTGCTGAGGCCAAAGATGTGTTGCTGGGCCTGACTGGCATGGGTGCTGTTCACGCGTATGGGGTAATGCAAAAAGACTGGCATGTCACTGTGGTCGGTGAAGTGCCGAACGCTACCGTAAGAATGGTTGGAGATTCCCTGTCTCTGGCAGCTAAGTAGAAATCGTGCGTCACCGTCGAACCATGGTGGTGATCGAAAAGTCAGGTGATCAACTGCTTTGTCGGGTAGATAAAACGCCAGAATGCAGTGCCGGCTGTGGAGGCTGCCCGGCCTCTAGCGGCATGGTTGCGTTGCCTCCAGAGCTTCTCGATGGAAAGGCAAATGCCGTGGGCGACTCCCTCCACTTCGAAGCCTCGGGCCTTATGTTGCTGGCCTTGTCATCGCTGGTATATCTCTCGCCTGTCGTGCTTATGCTATTATTCAGTGTTTGCTGCCGCTTAATCTACCCGGAATCAGAGGTGATGATCGCTTTATCCGCCGTTATTGGGTTGAGCGCCGGGTTGGGGGCTGTGTACTTTGTTGGCGGTAATATGTTGCGAAAGCAGCTTGGTAATCACCTCGCGGTTAAGTACTGACGGCAGGGTGTGACAGGCATAGAACTGCCCACACAGTAAACCATAAGCAGTAAAGCAATAAGGGAACCCGCCCATGCAATCCTAAGCGGGAGTATCAATCGACCACTACCTTGCAAGCCCCGTATCGGGTCTGGCAGCTGAGACTATGACGAGAATTATGCGTCCCGCAGCACTGATTAGCAGGAGAATAAGCATGAATGCTGATGTTCTGGTGAAACCATTTGCTCGACTGATGGTGATTTTGACAGCACTTTGCTGGCCGATGATTGGCGCTGCAGATCTTCCTGATTTCACTGAACTGGTTGAACAAAACCATATGTCTGTGGTGAATATCAGCACCACCAGTGAGGTGGATCGCTCTCCGTCAGGCCTGGGTGGTCCCGGTGCCGAAGACTCCCCATTCAGTGAATTTTTTCGAAAATTTCTTGAAGAGCAGGAAAATGGATCCGGTTCGCAAGAGCAGAACTATCAACAAAAAGATCCTGCTGAAAATCTGCTGAAAGCGCAATTTGATTCCGATTCACTCGGGTCCGGATTTATCGTCTCATCCGACGGGTTTATTTTGACCAATAATCACGTGATTGAAGGCGCGGAAGAGATTGTCGTGCGACTTTATGACCGCCGCCAGTATGTCGCAGAGTTGATCGGAAGAGATCCTCGTAGTGACGTTGCCGTATTAAAAATTGATGCCACCGGGTTGCCAGCTGCCAGAATCGGTAAATCAAGTGAGTTGGCCGTAGGCGAATGGGTGCTGGCCATTGGCTCTCCGTTCGGGTTTGATTTTTCAGTCACCGCCGGTATTGTCAGCGCCACTGGCCGATCACTGCCTCGCGAGAATTATGTGCCGTTCATTCAAACTGATGTGGCAATCAACCCGGGTAACTCCGGCGGCCCGCTGTTCAACCTTGACGGTGAGGTGGTCGGGATCAACTCGCAAATCTACAGCCGCACCGGTGGTTTTATGGGATTGTCATTTTCCATACCGATCGAAATGGCCGTTGATATTGCAGAGCAACTGAAAGATGACGGTAAAGTATCGCGTGGCTGGTTAGGGGTGATTATTCAAGAAGTGACCCGTGACCTGGCGGAATCTTTTTCTATGGATATTGCCCATGGGGCACTGATTTCAAGAATTCTTCCTGACAGCCCGGCCGCGTCGTCTGATCTGCAGGTGGGTGATATTATTGTCGCGTTCAACGGCGGGTATGTCGATAAATCCAGTTCATTGCCGCCGCTGGTAGGTCAGGTGCGTGCTGGCAGAGAGGCCTCTGTCGACGTAATCCGGGAAGGCAAACGTGAAACCTTGAGTGTGTTAATTGGTGAGCTGCCTGGCGCCAATGAGTTGGCTTCTGCGGGTAAATCGAAAAGCCCAACCGTCAACAATAAGCTGGGTATCGATGTCGCAGCTGTGGACGATGAAATCAATAACGCCATGGAGCTTGATGGTGAAGGCGTTGTGGTCACCCAAGTCGGTGAAGGCCCGGCCGCCATGGCAGGGGTTCGAATCGGTGACGTGATCACCATGATCGACAACAACTCAATTTCATCGGTTGAAGACTTTAAAAAAGCCATGGACGCTGTCGAAGGTGGTTCAAGTGTCGCTGTGCTGGTACAGCGTGAACAAGGCCCGATCTTTCTCGCATTGACGGTTCAATAGTCAACCTAAATGACAAACCAGAATGTCCAGGTGATTAATCCGGTCGTACTGACGCTCTTTACAAGGCATAATTGCGGCTTGTGTGAAGATATGCTGTATACAGTGAATGATTTTTCCAATGAACTGAATTTTTCGGTTGTTCTCGTTGATATTGATGAGGACCCTGAAATCAAGCAGCAGTTTAACGAGCTCGTGCCAGTGTTAAAGCTTGGCAACGAAGAAATATGCCACCATTTTTTTGACCGGCAGGCGCTTTATAAAGCGCTTGGTGCGGAGCCTACCCCCAGCTGATGCAGCAGTCTAATTTAAGAAACTTTTCCATCATTGCTCATATTGATCATGGAAAGTCGACACTGGCTGATCGATTTATTCAGCGTTGCGGTGGGCTTGATGCTCGTGAGATGTCAGCCCAGGTGCTTGACTCGATGGATCTTGAGCGTGAGCGTGGAATCACCATCAAAGCTCAGTCGGTCTCTCTTGAGTACACGAGCTCAAAAGACGGCCAGGTCTATCAACTAAACTTTATTGATACACCCGGACATGTGGATTTCTCTTACGAGGTATCCCGTTCGCTCGCTGCCTGCGAAGGCGCATTGCTGGTGGTAGATGCATCTCAGGGTGTTGAGGCGCAAAGTGTCGCCAACTGCTATACCGCGATCGAGCAGGACCTCGAAGTGATACCGGTCTTGAATAAAATTGACCTGCCGGCTTCAGAGCCAGAGCGAGTGGTAGATGAAATAGAAGAGATCATTGGTCTTGAGGCGCACGATGCTTTGCTCTGCAGTGCTAAGACGGGAGAGGGCATCGATGAATTACTTGAGATGTTGGTTGAGCGCGTGCCGCCACCGGATGGTGATCCTGATGCACCGTTGCAAGCGCTCATTATTGATTCATGGTTTGATAACTTTGTCGGTGTGATCTCACTGATAAGAATCATGAACGGCAGTGTCAAGAAGCGCGATAAAATCAGAATCTTCTCAACCGGTCGTAGCTTTCAGGCCGACTCTGTCGGCGTGTTTACACCAAAAAGAACAGAAACACCTGACGGGCTTCAAACCGGGCAAGTCGGGTATCTCATCGCCGGTATTAAGGAAATTGATGCGGCACGGGTCGGAGATACCATCACTCTGGAAAGCAGGCCCTGCGAAGAGGCCTTAGAGGGGTTTAAAGAAGTACAGCCGCGTGTTTTCGCGGGACTGTATCCGTCCAGTTCTGACGACTACGAATCTTTTCGGGATGCGCTGCAGAAGCTTAAGCTTAACGATTCTGCTTTAGCGTATGAACCTGAAACCTCAGATGCACTTGGCTTTGGTTTCCGCTGCGGCTTTTTAGGCATGCTGCATATGGAAATCGTGCAGGAGCGTCTAGAGCGTGAATACGATCTGGATCTAATAACCACCGCGCCAACAGTTATCTATGAATTGCTTGATACGCAAGGCCAGATCAGCTACATCCATAACCCGTCGCAGCTGCTTGCGCCAAATCAGTTGGATGAAGTTAGAGAGCCGATTATTCAGGCCAATATTCTGGTGCCACAAGAATACCTGGGTGATGTGATTACCTTGTGTGTTGAAAAGCGCGGCGTGCAGAAAAACATGAGCTATGTTGGCCGCCAGGTATCGCTTCAGTATGAGCTTCCGTTGAGTGAAGTGGTGTTAGATTTCTTTGACCGCCTCAAGTCTGTGAGTCGAGGTTTTGCATCCTTCGACTACAGCTTTCTACGTTTTCAAGCGGCAGACCTTGTCAAGGTTGATGTACTGATCAATGGTGATCCTGTTGATGCACTTGCGCTTATTGTGCATCGCGACCGGTCTCTGGCACGTGGTCGAGTGCTCGCTGAAAAAATGAAAGAGCTTATTCCGCGCCAAATGTTTGATGTTGCAGTACAGGCGGCCATTGGAAGTCATATTATTGCGCGTAGCAACGTCAAAGCGTTGCGCAAAAATGTGACTGCCAAATGTTATGGTGGCGACATCACACGTAAGAAAAAGTTACTCGAAAAACAAAAAGCCGGTAAGCGCCGAATGAAGCAAATCGGGCGGGTGGAAATTCCGCAGGAAGCGTTTCTCGCGGTGCTGCAGGTCGATAACAAATCGTAAGGGTGGACTGCGGTCCGAAACACTAGGCCGGAAATAGGTCCATTAAGAAACTATGAATATAGATTTTTCATTATTGTTGGTGCTGTTGGTTCTGTTCTGCGGAATAGTATGGGCACTGGGTGCGCTGCTTAAGAAAGGTAGCTCTTGGCCGGTTGAATATGCGCGATCTTTTTTTCCACTCCTGCTGCTTGTGCTGGTGTTGCGTTCGTTTATTTTTGAGCCATTCAGAATTCCGTCCGGTTCAATGAAGCCGACCTTGTGGATCGGTGATTTTATTTTGGTCAACAAGTTTGCCTATGGCGTACGTTTACCGGTCATTCATAAAAAAATTCTGGACGTGGGGCTGCCGGAACGTGGTGATGTTGCTGTGTTCCGGTTTCCACGTGACCCGAGACTTGATTACATCAAGCGCATTGTGGGTTTGCCCGGTGATCATATTCAGTATCGCGACAAAACCTTGACCGTAAATGGCGTGGTCGCCTCCCAGGAATTGATTGGTGATTACCTTGATCCTGATGGTGGCAGGGCGAAGATTGCAGAAAAAACCGAGACGCTGGGAGACATCGAACACCAGATACTCATTACCGCCAATGGAAATAACGGCGAGATGGAGTTTACTGTTCCCAAAGGAACGTATTTTGCTGTAGGTGATAACAGAGACAACAGCAACGATAGTCGATATTGGGGCCCGGTACCGGAAGAGAATCTGGTTGGAAAAGCATTCCTCGTCTGGATGCACTTCAACTTGAAGAACGGTGGTATTGAGTGGAGCCGAATTGGAGATCGTATAAAATAAGGCAGAGATCAACATGTTCAAATGGTTTGGCATCATTGCAGTGGCTGCGGTTTTGTTTGTGACTGGCATGCAGTTAGTGCCGGTGTACATTCAAAATCACGCGGTTAAAAAAATTGCGCATGAAGTTGTCTCTGACTCGGAGCTTGCAAATCGACCCAAGCGTGAGGTGGCAAAGCGTGTTACCGATCTTTTTGCCAGTAATGATATTGATCTGGATGCCAAAGAGGCGGTTGTGCTGAGTCGTGATAACGCCGGTGAGTGGGTGATGGGCGTCAAATACGAAGAGCGCCGCAAATTGCTGTACAATCTGCACATTGTGGCGGCCTTTGATGATCAAATCACCAACTAGAATTGAATCCCGGTAAAACACTCACTTCAAAACTCAACTACGAGTTCGATAAGCCAGAGCTACTGCTATCAGCTCTTACTCACCGCAGTGTCGGTGCACGTAACAATGAAAGGCTCGAATTTCTCGGCGATAGCATATTAAATTTTGTGGTCGCGGCAGAGATCTACCGACTCAGACCCAATTATGATGAAGGCCGACTGACACGATTGCGTGCGAACCTTGTGCGTGGTGAAACGTTGGCCGAAATCTCCCGTGATATTGAATTGGGGGATCTGCTGAAGCTTGGCTCAGGCGAACTCAAGAGCGGTGGCTACAAACGCGCTTCTATTTTAGCGGACGCGCTGGAAGCCGTGATCGGTGCCGTGTATCTGGACGGTGGCTTTGAATCGGCCAAAAATACCATCCACCATCTCTATGCAGATCGTTTCGATAATCTCCCTAGCAGTGAACCGGTTAAAGATCCCAAGACTATCCTGCAAGAGCTATTGCAAGGACGTGGTTTTGAGCTGCCGGAGTATCGATTGCTGCAAACCCTCGGGGAAGCTCATGACCGAACATTTGTTGTTGGCTGTGATATTGAGCCGCTGGGAATAAAAGTCAAAGCAAAGGGCAGCAGCCGTCGAAAGGCGGAACAGTGCGCTGCCGCTGATATACTTACTCAGATTGACAAGTAGCGCGTTTTTTAGCGTAAGCTACAGCACGTTTCTGGTAACCACAGCGATACTATTTTGAAGACTAAATGCGGCACTATCGCCATCACCGGGCGGCCGAACGTTGGCAAGTCGACGCTGCTGAATCGACTCATCGGCCAGAAGCTGAGTATCACGGCCCACAAGCCGCAAACCACCCGTCATGCCTTGCTGGGTATCAACACTACCGCGACCACGCAGTTTATCTATATAGATACCCCCGGTATTCACCGAGGTGGCAAGCGAACATTGAATCGGGTGTTGAACAAGACAGCAGCAAGTGCCGCCACCGGGGCCGATGTACATGTGCTTGTGGTGCAGGCACTGGTATTTGATGAGCATGATCAAATGGCGTTGGAGACAATAGTAAGACAGCAGAAACCCTGGTTGCTGGTGGTGAACAAGATAGATCGGGTGAATCCTAAAGAGCGGTTGTTGCCATGGTTGTCGGAGCTTGAAGCTGCACAGCTGGCTGACTCCGTGATACCCACTTGTGCGATTCAGGGTGACAATATAAAAACGCTCGAAGCTGATATTGAGTCACGATTGCCCGAGGCACCGTTTCAGTATGGTGAGTCTGAGATCACTGATCGGTCTTCAAAGTTTCTGGCATCCGAACTGGTGCGGGAACAACTTACCCGGTTTCTATCGCAAGAGCTGCCGTATTCGATAAGCGTTGAGATTGAGAAGTTTGAAGAAGACGTGAAGATGATAAGAATATCAGCCATTATCTGGGTAGAAAAAGCGAGTCAAAAGTCGATTGTGATCGGTAAAGGCGGTGCCAGCTTAAAAGAGATTGGCAGTCGTGCCAGAAAGACAATGCAAACGCTTTTCGATAGCAAAGTGCATTTAGAGCTTTGGGTGAAGGTCAAAGACGGCTGGTCAGATGACGCTGCCATGATCCGAAGCCTTGGCTACGAGACAGACTAGTGAGTGCCGGACGTAAGCCCCTGGAGCCCGCTTACGTTATTCATCGCCGCGCTTATGGTGATACCAGTTTAATCGTAGAGCTACTGACGCCGGCGCAGGGAAGGGTGTCTGTTCTCGCGCGCGGCGTGAAGCGTGGAAAATCACAAAAAGCCCTGTTATTGCAGCCGTTCAAAAGTCTGCATGTGTCATGGGCAGGTCGTGGTGAATTGCCCGTGCTGACAGCGGCAGAGGAGGCTGGCAATTCGCTGTACTTGCAAGGTGAGGCACTCGCTTGTGGCTACTACGTTAATGAGCTCATCTATCATTTGGTATCAAAGCATACCCCGGCGCATGACCTGTTTGCGCATTATGGACCGACATTGCAGGCCTGCACTGAGCCTGAAGAGCGCGATAGAGGCTTGCGTTACTTTGAAATCACTCTGCTTGAACAACTGGGTTTATCGCCGATGCTTGATCACGATATTGTGAAGGGCGCAGCGATCAATGCAACCGAGCTTTACTATTACAAAATACCTGAGGGGCCGGTGCTAGCGGATGATGCTGAGGTGAGTATCAATGGTAGTAAGGTCGGTGTTGAAATTTCCGGTGCGAGTTTATTGTGTATGGCTGATATGGATTTTTCCATGCCGCAAACGCTCACCGAATCCAAGAAGCTGACCCGTGCGCTTATTCACTATCATCTTGATGGTAAGCAGTTGATGTCACGCGCCTTGTTTAAAAGTATGGGCACATCGAGTGTTAAGTCTAATGGATAGTATTTTCGATCAGAGTCTACATGCGTTGCGTTGTTGTGGTGCAGATAGAAAAACCGAATTGATAAACACCTTGTATAAGCGGGTACATGCCGGTGAGTTTGAAACCACATCTGACAGTAGGGTATTGACCGTTCGCGAGCCCGGCAGGCCGGTGCTACCTATCCACGTTCACCCGGCTGAACTAAAACGCAGGCGCCTAGGTTCTGTCGATGGCAGGATCGCACTTGTTCATGCGATAGCGCATATAGAATTTAATGCAATGAATCTGGCACTTGATGCAGTCTATCGATTTCGTGGTATGCCGAGTGATTATTATTGCGATTGGATGCGAGTGGCGAGTGAGGAATCTACACACTTTATGTTGTTGTCACGCAGGCTCAATGAGCTGGGTTCGTTTTATGGTGCGCTGCCAGCACACGGTGGTATGTGGGCAATGGCGGTCGATACCGATTACGATGTGATGGTAAGAATGGCGTTAGTGCCAAGAGTACTTGAGGCCAGAGGTCTTGATGTGACGCCGCCAATGTTAGAAAAATTAGCCAACGTTCAAGATGACAAAACCGTGGCTATTCTGACGCGCATTCTTAAAGAGGAAGTTGAGCATGTCCGAATAGGCAATCGTTGGTTCAATGCACTTTGTGAAGAACGTGGCTTGTCGGTGGAAAAAACATTCAGAGAGCTACTGTACAAACATGGCAGAGCGGCGCTGCGGGGTCCGTTTAATAAACCCGCCAGACTTAAAGCCGGGTTTAGTGAAGCGGAGCTTGAAGAGCTCGAAAGTATCGAGCTGTTGTTTAAAGAAGAAGCTGCCACCTGTTGAACGAATATAAATGGGACTCACCGTGTAGTGATCGAGGGAGCCCCACGCGTTAGCGAGTGGTTTGTCTGCTGAGATGTTTGAGTGGCCTCAGCCGTCAGTCCGACGTGCCCAACCTGATGTGTTGCTTGCCACTCGCTAACGCGTCGGGTTTCCGTGGGTGTCTATACCTGACTTGGTATTTCTTTGCAGATATCGCTGGCTGGCTTTGATGTGGTTGGGGTAGCTGGGTTGTAGTGAGTGCGCAAGTTGAGCCTGTATCGATCAAGGTAGCCCGACGCGTCAGCGAGTGGTTTGTCTGCTGAGATGTCTTAGTGGCCTCAGCGGTCAGTCCAAAACGCC
>CALGJU010000185.1 GCA_937928685.1 uncultured Granulosicoccaceae bacterium
CAACGAATACCTTATCTATACGCTGCGGAACCTCAGACAACAGGTCTGCCACTTCTATGTCATTCTCTGTCTCAGAGTGCGCAGGCTCTACCATATCAGCAATGATTTGCGATTCCTCAGCAACTTTCCACGAAGGCTGGGGAGAAGCCTGTGAGCCGGTATCACTCGATTCAAATCTGGCTGCCAAACGAAGATCGTGATTTTCCTGCGCTAGAAACTCAATCTGCTCTGATTGAGTCGCCACCAAACGACGCAATTTTTCAAGCTCATGTTGCAGGTCGGCTAACTCTTGGGTTTTAGCAATTTCAGCAGAGCTGGCAGCACTTACCCTTCCGTCATCACGCCCGCCAGAGACCGCTGATGTGTGTTGCATTGCAGGCTCATGGATACTATCTGCCAACGACACATCTGTACTGGCAGCAATCACCATTGAGCCAGTCGGTGAATCCGACTTTTCTACTGCGATCCGCTCCGTTACATCAACTACCGCTCCGGCTATAACGTCATCTCTTGGCAGTAATTCATCTATTAGCCCTTTTCCCGGTAGCTCGTCAGTCGGCAGAATTTCCGTCATGGCGCTTTCAGCTGCCCTATTCTCACTGGCCGAAATTCTGGCTTCAAGCGCTGCGGTCTCAACTTTCAGTTCATTCAGATGCTGTTGAACCGCCCGGTCACTTCGTAAGTACAGCGTTAACAAACTGGCAATTAGTCCTACAGTGGCAATCGCTGCCACCATAAAAAATACCGGATCAAGGTTCCAGTTGAGGCCTGCCTGACTGCGGTGTTCGTGATCCCTGTTCCGCTGCCGTGTAGCAGTATTCACATTCTCGTCAGCACCAGCGTGCTCTGCTAATGGATGACTTTCATCAACATTGCTGCGGTGCTCTTCTTTTGCGGAATCCTGCTCTTGCAAGCTAAGTACCGGCTCTAGTTTTAAAGACATATTTATCTCTCGATGACCGGTAGCGTACTGGCAAACGAGCCACGAACAAGATGCCGGGGAACACTGCCTGAAAACCCAAGGTCTTTTTCCACCGGTGTTCGATTCATCACTGTCGGTCGCAGGAACACAAGAAGCTCTGTTTTATCAATTTCTTTTTTCTTATGGGTGAAGAGTTTGCCAAACAACGGTAATCGCTCCAGCCCGGGAACACCAGTGGTTCTACTATCAACTTTATTCTGCATAAGCCCACCGATAATAGCGACATCACCACTCTGCACTCTCAATAGAGACTCCATTTCCCGGACTTGTATTTCGGGTATTAAATTACGTATCTGACTTTGACCCATCAATGCGGGGCTCGGGTCTTCGGTAAAATTGAGAATCCTTGATATTGTTGGCCTGACATTCAAAATCACTTCATCAAACTTATTTATAAACGGGGTAACACTCATTACTAATCCCACAGGGACAGAGTGTACTGTGCTATCCACCACTGTTCTTTCATCACCGTTTTCACGCTGTAGACGATCAACTTCAAAGGTGAAATACACCCTGTTGTCAACTACTTTGAGTACTGCCGGTTGGTTGTTCATGGCAATAATTTTCGGGCTCGACAACACTTGAACATCGCCAAATTGTTGCAACAATTTTAGCGTCGCCGATAGATTGCCAAGCACGGAGCCTGGATTGCTGTAACTTAATAGTGCCGTAACCGGTGCAATTGCTTCAGCGGCTTGTGGCAACCCTCCAAGCAATTGAGCATAGTCAAAAGCCCCATCAGTCTGCCCACCGTTAAGCACCTTCCAATCAACACCCGATTCGAATCGATCGCTAAGGGTTACCTCAACCACCGTTGCCTCTATAAGCACTTGCCGCTGGGCACTGGTCACCACTTCAGTTAACAGTGCACCGATCGATTGATGTTGCGCGTTAGTAGCGCGAACGGTAATGATCCCTGACTCGCGATTAACAAAGATATTACTGCTCCCTCCGCTTTCAGGAGAAATTTTTTCACTGAGTATTCCGGCAATACTCATCACTAGCGATGTCCACAGATTATTTTCGGATTTATTTTCTACAAACAAACGCGAACCGTTGGTTCCCCCCTGAGCGCTTGATTCACCATCAATACTGGTACGAATGGAACCTACCTGTGTCGCGAGGTCTACCCGGCTCTCTGAATTTCGCTGAATATTTAAATAGTCCACCTGATAGGTTTGAATAAACGGTGTGTCTTCCATCAACAATATGTGGTCATCAACCACTTCATAACGCACCGGCATCTGGCGCGCAATCTCATTCAAAATAGAAGTGAGTGGCTGGTTGATCATACTGAGACTGATGTCCCCCTTAAGATCACCCACCACATCCACTCTGGCTGCGGTGTCGCGAGCAATGGAATAGAGAATTTCTTTTATCGGAACGTTGTCAGCAACCACCGTGTATAAAGCGGTTTTATTGCGTAAGGGAGCTTCTGCGTATTCTGCCAATGCAGTACCGCTCAGCAAAGCCGCCGGCTTGGGCAAACTCAGCATAGCGGTGGTGACTTCAGGAATAGCGTGGCGAACAGATGAATCAACAGCTGGCACTTGATCCGTGACAAGCATTTTATCAGCCTGATGCTCTGTCGGAACCTTGCCGCTACAACCCGCAACAGACAACAGCAACAATACGGTCAGCAATCCTGCTACGATAGTACTGATAAAATTACACAACGATACAACAACATACATACAACTACATCCGGAATATCGAGCCCGAAAGCTCCCCACTACCTCAAGACCATAGCCTGCAGTCTTTCCATCAATCAAGCATTTTCAACGTGTAATCAGTACCACTTCACTCTTCAACTTTACAGCACAGTTCAGGCGATATGTTCAATATTGTTCTCGTAAATCCCCAGATACCGCCCAACACAGGTAACATCATTAGGCTCTGTGCAAACAATGGATGCAAATTGCATCTGATTGAACCACTGGGTTTCGAATTAACAGAAAAAAGCGTCCGCCGCGCTGGCATGGACTACCGGGACCTGGCCAACGTACAGCAATGGCGCGACTACCAAACCTTCATCGACACGGTTCAACCACCCACGGTATGGTCATATTCCAGCAAATCACATCGACTCTACACAAGTGTTAACTACTCTGCTGATGATTGCCTGATGTTCGGCTCAGAGACCAGTGGACTGCCGGATGACATTAGCCACTCTGTACCACAGAGCCAGCGACTACATATTCCGATGCAGGAAAAGTCACGTAGTTTGAATTTATCTAATGCGGTAGCCATAGTGAGCTACGAAGCATGGCGACAGGTGAGTTTTAAATAAACCGAGCTTGAATACACCCAACGCAGGCAGACATAAACCACAAGCGCATCCACCCGCCGCCGAAAATACACCAGCTGGTAACGCTGTCAGAACCCGTAGCAGAACCCGAAAAACACAGAGTGTCACTCAGTTTTTGACGCTCTGCCAAGCAATGCAACCACAGCATCTTCTGGTGTCACCTGGCCATTGATCACACGATGAACCTGCTCAACAATTGGCATACTTACTTTGTGCTCAGCTGCCAGTTGCCAGGCGATCTCCGTCGCCACTACGCCTTCAACCGATTGGCCAATGCGCTGCAACGCCTCGGTTGCAGACATGCCTTCCCCTAACGCCAATCCAAAACGCCTGTTGCGTGACTGATTGTCAGTACAGGTGAGAATCAAATCTCCCACCCCTGACAACCCCATTAAAGTTTCAGACTGCACGCCCAGACTTTCACCAAGACGCATCAGTTCTGCAAGACCACGTGTTATCACAGCAACGCGTGCGTTGGCACCAAACGCCAACCCATCGGATATCCCTGCTGCGATCGCGTAAATATTCTTAAAAGCGCCTCCCAGCTGCACGCCCTCGATATCATTACTTGCATAAGCTCGAAAGCGATCATTGTGGAGTAACTCGATTACAGAAGTGGCATAGCCCGCCCGATTAGCCGCAACAACAATGGCCGTTGGAAGATGGGCCGCTAGCTCCTGCGCAAAGGTGGGACCGGAGATCACCGCATAGTCGCGATTTGAACCTAAGCGCTGCTCAACTACCTCACTCAAAAAGCGTCCGGTGGCAGGCTCAAGGCCCTTGCAGGCCCATAACAGCGCCGAGGAACTCGGCGCAAGTACTTCAATTTTTTCGATAATATGGCTGAAGTACTGGCTGGGTATAGCCACCAATATGTCACTCGCATCACCGAGCGCTTCTTGCAAATCAACACAGCACCGAATGGAATCACTCAGCGCGACCCCTGGCAGGTAACGCCTATTTTCACCGGTTGATGAAATGCTTTTTAAGGTATCTGCATCTCGCCCCCAAAGACTGACTCGATAGCCGTTACACGCGATGAGGTTGGCAAGTGCGGTGCCGAAGCTTCCGGCACCAAGAACGGCTACGTGACGCTTGCTTGTCACCAATATTGCGCTCTACAGCGCGGTATATACTGCATCCTGTTTCTACTACTGCTGGGTTTCAGGGGCAGGAGCATTCTGTTGCTTATTTGAATTCAAGTGCTGTGAGTACAGGGCGTCAAAATTGATTGGATCAAGCAACATTTGCGGAAATCCCCCCTTTACCGCCAAATCAGAAACCACTTCTCGTACAAAAGGGAACAACACACTGGGGGCATAACTACCCAACAGATGCGCTTTTTCTTCGTCACTAAAACCTGCAATCGTGAACAAGCCGGACTGCTGAACTTCAGCAAGGTAGGCAGGCTTTTCTTCCAGCTCAACAGTCACAGTAAGCATCAAGGTACATTCGAATAGATCGTCTCTAATGTTCTTGTTTTCCGTATTGAGCTGCACTTTCACTTCGGGCGCCCACTGTGCTTGCTCGGTAAAAATCTCGGTTGAACGCGGGGTCTCAAAGGACACGTCTTTTATATAGACCTTCTGCACACGAAAGATCTGTTGAGTTTCCTGAGTACCGGCAGCGCCCGTTTCTTCAGCCATGGTGGTTCCTGAGTTATTATTAATGAGGTAGTGTAGTTCAATCTGGCGTTTGGATAGTCTTACAAAATGTTTGCCTATGTTCGGCACACAACAGATGCCTCTGGCAGGCACAATGCACCTCGCAAACCCAAGCCAGCACAACCAAGCTAGCTTTTATTTAACAGCGCATCCAGCTCACCAGCGGACTCTAACGCCTGCAGATCGTCGAATCCACCTACGTGATGGTCGCCAATGAATATTTGCGGTACTGTGCGGCGTCCGCTTCGGTCCATCATTTCCTGTCGCTTTTCGGCATCTCGATCGACCGGTATCGATTGATACTCCACACCTTTATTGTCGAGCAACTGTTTTGCCGCCCGGCAGAATCCGCACAGCCCGGTGGAATACATCACGACTTCGTTATTCATCTGCTCACTCAATATTACGACCTCTGTCATGGACTGCCTGCGAACCCTTTTGGTTCTATTGGCTACGCTTTTGTCGCAAGCGGCAAACTGGCTTTCTCCCAACCCACCGCTCCACCCTGCAAAGTGTAGACCGACTGAAATCCATTTTTACGCAACTTGCCCGCCGCCCCCCCAGCCCTGGCGCCACTGGCGCAGTAGACGATAACCGGTTTGTCCTTCAGCTTGTCCAGTTCAACCATGCGCTTGGGGAAACTGCTCATTGGTATATGAATAGTGTCTTTTATATGGCCGATCTTGTATTCGGAGTCTTCACGTACATCAACAAACACCGCCGACTCATCATTTTGCAGGCGGGTCGCTTCCATCGGACTGAGGATTTTCACCCCTGAAAAGGCGCGCTGATATTCAAAGAAGGCCAGCATGCCGATCACCACAGCGATCGCCAGAAATAAGATGGGGTGATTACCGACAAATTCAACGAGACGGGCCATAGGATTCGAACTGTAAAATTTTAAGGGGCCTGTCACCAGGCTTTAGAGACTTGAATGCTCAAACTACTCAGCAGCATTCACCGTGACGATATTTTAACCGATTATCAGCCACGCAGGTGAGCTTAGCGACGGCACTCTCACCATATGGTCAACGACACGGGGCGATTTACTCACTACACTTCCTAGGAGATTCCGCCCGCCGTTAAAAATTCTGACAGAGACTACCCTTTCCAGTGAACGATGTAGCAACAATTAAGACAGGCCTGCCGCTTTGAGCGGAGATTCCATACTTTATACCATCTTTCTGATTTTCACCGGCGCGACTGTGCTCGCGACGGTCGCCTTGTATGCACGCCAGTCTCTGCTGGTTGCCTACATTGCCGTCGGCCTGATAGCAGGTCCTCATGTAACCGGTCTGGTGCCTGATCCGGCACTGGTCGCAGACATTGCCAATGTGGGCATTATATTTTTATTATTTTTACTCGGTCTCAATCTTGAACCGAAAGATCTTCAGAATCTGCTGCGCGAGGCAACGGTTGTCACCCTGCTCAGCTGCATCACTTTTGCGTTAATCGGGTTTACAATTTCCATGGCTTTCGGCTTTTCACCGGTAGACAGCGCGGTGATCGGCACCACCATGATGTTCTCATCCACCATCGTTGGACTAAAACTTCTTCCTACCAGCGCGTTGCACCATCAACGCATGGGTGAAATCATCGTCAGCATCCTTTTGCTGCAAGATATTATTGCCGTTGTCGCCCTATTGCTGCTTGATGAACTCGGCCATGAAGGCTCCGCCATCCCTGAAGTACTGGGTATGCTGGTGCTGCTCCCGACTATCGCCGGCGCTGCTTATTTCGTTTCAAAATATGTCCTGTCACGGCTATTTCAGCGCTTTGACCAGATTACCGAGTACATTTTTCTCGCCACTGTCGGCTGGTGCCTCGGCATTGCGGAGCTTGCCCATGCAGTTGGGCTGTCACATGAGATTGGTGCTTTTATCGCCGGCGTTTCGCTTGCCGCCAATCCTATCGCCCGCTACATCGCTGAGAGCCTGAAACCATTGCGGGACTTTTTCCTGATAATGTTTTTTTTCGGACTCGGCGCAGGCTTTGATATAACCAGTGTATCCGGGGTGATTTTCCCCGCTATCGCATTGGCCTTAACCGCCGTAATTGTCAAACCTTTTATATTCAAGCTGCTACTTCGGCGGGAACAGGAAAAAGCCAGAATGTCCGGTGAAATAGGCGTGCGGCTCGGACAGATCAGTGAGTTTTCACTGCTGGTTGCCGTGGTCGCGGTCAGCGCGGGAGTTATTTCGGACAAGGCGTCAATGACGGTGCAGACGGCCACACTGATAACGTTTGTTATTTCGTCCTATTGGATTGTAATGCGCTACCCGACACCCATCGCCGTGGATGACAAGCTGCGGCAAGACTAATGGCCGGTCAAAGCCCCATCGTGCGCGTCACTTGCGCGTCGGCTGAGTGCGGCACGCCGCCACACTCATACAAGCAACCCTCCCGCAAGCAGCCCGGCAACCGCTTTACTTGCTAAGCATGTACTCAATGGCAATCTTCATTTGCTCATCATCTAAGGTACTTCCGCCACGCGGCGGCATAGCACCCATACCAGCAATCGCGCTGGCAGTCACAGCATCAATGCCTTTCTCCATCCGCTTGGCCCATGCCTCTTGATCACCGAACTTGGGCGCGTTTGCCACACCAGAGATATGACAGGCTGCGCACGTCGTATCAACTACATTTTTAACTACAGCCGGTACCTGAGCTGGCTCTTTTTCAACTGTGGTGGCTGCAGTCACCGCGGTAGCGGCTGCTGCAATGCTGGAAGCTTCCGCTGCGGTAGCGGTAGCAACTGTTGCAGCGCCAGGAGCCTCTACTGCTGCAGCACCCGTTGCCTTTGAGATCATGAGTTGAACTGCCTGCTTGATTTCCTCATCACTTAAGCTCGACTCAGCTCGAGGGGGCATTTTCCCCTTACCGTTTATGACGCTTGCCGCTAGTGCGTCAATACCTTTGTCTGCTAACGCATTCCATGCTGCGGCATCGTCCGGTTTCGCCGCACCGTCCAGTCCAACGTTATGACACCCTGCGCAGTTGGTCGCCACAGTCGCTTTAACTTTCATTGACGCCGCTGCAACGGGTGCGGTTGCTGCCTCTGTTGCCGCTACTGATGATTCAGCGACCTGGGCAGTGTCAGACTTTTCTGATGTGCCGGAGTCAACTGTGGTCTCAGTCTTGGGCGCTTGCTTGGCTGGTTCCTTGGCAGGCTCCTTGGCTGCTTCGGCTGTGTCAGCTATTTTCACTGATTGCTTTGGCTGTACGGCCATAGATGTTTCTGCCTCGGCCCCACCCTGCACACGCGAACGACCCACCGGCGCTATAAACTTCTGCTGTTCGGCCATAGCCAAGGGGTCTTCACCGGCGTCCGGAGACAATGAATTAGCAATAAACATGATAAATAGTGTAAAGAGCACCAACGCACCCAGAACAAATGCAAAAGACTTATAGAAATTGGAGTCGCTATGACTCATCAGTTTCTCCACTTAATGTTTATGATCAAAAGAAACAACGCAAGTATTAAGGTCGAGCAGTGAGTAAATCAAGGCCCTTGAGAATCCACCTTTTCAGCACCGCGATACGATGCCTTTCGGGGCAGGAGCTTACTGAGCAATACGGGACTTCCCGATCGGCATCAAGCGCTCCTTCAACTGCATTTGCACTAAGGGATCCTGCGCGTTTTCACTGTCAGGCGAAAACGTGTTGGCCAGTATTGCAATAGCGAACGTAAATAGCACCAGACCAGCCAGCACTCCCATAAATACCTTAAAAAAAACTTTGTCTTGGTGAACACTCACAAGAGCCCCCGTTATTAAATTTTAAAATTACCCACAGCGCAGATTGATCGCTATTTCAATACTAGCCCGCGCCGTAGTTTAGCAAACACAGTCGATGCAAGACAGCCGGTATAACCCATTGCGCTGGTCGCCGCCAGCCTGTCCGCGAGCAACTACACACTCTATTTGTTCCAGCACACTAAGTTAGCGCCCGTCCATAAACGAACGCTACTGCGATCACCTCGCTACGCGTTGCTTAGGGAAGAACTAGCCAACACTTCCAAAAACCCGACGCATTAGCTCTGTGGTTCGCTTGATCGGATTCTCCCGAATAACCCGTTCTTCAAGCGCAATATAGTGCCAGATGCCTTGCATTCCTTTTTCAAGCACATGAGCAGTCAGATCAGCCTCAACCGGAGGTGCAAACGGGATCTGTCGATAACTTGCCAACAGTTGCTGGAAACCACGTACAGCACCAACCTGTGACAGGCTATTGTCTATTATCGGCCGCATCGAGTCACTCAGTTGGCTCCCCATCGTTCTCCTGAAAAATTGAGTCGCAGAGTCATCCGGCCCTTGTAAAATACCGCGCGCATCGGCCAGCGTCATTTGGCTGATTGCACTAAGAAACAATCTACGCGCATTCGGCACGGCTTTCTCTGCTGCTTCGTTTAATCGAGTCTCGAGAGAATCGAAGCTACCCGACAATCCAACCTTTGCAGCTACCTCTCTGGCGCTCACCAGCGCTCTTGGCAATGGAATACGAATGATTGGATCAGCGTTAAACCCGTCAGCTTGACCAAGCTGATTGACCACTTGTTGGGTGCCCGCTGAAAGCGCCTGCTTCAGACCATTGGAAATATCATCAATTGAAAGCGCTGCTGTCGATTGCCCCATTGCCTGCCCGGCAATTTCCTCTAAGCCATCAAGCAACTCGGCATTATTGGCACACCCGGCAAGAAATATCGCTCCGCCAAGCACTAGCTGTTTCATCAGTCGCATTTTGTTCACTCCATCTGTCAGTCACAAAAAACAACAGGCGGAAAATCCCCTGTTTGCACTATCTAATGTACGGCAATTGACTATTGGAGAGGGTGAGAATCAGGAAATCCTTGGCAACCCAAGCCACGGACAGCAGGCACTTCCCACCACAACCAATGCCACCTGATTACCATCTAATAGTGTGCCATTTGCGATCGATCCGGGTGGAGTTAATCTTTACTGGCGCAATGCGAAATCGATTTGCTTTGCAACCTGCCAAACTGAGCCACCGGCCGGCTCCGGATTCAATCTTGCAGCTGTCGGGGCGATTGATCGTTTACGGCATATCGCCGCACCTCTACCGCTTTGAAGCGCATTGCGGAAAAAATGGCGACAACAATCTCTTAGTGTCGACTGGTCACTGCAATAGTGAGAACCGGTACACAAACCCCCTTTTGAATCACCGTTCATTGGATCAGATGTTGCTGTCTATCGTAGTTAAGTCACCTCATTCTTACCCTTGGCGACGAATTATTTTCGAGGACAGGATCATCATTCGGTTTACTCATCTTTCAGTACTCGGAGTTCATGAATGAACGCTGCGGCAGAACAAATCTCCTCCGAAGCAGCTGACGACATGCATCAAGTCAACGTTGGCACAATGCACTCTGATCATTTGGTCGACTCTAGCAATGATGCTAACAGTCAGGAAGCTGATGGTCCGGCTCAAAGCATCCGAGCCGGGGGCCTTAATAGCGAACTAGCCAACAAATGGTTGATTTGGCAGTGCAAGATGATCGCTGATGTGATCACCGGAGCAGTTTACGATGCAAACGGAAACTTGCTGGCCATGCGCCCTGCAAACGGCGTGGGCGCAGACAAACTTGCAATAGCCGGACAACAAGTTTTTGAGAACAGTAAGCCCGTGATCACCACCGAGATTCCTTATGGAAACTCCAACGGTCGACTTGGCGACATCATCGCGACACCAGTCAAAGATGGAGAAAAGACGCTTGGCTACGTTGCATTACTGATGACACCGCGACCGCAATCGCGCCAGAACGTGGTTCTACAGCTGCTTCAATGGGGTGGATTCTGGCTCGAATCACTAAGCCAGATTTCTGACGGCGTGCAAATTGAAGCAGGCGCATTCACGCAATCACTGATCGCCTCGGTGCTGAAACACTCAAACTCACAAAAAGCATGCATGGAAGTTGCCGCTCGAATGAGTGATCGTTTAAATTGCGATCGCGTGACCATAGGCTTGAAAAAAGGTGTGGTCATTCGAGCCGAATGCATCTCACACCTGGCTAGTTTTGATGAACGTACACAATTGGTGCGACGCATCGAGGCAGCGATGGAAGAGTGCCTTGATCAAAACACTACCATTACTCTGCCCAAAATAACCAATGCAACATCGGTAGTAGACCAGGCGCATAAAGACCTGCAATCTCACCACAGTGAAAACTCCAGCGTCGCTACCTTCGCACTTGAAGGTCAAAGTGAATTCGGAGCAATCACACTTGAACGCTCACAAACCAAACCGTTTGATCACGATACCGTTCAATGGTGTGAATCAGTCATGAGTGCCATTGCTCCCATTATTGAATTAAAACGTTTTGATGAGCGATCTATTCTCAGTAAAGCCAGAGATTCCCTAAGGACTACTTGTCAAAGCCTGTTAGGCCCCAGGCACCTCAAGCTAAAACTGGCTACAGGAATGGCC
Organism: uncultured Granulosicoccaceae bacterium; assembly: GCA_937928685.1. Lineage (GTDB taxonomy): Bacteria > Pseudomonadota > Gammaproteobacteria > Granulosicoccales > Granulosicoccaceae. The sequence continues at coordinate 11,399 of CALGJU010000185.1, forward strand.
GCAGCAACCATCCTGCTCGCCGGCATATTCAACGGCAACCACATTGTATCGGCACCGGCCTTCATTGAAGGCGCACAATCACAGGTAATCGCTGCACCTCTTGCAGGGTTTATCAAATCATCCGAAGTACGTGCTGGTGACTCAGTCAAGAAAGGTCAACTATTGGCCACGCTTGACGATCGAACACTTCAACTTGAACTGCGCAAGTGGCAGAGTGAAGAAAATAAAATCAACAAAGCTTACCAGGAAGCGCTGGCAAAGAAAGCCCGCACAGAGCAGAGTATTTTACGCGCTAAGTCTGAGCAAATTGAAGCAGAGCACTCATTGGTGTTAGAGCGCATTGCACGCACAGAATTAAAAGCACCCTACGACGGTTACGTCACCAGTGGTGACCTTAGCCAGTCTCTCGGCGCGCCCGTTGACATCGGTGACATACTATTTGAAGTGGCACCGGCAGAAGAATATAAAGTGATTGTTAAGGTCAACGAGCGCGACATGGCGGGCGTTGACAACAACAAGGAAGGCAAAGTGGTTATCGCTGCCATGCCTGGTGAGCCAATTCACTTTGCCATAGATCAAGTCAACCCAATGGCTATTTCCGGTGACGGTAACAGCTACTTTCGTATAGAGGCGGAATTCGACAAGGCCACACCTGACCTCAGACCTGGCATGGAAGGAGTAGCCAGAATTGACATGGGTCAAAGAAAACTGCTGTGGATCTGGACTCACAAAGTAGTGGATCGAGTTAGATTGTGGCTCTGGTCTATCGGTTGGTAGCGGGTGAGTTCCTCAATCCTACAATCAGGCCAAGAGCAACCCAATACGGTTGTTCCAGAGAGCGCCGATCAACAGATTCCAGAACAGTGGAATCATGTTGCCGGTCTTAGACCGCAACTGCACAAGCACGTCAACGCTCATCCACACGAATTCCGTGGCGCGCGCTGGTACATACTGAGCGACTCTGTGCGCGGCAAACATTTGCGTTTTAATGATGTTGCCTATGAATTTATCGGTCGTCTTGATGGTGATCAAACAATAGATGAGATCTATGGCCAGATTCACCAGAAGATGGGTGAGGACAGCCCAACCCGCCAGGACTTACTCACTATACTCGTACAACTGTTCAGCATTGGCGCTTTACGTTCCGGACTTCCAGCCGACGTAGAACAACTGTTTAAGAGAGATAAAGCTGAAAAAAGCGTCAATCGCACTAAAAAGCTGCTTAACCCGCTTGCGATTCGATTTCCGCTTTATGATCCCGATAAGTTCCTGAATAGATCGATCACCTCAGTACGATCTGTCATCTCAACCGGTGGTGCGATTGTATGGGCTTTGGTTGTGTTGCTTGCGGCATTACTGCTGGTGACAAACTACCAGGAGCTAATGACCACACTTAAAGCGGACATTCTCGCACCTCGCAACATCATACTAATGATAGCGCTGTTTCCTATCATGAAGGCTTTCCATGAATTTGCACACGCTTATGCCGTGAAAGCCTGGGGTGGGGAAGTGCATGAAATGGGTATTACACTGCTCGTATTGATGCCAGTACCTTACGTCGATGCCACTGCTGCATGGGCCTTTCGTGAAAAGTACAAACGTATACTCGTCAGTGCTGCCGGCATGATTGTCGAATTGTTCCTTGCTGCTATCGCACTAATCATCTGGACTCTTGTTGAACCGGGACTGATAAAAGACGCCGCATTATCAGCATTTTTAATTGGCAGCGTATCAACGTTATTGTTCAACGCCAATCCGTTGCTACGATTCGATGGCTATTACATCCTGCAGGATCTAATCGAAATCCCCAACCTATACAGTCGTTCTGCTAAATACATATTGTATTTGATGAAGCGCTACATACTCGGCTTGAAGAGTGCGCAGTCTCCTGTCACAGAGGAGACTGAATGGCCGTGGCTTGCGACCTACGGAATTCTCGCCTGGCTCTACCGTGTATTCATTACATTTGTCATTGCGATATTTCTGGCCAGCAAATATTTTGTACTAGGCGTGGCACTGGCATTGTGGTCACTCGCTCTGCTTATCGTTTTACCGCTTTATCGTGGCATTCGTTTTCTATTAATCGATAAATCCATTACAGGTGCTCGCATGCAACCCATCGGTAAAACCGCGGCCATCGCCGCAACCATCGCAGTGGTGGTCTCACTAGTGCCTTTTTCACTCTATACCAATGCTGAAGGCATTGTCTGGGTGCCTGATCAGGCGCAAATATATGCCGAGGTGAATGGATTTGTCTCTGAAGTAACTTCTACCCCCGGAGATCAGGTGGAAGCTGGCAGCAGTGTATTGCGTTTGACCAACCCCGATATAAATTCAAGAGACAAAGTTCTTACCGCCAAATACAAAGAGCTGACTGTTCGCCACAAGTCAGAGAAATTTTCCGACCCGGCTCAAGCGATACAAACCCGGGAGGAAATGACCACAGTAGAGGCGGACTGGGAGGAACTTCAAACGGAACGTGAAGCACAAACGCTGGTAAGTGCAGTCGATGGCACCTTCGTGTTACCGGGCGAGCACAACGTAATAGGCAAATACATCAAGAAAGGTGAAGCAGTCGGCTATGTTGTTAACCCAGAGGAGCTAATAGTCCGCGTTGTTGTGCCGCAAACATCAGTAGGGCTTTTTGCAAAAGAAGTGAGAAACGTGTCAGTGCGCCTGGCCGAACAACCCGGCGTGGAGCTGGTGGCAAATATTATCCGCCAAACTCCCGCTGGAAGCTTGTCGCTCCCAAGTCGTGCTCTGGGCGCCGCGGGCGGTGGCGACATTGCTGTAGACAGCACAGATCAAAACGGAACAACGGCTGTTAACAAAGTTTTTCAGCTGGATCTGGCTCTTCCAGAACATAGCATTACAAGCGGATTGGGTACACGAGCCTTTGTCCGGGTCAATCATGGTCGCGAAGCACTGGCTAAGCAGTGGCTGCGCAGCGCTCAACAACTACTACTTAACAAACTTCCGTTTTGAAGTTCAACGCTGGTAAGAAACAATGAGACTATTGAAATTTAGTTTACCTATCGCTGCTCTGATGCTGATACCTGTTTCAGCATTCGCGCAAGACTCCACCTCGCTGCTGGATGACACCGACACTTCCATGGACTGCCTCGTCGAACCCAGTGATGTGGTCGAACTGGGCAGTAGCGTGCCGGGTTTGGTCGACCAGCTGTTCTTTGAACGAAACAACTTCGTCAAGAAAGGCGATGTAGTGGCACAACTCGACTCGAGAGTTGAGCTTGCCACACTGGAACTTGCCACAGCTCGTGCAGAAATAGACACCAGTCTGAACCTGCGGCGTGAAAACGCTGCTTTCGGTATGCGCACGCAGAAGCGAAACCAGCAGCTCTTCAACGAGTCTACCATTTCAGCTCAAGACATGGACAAGGTGAAAACCGAAACCTATATAGCTCAGCTGCAGGCTCGCCAGGAGGAAGACAATCGACGGATAGCACAGCTTGAGGCCGAACGTGCCCGACAGGCATTGGAAAGAAGAACCATTCGCAGCCCGATCAGCGGAGTGATTGTTGAGCAATACAAATCCGTGGGCGAATACATTGAAGCCGAACCTTTATACCGCATCGCCAATTTGGATCCACTGCACGTTGAGCTGATCTTACCGGTTGAGCAGCTAGATACCATTCAACTTGGTATGAAAGCAGAAATCACTCTAGACATCTCTTCGCAAGAAGGCAATAAGCACATTGCTGTTGTAAAGAGTGTTGATCGTGTAGCAGATGCAGCCAGTGGCACATTTGGCGTGTTGTTATCGATGCCGAATGCAGGCTTGAGAATACCCAGCGGTGTACGCTGCAGTCTCAATCTGGTTGAAGAATAAAATAGTGCGGCGGCAGCGTGTCATGTGCTGTCGACCACATTGCCAAGCTCAATTGAAAAATAGTGTTTCAGGTGTATTAGTACCAGATAACAGATATGACGATCGAGTTTAGAAATTTATGAATGCGCCGACATGATTGCTGCCAGGACACCGGAACGCACTAGTAATATATTCGAAGCCTTATGGATAAGACCTCAAGTGCCACACAACAGGTGCGCAGTAAAGTGGTATACAAACTATGATTAAATTTCTACGCTCTCCGTTGTTCAGAATCAGCTTTAGCATGGTGATGCTCGTCGTCTCATTATTGCTTGCAAGCGAAGCTATAGGTCTGTTCCCGAGCAATAAAAATGCACACGAGTCACAGCGCAAATTCATTGTAGAGACACTGGCTGTACATGTCGCCATGGAAATGGACAGCAGTGCCGGGAAAGGCAGCGAAAAAATATCTGAACTACTTCGATCCACGGTTCAACGCAATAGTATTGTGAAGTCAGTTGCTGTCCGCGAGGCTGGCGGCTCTCTTATTGATGTCTATGGCAGTCACGATGCCAACTGGAAACTGAAGGTGGGTGATAGCTCGACACTGACTCAGGTGCAAGTGCCGTTATTCGAAGGCAAGAACCAGATCGCAAGCGTTGAGATTCGATTTGCCGGTGTCAACGAAGGATTGAGCCTGCTTGACAGACGAGCTTCAACTCCCTCGGTCATTATTTTTGTCGCACTATCCGGGTTCTTTGCTTTTTGCCTGTTTCTCAAAAGAACGCTGCGCGAACTCGACCCAGATGCTGTTATACCTGAGCGCGTGAAGAAAGCACTCGACACCCTGGCGGAAGGCCTGCTGATCGTCAATCGAGACGGAGAAATTGTATTCTCAAACGCTGAGTTTGCTGAAACCACCGGACTCCCTGCAGAAGATCTTGCCGGTCAAAATTGCAATAAACTCAAGTGGCAATTAGACGAAAACGAAATTCTGCCGTGGAATGACCTGTTGCACGGCGGCGAGATGGCACCAGGTGCAACCATCAAACTCAATACCGGCTATGAACAACTATCCACATTCACAGTGAACGCAACCCCGATCGTTGCAGGAGCCAACGAAGTCAGGGGTGCACTGATCACCTTCAATGACATCACTGAAGTTGAAATCAAAAACGCTGAGCTGCAAAACGCTCTGACAAAGCTTGAAAACAGTCAGCTCGAGATCACCCGCCAAAATGAAGAGCTCGAATATCTGGCAACCAGAGACCCGTTAACAGGCTCGCTGAATCGACGATCCTTTTTCAGCGGATTTGACTCTTTGTTTGCTGAGGCAAAACAGAACCGCGATGAGCTTACCTGCATCATGACGGATATCGATCATTTTAAGTCAGTCAACGATACCCATGGTCACGGTGTTGGTGATGACGTGATCAAGTATCTCGCCAATGTGCTGGCTGAACAATCAAGACCCAATGATCTTGTCGGTCGCTTCGGCGGCGAAGAATTTTGCATTGTGTTGCCAGATACCACCATTATTGAAGGTGCGGCAATGGCAGAAAAAATACGCCACACCATTGAGGTTGGTATTGGTGCTGACTTTCTAGACAAGTGCCAGATCACAGCAAGTTTCGGTGTCGCGTCAATTCACTCAAACGCCGCCACCCCCAGTGAAATGGTCGAGCAATCAGACAAAGCACTTTATGTATCGAAAGAGGGAGGAAGAAACCGCGTCACTAACTACACCTCCAAAATGGATTCTGATGATTTCAACGTACAGGAAACGGCCACCGCAGCGACTGAACCTACCCCGATCATCGCCGCTCCAAAAGTACCTATTCTGGCGTTGCGCACATCAACGCCTGTGTTAAAAACGCCTGTGTTAAAAGAGAGTACGGACACAAAAAATTCGGCATCAGAAAAGAAAACAACACCGGCCTTAAAAACCAGTACCGACAGCCAGGTGGTGCCACTCTTCGCACCGGAAACCCCCAAGCCCGTACTACAACCAATTCGTCAAAAAGAAGCGGCGACTGTCACTGAACTGGACGCCATATCGCAAGGCGACTCACTGCGCCTTGACAGAAGCCTACTGTTGGACAGGCTTGAGCAATCAGTACAGTCAGCTACCCGGCACGACTATCGGGTAGGAATATTTTTAATATCAATAGAAGCGTTACATCGCATCAATGACACTTTAGGCTTTACCGTTAGCGAAAAGCTATACAGAAAGATTGTAAGACGCTTGAAAAACACCCTGAAGGAAGAAACTAATACTTCAATCATAGGATTGAACGAACAGTCCATTTCAATATCCCGCTACGGTGACACTGAAATTTGCCTGGCCCTTCACCATATCAATAGCCTGGAAGACACCGAAGTTATTCACGCTAGAATACTGGAAGCATTTGATCGCACAATTTCTGTCGATGGCCACGAAATCTACGCTGCACTTGACACCGGCATCAGCATCTTCCCGGACAACGGCAACAATGCAGATAAACTAATGCGCTGTGCCAGCATTGCCATGCGCGATGCGAAAGAAACTGACGGACAAAACAATGTTTGCTACTTTCAAGATGATCTGGATACATCATCGCGCAAGCTGATTCGCCTCGAAACCGCGCTACATCACGCCCTCAGGCGCAACGAACTGTTCGTGGTATATCAGCCAAAGATCGACCTTAAATCCGGAAAAATTGTGAGCATGGAAGCCCTGCTCCGATGGCGTCATCCGGAAATGGGAATCGTCACACCGGGTGAGTTTATCCCGGTGGCAGAAAAGACAGGCTTGATCAACGATATCAGCGCCTGGGTAACGCGAGTCGTCTGTGCTCAACTATCGATGTGGCGTGATGCCGGTCATGCAGACTTAACCGTATCGGTTAATGTGTCGCCAGCAGAAATGAAGAATGAATTTCTGGCACACAACATCCTTGATTCAATCCGTGAATTTGGCATACCTCCTAATGCACTGGAAGTTGAAATCACAGAATCAATGGCTATGCAGGATATGACAAAGGCCGTGAACACATTAGAGAAATTAGACCGCGCAGGGGTAGAAATATCAATCGATGACTTCGGCACTGGATTCGCCTCCCTGAGCTACTTAAAGCAGTTCCCGATCAGCAAGGTAAAAATTGATCGTCTATTCGTCTCTGACTTCGACAAAAACCCCGCAGATGCGCGGATTGTTAGCGGCGTAATAGCTATGAGCCATAGCCTTGGCATGACAGTTGTCTGTGAGGGTGTTGAAGAATTACCACAGCTACGTTTCCTGCAAGACCATCACTGCGATGAGGTTCAAGGCAACTTGCTGAGCCTGCCCCTACAGAGACAAGAAGCCACCAACCTGCTGGCAAACCCGCGCAGAATTAGACGCCTGGTCACCAACTACAAAATCTCTGAACTGGGCCTGTCATCAGTTGACAACCCGGGCACGCAGAGCGTGATATCCGGCGTGCTCAATGAATTTCCAGATGCAACCACTGACCAGAGAAGCACCGGCTTTGGTGAAGACAACGTCGCAATAAACTGAAGCAGTGCAGGCAAACATCACTTGCCTTAAAATAGGACACTTTGATTGATCGACTCATATGCGCAATCTATTTGTTCCAGTACACTAGTGTAATGGAACAAATAGAGTGTGCATTTGAGAGTTCGTCATTTGGTTTGCAACAAGGCGAAGCTCGCAGGCAATAGTTATTCTCTTTTCAAGAGCTTCAACGCAGTTGCGAGCCGAATGCCGAGCTCCCGAAGGGGCGATTGATCAAAGTGCGCTCAGAATTCGTTACAGGCTCATTTATAAACTACTATCTCGATTTTTCGTTTTAAATTAGACACTTTGATTGATCGACTCATATGTGCAATCTATTTGTTCCAGTACACTAGCACCAGACTCGATAACAGACGAGTGAGAATGAGTTGTCGCAAGTTCCTTTGGTGCTACAAGCCTTGAGAGCGCAAAAATTCACGGACCAGTTCGATGTAGCCGTAGCGGTAGGTTGCGATCAATATAATGATGATAAGCAGCAA
>CALGJU010000186.1 GCA_937928685.1 uncultured Granulosicoccaceae bacterium
CGATCCTTTTCGTTAAAGAAGAATGACTATTCGCCTCTAACGATCGAAATATCTGACTCAAAATCTCACAACGGAGCTCAAGTCCCTAGTCCTCGGACTAGCTCCTAGCTTGTTTGCAATAATTGTCGCAATAATTCTTCATATACATCGGTGAGCTTGTCGAGATCACTCACCGACACGCATTCATCTACTTGATGAATGGTCGCGTTGCATGGGCCAAGTTCCAATACCTGGGCACCAGTGGGCGCGATAAAGCGACCGTCTGAGGTGCCGCCACTGGTGGAAAGCTCAGCTTCTGTATTACATACTTTTTTAATTGCTGCGACGGTAGCCTGAACTAACTCGGCGCGCCCGGTGATAAATGGATTGCCCGATAAACGCCAGTTGATTTCATAGTTAAGGTTGCTGGCGTCAAGAATATTTATTACCCTTTCTTTTAGTTCTTCGGCCGTTACTTCTGTTGAAAATCTAAAGTTAAACCTGACAGATAAATCACCCGGTATGACATTGTCCGCGCCGGTGCCCGCCTGCAGATTTGATATTTGAAATGTGGTGGCGGGAAAAAATTCGTTGCCATTGTCCCATTGTTCTTGCGTCAGCGCGCTTAAGGCGTTGGAAAATTCGTGTATAGGGTTGATGCCTAAGTGTGGGTACGCAACGTGCCCCTGTTTTCCTTTAACCAGTAAATGCCCATTGAGAGAGCCGCGTCTGCCATTTTTGATGATGTCACCCAGGTGATCAGTGCTGGTCGGCTCACCCACTACGCACCAGTCCATCTTTATTTTGTTGTTTTCCAGATGCTCCACTACTTTGACTGTACCGTTAACGGCTGGGCCTTCTTCGTCGCTGGTAATTAAGAAGCCGATACGTCCGTTGATATTTCCTTTCTCAAGTACTCTTTCAACGGCGACCACCATTGCGGCGATGCTACTCTTCATATCTGCAGCGCCCCGACCAAACAAATAATCCTCATGAATATTGGCTGCGAAGGGCGGGTGAGTCCAGTTTTCAAGGGGGCCCGTGGGAACTACATCAGTGTGCCCGGCAAATACAAATAGCGGGCCTTCGCCTTGTGTCACAGACCAAAGGTTATCGACATCTTCAAAGCGCAGGTTCTCATGATGAAACCCGACATTGCTAAGTCTGTCGGCGATAATTTTCTGGCAGCCGGCGTCATTGGGTGTGACGGATTCGCAGCGAATAAGTTGTTGCGCAAGGTCTATGGTCGTCGACATATTCTAATTTTCTAGCTGTGTTAGAAGCGAACTATAAAGTGCGTTTAGTTCAGACTTATCGGTGATTTTTGTGCGAGATTCGGATTGAATGTAGAAAGAATCCTCAGCCGTTTCACCAAGGGTGGTGATATTGGCAGAGACCACCCGGATGCCGTTGTCAGCAAAACATCGACCGATCGCACTCAGTAGGCCGGGACGATCAATGGCTTTGATGAATAAGCTGGTCGAATCATCCGAGACGCTGTTGTCAAATTGAATGATCGGTTTAAAGTCAAAGTGAGTGAGCCGTCTCGGGGCTCTGAGTTCGATGTTATCTTGTCTTATGTTTTCCGTTAGCACAGAGTCAAGCTGTTGGTAGATGCTGTCCAGTCGCTCGCTATCTCTTATTGATTCTCCGTCACGATCCAATACAAAAAAGGTATCGAGTGTCCAGCCATTTAACGAGGATAATATTTGCGCGCTGACAATGGTGAGATTGAGTTGATCCAACGTCGCTACAATGTCTGAGAAAAGATGGGTGTGGTCGGATACGTGTATAAAAATCTCGGTGGAGCCACGGTCGGTTTCTCTGCGCAACAAGATCAGTGGCTCGCCAGCACCTAGCAGTGATATGTTGGTGGTGTGCCAGCAAATTTCGTCTGCGCTGTACTGCAGAAAATATTGTTCATCGCAGTACTGCCATATCTGTTCAATCAAATTGGTATCAATTGAATTGGCGGTCAGTAGATCGTAGGCTTGTTCTTTTTTCTGTGCGATGACTTCGGGTCGATCAATAGGGTTATCAAGACCCCGCTTTAGTGCATCAGAGGTATACCTATAAAGTTGTTCCAGTAGATTCTGTTTCCACGAGTTCCAAAGCTCTGGATTAGTGCCGCGAATATCTGCAACTGTGAGTAAATAGAGGAAGTTCAGGTAGCGCATTGAACCAACAAAGCGCGCGAACTCATATATAACTTCAGGGTCTGATGTGTCTTTTCTTTGTGCGGTCATAGACATGTCGAGATGGTGCCGGATAGTCCATACCACCAGTTTGCTGTCTACCGCATTCAACCCATGATGCTTGCAAAAGGCTTCCGCATCTTCAGCACCAAGAATTGAATGATCACCACCTCGACCTTTGGCAATATCATGAAAAAGCCCGATCAAATAGAGAAGTTCCGGCTTTTCGGTGCTTTGCATGATCTCAGAGCATTCAGGGTACTCATGGTTATGGATAGGAATCGCGAACCGTCGCAGATTGCGAATCACCATAAGTGTGTGTTCATCTACCGTGTAGATATGAAAGAGATCATATTGCATGCGTCCAACGATCTTTTCAAAGTTGGGAATGTAGCTCGCGAGAACGCCGTAACGATTCATTAGTCGTAGCTTGCGGGTGATTTTTTTAGGTTCGCGAAACAGCTGTAAAAATAAGTCACGTGGGATAGCGTCTGATCTGAATTTTTTATTGATCAGGTGCAAGTTGCTTTTCAAACTGCGTAAAGTGCGCGCGCCTATTCCGCGTACCTCATTGTACGATGCAAATACTTGAAAAAGTTCAAGCATAGCAGGCGGGTATTTGGTGAAAACATCGTCATTAACAGTTTCTACGTAGTTGTTGATAATGACAAAGTAGTCGTTGTAGGTGGATTTTCGTGTCTCTTGTGCAGGTGATGCAAGCTTGGCTTCCATTAGCTGCAGTAACATATCGTTGAGTCTTTCTACACCGGTTACCGTTCGAAAATACAGTTGCATGAACTGCTCTACGGCTTCGTTGCTGTGTTCTTCGGTGGTTGTGAAACCAAAGTCTGCAGCAAGTTCGCGTTGATAGTCAAACAGCAGTCTGTCTTCTTTGCGTTTGCTTTTTACGTGAAGTAAGAATCGGATTCTCCAGAGGGTATCCCGGCTGGCGGTGAGTTCGTCAAGTTCAATCTGGCTTAGGTAACCGTCGGCAACCAATGCATGTAGGTTCGAATTTCCGTATTGTCTGATCAGCATCCATTCAACGGTTTGAATGTCACGCAAACCACCGGGGCTTTCCTTGAGGTTGGGTTCCAATCTGAAAGCGGTGCCCTGGAATTTTTTGTGGCGTTTTTTTTGTTCCTGGTGTTTGGTGACAAAAAATTTAGCAACCGGCCAGATGCTTTCTGGTTTTATCGCCTCTTTTAATTCGTTGAATAACTCTTTACTGCCGCATACGTAGCGGCTTTCAATTAAATTAGTGATGACGGTGGCATCCGCTTTCGCTTCTTTGATGCAGCGCTTTACATCTCTTACACTGTGTCCAACATCAAGGCCAAGATCCCACAGGTGGGTAACGAACACGCCTATTTCTTCATCAGCATCAGTGAAGTCTTTTGTCGTGAGAATCAGTATGTCAATGTCGGAGTAGGGGTGAAGCTCTGCCCGGCCATAGCCACCGACTGCGATTAAGGCGACTGAGTGCCGTGCGCTGGCAGGTAGTGTGCGTTGCCAGATGTGCGTGACGATGGCATCAACAATTGCTGACTGCCAGCCAATTAGTTCTGCCACCGGTGCGCCGCTTTGAAACAGCGTTGTGAGTGTCTCGCGGGCGCTCGTCAGCGCCTCTTTATAGGCGCTAAGCGTGGAGTCAGCAGCCTCTATCTTCGAGATCATCGCAGGAAGATGGATTAGTGAAGTGATTTCCTGCGGACTGTCGCTGCGCATTTGTTGTGGCTTGCTTTGTTTGGGCTTGATTAGTGTTCTGCAGGGGAGAGTGTTAACAACTCATATCCGGTCTCTGTCACCAACACGGTATGTTCCCACTGAGCCGACAGGCTGCGATCTTTTGTTACCACGGTCCAGTCGTCAGGCAGGAGTTTTGTATGCCGTTTACCTGCATTGATCATGGGTTCGATGGTAAACACCATGCCGGCTTCCAGCACCAAGCCTTCGCCTGCCTGTCCGTAGTGCAGCACCTGCGGCTCTTCATGAAAGAGTTTGCCGATGCCATGGCCGCAGTATTCCCTGACCACGGAGCATCGTTGGCCTTCTGCATATTCTTGAATGGCATGGCCGATATCGCCCAGCGTAGCGCCTGGACGCACCAGCGCAATACCGCGATCCAGACTTTCGAGCGCAATATCGCAAATTCGTTTGCCTTTTACCGTTGGTTCGCCAAGGTGATACATGCGGCTGGTATCGCCGTGATAGCCGTCTTTGATCACGGTGACGTCTATGTTGATGATGTCTTTTTTCTTCAGCACACGGTCGCCTGGAATGCCGTGGCAGACGACATGGTTCAGGGACGTGCAAATTGATTTCGGAAAACCCCGGTAGTTGAGTGGCGCCGGGATCGCGCCTTGCACCTGCGTGATGTGTTCGTGGCAGATCGCATCAAGCTCACCCGTGGTGATGCCCGGTTTTACATACTCGGTGATCAAATCCAGCACTTCTGCCGCCATACGGCCGGCAACGCGCATTTTTTCGATTTCAGAGGGTGATTTTATGGGTACTGAGTGTCTGCGTGACATTCTGCTGCTGTGGTCCTGTTTCGTGACCTGCAATGCTTTTGTTGCGCAGCGTGCTTTCAAAGCCGCACATGCAGAGCAGTATTGGCAAAAACTTCGTTCTGTGCTCGCTATTGTATTGGAATAAACCCGATTTCTGGAATATAATTACCGGCTGGCTGGTGCGGTTTGTGAACGCATCAGGCCAATCAACCGGTTTACCCCGGAATACACACGTCCCTGTAGCAGAACATGCTGGGTGCCTGAAGCTATTTTAGTCAATGGTTGCTTGTTCGATGGGGCGGAGGCCCAACCCAATACAATATTGAGAATACCTATGTCTAAAGTAAGCATGCGCCAGATGTTGGAAGCTGGTGTGCACTTCGGTCACCAAACACGGTACTGGTGCCCTCAAATGGCGCCCTACATTTATGGTGAGCGCAACAAAATCCACATTTTCAACCTTGAAAGCACTGTTCCAGCGCTGGACGATGCACTGAATTTCCTCGGTAGTCTTGCCGCCAAGAACGGCCGGGTGCTGTTTGTGGGTACCAAGCGTGCCGCTCGCGATGCGATAAAAGATGCTGCCGAAGCGTGCAATATGCCTTACGTAAATCGCCGTTGGCCTGGTGGCATGATGACCAACTTCAAGACGGTTAAGCAGTCTGTAAAGCGGATGCTTGAGCTTGAAGAGATGTTCGCCAGTGGTGGTGAAGAGCGGTTGAACAAGAAAGAAGCGCTGACACTGCGCCGTGAACTTGAAAAACTCGATAAAAGCCTGGGCGGTGTGAAAGCGATGGATCGTCTTCCGGATGCCCTGTTTGTGGTTGATACCGGCTATGAAAAGATCGCAATTGCTGAAGCTCGTAAACTCGGAATTCCGATTGTTGCCGTAGTTGATAGCAATAACTCACCGAAGCTGGTCGATTATGTAATTCCAGGAAATGATGATGCAGTCCGGGCGATTCAGCTTTATGTTGATGCCGCAGCAGAATCAGTAAAAGCAGGCAGAACTTCCGGCTCTGTATCCGGTGCCAAGGAATACGCAAAAGAAGAAGCGCCAGTAGCTGAAGTGTCTGCTGAAGATGCCGCAGCTCAGGCAGCGGCAGCCGCAGAGGCGTCACTGGCAGCAGCAGCTGAAACCGCTGAGCCTGTAGCAGCAGAAGCTGCAGCGCCGGAAGCGGCGGTTCCAGCGCCAGAAGCAGCACCTGCAGCAGAAGCGCCCGCAACTGAAGCTCCGGCGGCAGACGGTGCTGATAAAGCAGCTCCTGCAGATTCATAAAAGCAGGGCGCTTTAGCCAGGTCGCTATAGCAAAACTTCTATGGGCTCAACTAATGGGCCCTAATCCGACACCGGGACGCACGTGTCGACGCCGCCAATACGGGCGGTAATGAACTCAATAGGTTAAGAAATGGCAATTACAGCAGCAATGGTAAAGGAACTGCGCGAAAGAACTGGCGCAGGCATGATGGAGTGCAAGAACGCACTGGTAGAATCAAATGGTGATTTGGATACGGCTGCCGAGCAGATGCGTATTTCAGGTCTTGCCAAAGCAGACAAAAAGTCAGGGCGCATAGCAGCAGAAGGAGTTATCGCCACGCAGACTGCCGCAGACGGCAAAGCGGTTGCGATGGTTGAAGTGAATTGTGAGACCGACTTTGTTGCCAAAGGTGATGACTTCACGGGCTTTGCAAAGGCGGCGGCAGCAGCAGTGCTAGAGCACAACCCGGCCGATGTTGAAGCGTTGGGCGCGTTGGCGTCCGGTGACAAAACGTTGGAAGAAGTACGGCAGGTGCTGGTGTCAAAGCTGGGTGAAAACATCCAGGTAAGGCGTTTTATTCGCCGTGATATGCAAAACGGTACCGCTGGTGTGTATATGCATGGCGAGAGCATTGGGGTAGTGACAGAAGTCAGTGGCACAGAGACCCTTGCACGTGATATCGCTATGCATGTGGCGGCGAGTCGCCCGGTATGTATCAGTGCTGATGAAGTACCTGCCGATGTACTGGCACAGGAAAAGAAAATTCTTGTCGCCGAAGCGGCCGAAAGCGGCAAGCCAGCGGAAATTATCGAGAAGATGGTTGAGGGTAGAATGCGTAAGTATCTAGCTGACATCACACTACTCGGTCAGCCGTTTGTTAAAAACCCTGACCAGACAGTAGAGAAGTTACTGAAATCTGAAGATGCTCAGGCCCACTTTTTTGCACGATTTGAAGTGGGAGAAGGGATAGAGAAGAAGACAGAGAACTTTGCTGAAGAAGTGATGGCTCAGGTAAAGGGTGACTAGCATTACAGTGAACGGCTCCGTGTCTCTACGGCTTTGCAGGGAGCGGGGGCTACAAGTTCGCAATCTTCACCAGTGAGACAAAAGCCGGCCAATGAGCCGGCTTTTTTTATGGCACAATTCGCGTGTTTAGCCGATTCGGCCACTTAGGCCGTGCCTTGTGCAGGTAGGTACTCGCGCTGATAAAACGAGAAAAAGCATGTCGAGTCATCCCGCCAGAAAGCGCATAATGCTGAAACTCAGCGGTGAAGCGTTGATGGGTGAGCTTCAATATGGGATAGATCCGGACTATATCGAGCGTATTGCATCCGAAATTGCTGAATTGATTGCCGCGGAAGTTGAAGTGGCTGTAGTAATCGGTGGTGGTAATATCTTTCGCGGTGCCTATCTGGCTGAAGGCGGCATGGATAGGATCACCGGGGATCATATCGGTATGCTTGCGACGGTAATCAATGCGTTGTCGCTGCAAGATACCTTGGAGCGCATGGGTGTTTTTTGCCGTGTGATGTCAGCACTGAAAATTAACGAAGTGTGTGAAGACTACATACGTCGGCGTGCGGTCAGTCATTTACAGAAGGGCAGAGTGGTTATTTTTGCATCTGGTATAGGCAGTCCGTTCTTTACTACCGACACGGCGGCGAGTTTACGAGCGGTTGAAATTGGTGCTGAAGTAATGCTGAAAGCGACCAAAGTGGACGGTATATACGATAAAGATCCGAACAAGTTTCCAGAGGCAGTAAAGATTGATCACATCACTTATGATGAAGTGATTAGCAGGAAACTTGCGGTTATGGATACGACGGCTATTGTGATGTGCCGTGATAACAACCTTCCGCTGAAGGTGTTTAATATGAATACCCCTGGCGAGATGGTCAGAGCGGTAACGGGTGAATCTGTCGGTTCTGTTGTGGAAAGTGGAGAAATATAAAAATGATTGAAGATATTAAAAAAGACGCATCGACTCGCATGGGTAAGAGCATAGAATCGCTGCAGACGGAGTTTAGTCGCATACGTACGGGCCGGGCCCATACCAGTCTGCTTGACCACATTAAAGTAGATTACTACGGTAATTCGTCTGCGTTAAATCAAGTGGCCAAAATTACGATTGAAGATTCACGTACGCTGACTGTTACCCCATGGGAAAAAGACATGGTGGCGCCGATCGAAAAAGCGATCATTAATTCTGATCTGGGCCTTAACCCGTCAAGCGCTGGTACGGTGATAAGAATTCCCATGCCTCCTCTGACGGAAGAGCGTCGCAAAGATTTAGTGCGGGTGGTTCGTGCTGAAGCTGAAAACGCCAGAGTCAGCGTGCGGAACGTCCGCCGCGATGCCAACAGTGATCTTAAAGATCTGCAGAAAGAAAAAGAAATTTCCGAAGACGAGGAGCGCAAAGGTCAGGAGTTGGTGCAGAAAGCGACTGATGAGAATATCGCCAAGGTGGATGAGTTGTTGAAAGGTAAAGAAGCGGAATTGATGGAAGTGTAGGCAAACTTATTTAAAGCATATTATTGTGAAAGAATTACCAAAGCATATCGCTGTCATCATGGATGGCAACGGGCGTTGGGCACGTCAACGTGGTTTGCCTCGTAGCGCGGGGCATCAGGCAGGGGTTAAAGCAACCCGTAAGACAGTGGAGCATTGCGCTCGCCTGCATACTGAAGCGTTAACCATTTATGCCTTCAGTAGTGAGAATTGGCGTCGACCGGAAACTGAAGTCAATTTTTTGATGGAGTTGTTTGTAAAGGCCATCAGCAGCGAGCTGAATAAGTTGCACGAAAGTAATATTCGAGTGCGATTTATCGGTGAGTTATCCAGGTTTCCATCGGCACTGCTCAGGGAAATTACTCTGGCCACTGAAAAGACCGCCGATAACACCGGAATGCGACTGAACATTGCCGTGAATTATGGCGGGCGCAATGAGCTGACCAATGCCGTGGTAAGCATTGCACGCAAAATTGAGTCTGGTGAACTTGATTCAAAGTCGATAACCGAAGAGCTTATTCTGCAACATACCTGGTTGCCTGATTGCCCTGAGCCAGATCTGTTTGTGCGCACTGGTGGCGAACAGCGGTTAAGTAACTATTTGCTGTGGCATATCGCCTATACCGAACTGGCCTTTACTGACACACTTTGGCCGGATTTTGATGGTGATGAGCTGGACCGCATCATCGAAGATTATTCGAATCGCCAACGCCGGTTTGGTCAGACCGGTGATCAGGTACAGAAAACAAAATGAATGATATTTCTGTGTTAATAACACTTTGCTGTACATCCGTATGCTGAAACAACGAATAGTCACAGCAGTGATCTTATCGGCCGTGGCACTGTGGGCGCTACTTGGTTGGAATGATTTCTTTTTTGCCCTGTTTCTATTGGGTGTAACAGCTGCCTGCGCCTGGGAGTGGGGCAACCTTGCAAGCCTAGTACCCCAGCCGTTGCACGTGGCTTATGCAGCTATCACTACGCTCACCACTGCAGTTTGTTTTTATTTAGTCAACGATGCTGTTCTGACACCGATGGTATTGATCGGTGTGGTGCTGTGGATTGCGATTGTCTGTGATCTTGTGATTCGACCGGTGATAGCGTCGGTAAAATCAACTACCGGTGCCACGCAGGCAAATTGGATGCTGTTAGTACTTTCGTCGTTTTTATTGTTGATGGCTGTGTGCTGTCTCTACTGGCTACGACAAAATCACGGGCCCGGTATTGTCATATTTACCATCGCACTGGTGGCGGCTGCTGATACTGGCGCCTACTTTAGCGGTAAGCAATTCGGTAAGAGAAAGTTGGCGGTCGATATCAGTCAGGGAAAAACTCTTGAAGGAGCGGCAGGTGGATTGTTGTTAGCGTTAGTCATTGCGGGTTTTGCGTCGCCCTATTTAGCAAGCAATGAAATAAACCCCTGGTCGCTCTTTGTTATGAGTGCTATGGCAGCGCTGTTTTCTATCGCCGGTGATCTTTTTATCAGTCGCGCTAAACGAACCCGTGACATCAAAGACAGCGGGTCTCTATTGCCTGGTCATGGTGGGGTGTTGGATCGCTTTGATGGGTTGCTAGCGGCGATTCCATGGATCACCTTTGCTGTGTTGTGGCTCTAACGTTGTGGCTCTGACAACGAGCAGCAAAGAGTCCATTGCAGTTTTTGGCTCTACCGGATCCATTGGAACGAGTACGCTTGATGTTCTGGAGCGTAACCATGAACGATATGAAGTTGCGGCGCTCACTGCCAATACTGACGTCGACACATTATTTGAGCAGTGTTTGAAATACCAGCCATGGTTTGCTGCCATGGGTGTGCCGTCGGCGGCTGCCGAGTTAGCTCGCAGGCTTGATCAGGCTAACAGTGTGACACAGGTGCTGGAGGGGCCGGATGCATTGACTCAGATCGCAGTTAACCCTGAGATTGCTATTGTGATGGCAGCGATTGTTGGTTTTGCAGGATTACCACCGACCCTGGCAGCAGCACAGAGTGGCAAACGTATTCTGCTCGCCAACAAAGAGTCAATGGTGGTCGCAGGTGAATTATTGACCCGGGCCGCAAAGCAGGGTGGCGCATCCATAGTGCCGGTAGACAGCGAACATAATGCGATTTTTCAGTGCCTGCCCGAGAGTAACCGATGTAGTCCCGATGTCGGGCAGCAAGGTGGTGTGTCCTCATTGGTGTTGACTGCGTCAGGTGGGCCGTTTCGGCAACTTAGCCTGGAGCAAATGCAGTCGGTGTCGGTTGACGAGGCATTGAATCACCCCAACTGGTCCATGGGGCCTAAGATATCTGTTGATTCCGCCACCATGATGAACAAAGGTCTTGAGGTCATTGAGGCAAGCTATTTGTTTAATATTGATGAAAGTTTGATCGAGGTAGTGGTACATCCCGAGAGTTTCATACACTCTATGGTTCGCTACATTGATGGCTCTGTTCTGGCGCAGCTCGGGCAGGCGGATATGCGTACCCCTATTGCCCATGCACTGGCATGGCCTGACAGAATTGAGGCAGGGGTTGAGCCAATCGACTTTATTCGCCTTGGCAGTATGCATTTTGAAGCGCCGGATCATGTTCGTTTTCCATGCCTGGCTCTGGCAAGAGAAGCGTTGAGAATGGGGGATGGAGCGCCCGGAGTGTTAAATGCAGCCAATGAAATTGCTGTGCAGGAATTTTTAGACGGGCGAATCAGATTTATTGATATTGCCAAAGTGAATTCTCACGTTTTACAACAGTTTGAAGCTGCAGCGCCAGAATCTGTGGACGATCTTTTTAGCATGGACCAATCAGCGCGGGAGTTTGCGCTAGACTACATTGAACACCAAGCGCCTAAGCCTGTGGCGTGATGTGTTCCTGAGCAATTGCTCGCCAGTGCCGCTATGGCATGCAAGGTTACCGGTACTTTAAATGCAAAGTTTTCTTCTTAGCCTAGTTGCTTTCTTTATTGCCATTGGCGTGCTCGTGACTATTCATGAGTTTGGTCACTATTGGGTTGCCCGTAAAATGGGTGTCAAAGTGCTGCGCTTCTCAATTGGTTTTGGTAAGCCACTGTGGAAGCGGGTGGGAGCGGGACCGGATAAGACCGAATATGTGCTGGCCGCTATTCCGTTGGGTGGATATGTCAAGATGCTTGATGAGCGAGAGGGTGATGTTGACGCCGCAGAGCTTGATCGGGCTTTTAACAGAAAAAGCGTCTGGGCGAGAATTGCCATCGTTATAGCCGGGCCACTGGCCAATTTGATTTTGGCGGTATTGGTTTACTGGCTGATTTTCATTGTAGGTATTACCGGTATTTCACCGATTGTCAGTGCCCCTGCGGAAGACACTCCTGCAGCCCTTGCCGGTTTTCAGTCGGAAGATAAAATTATAAACATCAACGGCAAGCCGACACCGACTTGGAATACCGTCTACGTCGGTCTGCTCGATGGCATTGTCAGTGGTGGTGGTAATGTCAATGTCACGGTGAACACCGCTGACGGCAGCACGATCACACGCCAGTTGGTGTTAGCTAAAGAGCTTCTGAATCAAGACGGTGATGTTGTCGGTTCTATTGGTCTGAATCGTTGGTGGCCCGATGTTGATCCGATTATCGGTGGCATTGTACCGGGTGGGGCGGCGGCGGCCTCCGGCTTGCAAGTGGGGGATCGGATTCTCTCTAGCGATGGTGTATCGATTGCGACCTGGCGGCAGTTGGTTGAAATTATTCGTGCCAGTGCGGATAAAACCTTAGCGCTTGCTGTGGAACGTGAAAATTCTGAAATGGTGATTCAGCTGACACCGGCACTTAAAGAAACTCCAGAAGGCAATATAGGTTTTATCGGGGCTCGTGAAACGCAATCGCAGGCAGTGATCGATGAAAAACTTCGTACTGTTGAACGCTATTCACCGCTGACAGCGTTGGGTAAAGCATTTGGCCGTACCATGGATATGATTTCGGTCAGTGTAAAAATGATCGGCAAGCTGCTGACCGGGCAGGCATCGCTTAAGAACACGGTGAGCGGCCCGATCTCTATAGCACAGTTTGCAGGGCAGTCAGTGAGCGTAGGTATCGATCATTACCTGAGTTTTATCGCCCTGGTGTCTATTAGTCTGGGCATATTTAATTTGTTTCCAGTGCCAATGCTGGATGGTGGTCACTTGCTTTATTATGCAATTGAAGTGGTCACTGGTAAGCAAGTATCAGAGAAAATTCAGATCTTCGGTCAGCAGATCGGAATCGCCCTGTTGGGCACATTGATGATTTTCGTTTTCTACCAGGATATCTTAAGGCTCTTCACTGGCTAGAGTCACTTTTTACTTGTTTTTTAGGTTTAGATTCGGTAATCCCGCTGTAAGAGTTCAGTTGGTATTCTGTCGCGAATTCTCCGCTGCTTACCGTCCATGCCATCAGGTACTTTTTGCCGATTCAAGTGGCGTCTATTGGTGCTGGTATTACTCAGCGCCGCAGGCGTAGCCACTCCTTTCCAGTCAGATCTCTATGCCGCAGAGGCAGAGTTTGTTATCGGCGACATTATTGTTCGCGGTAATGAAAAAGTCGAGACAGGAACCGTATTGAACTACCTCCCGGTACGAGCCGGAGAGAGGTTCCGTCAAGGCAGTGATAGCGGTCGTGTGATCAGAACGCTATATGACACAGAATTGTTTGATGACATCATCATTACTCGCGATGAGTCTTCATTAATTGTCACTGTGGTTGAGCGTCCTACCATTGCAGCCATTGAAGTCAGTGGCAACGAAGACCTGCCCTCTGATCAGCTCAATGAAACCTTGCAGGATATCGGCTTGGCGACAGGTCGTATATTCAGACGATCAGTACTGGACAACCTTGAAACAGAAGTCCGGCAAGTGTATTTCAGTCGTGGCCAATACGGCACGCGCGTGGTGTCAAGTGTTGAAGAGCTTGATCGCAATCGGGTGAGCGTGGCGATTGATATAGAAGAGGGTGCTGTCGCCCGAATCAGCCATGTGAACATTGTCGGCAACAAAGACTTCAGTGAAAAAGAACTTCTTAAGCTTTTAACCTCCGGCACGCGCAGTGCGAATCCGTTCAGTTCACGTGACAAGTATTCACGAGCCAAGCTTTCGGCAGATACAGAAACCTTGCGCGCCTGGTACTTCGATCGAGGGTATTTGCGTTTTGATATTAAATCTACTCAAGTCACTATCTCACCGGACAAACAAGACATAAACATCACCATCAATATAGATGAAGGTGCGCAGTACATGGTGGGCGATGTGAGCTTTTCCGGCCAAAATACAGGGGTAGACAAAGAAATACTGGAAGCACTGGTGTCGTTAAATCGTGGTGATATCTATTCACGTAAAAACATGACTGAAAGCTCCAGCGCGATAAATGATCGGCTTGGTGAAGACGGTTATGCGTTTGCGAGTGTCAACGTGATTCCAGATCTTGATGATGAAAATAACACGGTGAACCTTGAATATACGGTAAATCCAGGTAAACGTGTGTATGTGCGCCGTATCGTTTTCAACGGTCAGGAGAGAACACAGGACGAAGTGCTCCGTCGTGAGATGCGCCAGATGGAAGGCAGTCGGTTTTCCCCAGCGGCATTGGCGCGTTCACAAACCAGACTGCAACGTCTGCCTTATATAGACCGAGTGTCAATAAATACGCCGCGTGTACCAGGTACTGATGATCTGGTTGATATCTCTGTTAGTGTACTCGAAGGAGCATCAGGTTCGTTTGGTGCCGGCGCAGGTTATGGATCGGACGGATTCATCTTTAATGTGAACTTCACTCAAGAGAATTTATTTGGATCCGGTGAAAGGCTTGCGGTTACGTTTGACAATAGTACCAGTCAAGACAATTTTTCTGTGTCCTACACCGATCCCTATTATACCAACGACGGAATAAGTCGTAACGTCCGAGCCTTCATTAGAAAAACAGATACAGGCCAGCTTGACTCTACTGCCAACTATATATTGGACAGCTATGGAGTTAAGGCACGGTATGGTGTGCCGTTGAGTGAGTTTTCTACCTTTAGTTTTGGTTTTGGCTACGAAAGGGTAAACGCCATCATTAATGAGCCTTGCCCGGTTGTACCCGCCGAAACGGTGGTAGCGACCGACGAGATGGACGAGATGGACGAGATGCCGCTGTGTGTCGAGACTACCTCGGACGAAGTGCAGAATTTCGTTGAAAAGAATGGTTCAGAATACGACCTGTTCGATATATCAATTGGCTATGCCCATGACACTCGCAACCGTACCGTATTCGCCACCTCTGGGGCTCGAAATGCGCTGAGCCTGGAAGCCACATCACCTAACAGTGATCTTGCCTACTTGAAAATTGGCTATAGTTTTGAATACTTTCGTCCATTGTCAGACAGTTTAACGCTGGCCTTCAGTGGTAAGATTAACTATGGAGAAGGTGAAGATGGTTTGGATACGCTACCATTTTTCCGTCGATTTACAGCGGGCGGTATTCAGTCAGTAC
>CALGJU010000187.1 GCA_937928685.1 uncultured Granulosicoccaceae bacterium
AGCAAACTCAAGCAACGGTTGCGTTAACACCGACTTGCCAAAATAAAGAGGGACTGACATTCGAATTACGCCTGCAAGATCACCGCCTTCATTTTGCACGGTTTTATCAAGCTCTTGAAACGCTATTACTACATTCAAGCCGCGTTCGTAATATTGGCGTCCGGCTTCAGTTAACGCCCATTGGCGAGTGGTTCTGACAATCAGTTCTGTCTGCATACGTTCTTCGAGCAAACGTAATTTACGGCTCATTGCAGATTTGGCAATGCCCATTGCCGCGGCTGCTTTGCCGATGCTTTCGTGCTCGACAATTTGCACAAAGGCGTGAAGATCTTCGAGTTGTCCCATAGGGGTGGCTGGCGTGGGTGATAATGGGTAACTAGTGTACTGGACCAAATAGAGTGTGCATTTGAGAGCTTGTCATTTGGTTTGCAACAAGGCGAAGCTCGCAGGCAATAGTTATTCTCTTTTCAAGAGCTTCAACGCAGTTGCGAGCCTAATGCCGAGCTCCCGCAGGGGCGACTAATCAAAGTGCACACCACATTCGTTGCAGGCTCTATGACTTACTGTTGTCCCGATTTATCTATTAAAATTAGACACTTTGATTGATTGACTCATATGGGCAATCTATTTGTTCCAGTACACTAGATAGGGGTCTAAATGTTAGAATAAAATATTCTATTGAATATATCTGGCCTAATTATAGTAACCCTATATCATTGGCATGTGCAACTGCGCGGCGGGGATTTCTGGCCCGAAGCGCAGTGTCCGCTTTGCTGGTGTTGGTAATGAATGAGTGCAGATACATCTAAGAGCGCGACTGCTCACACCAACAGAATTTTAATTGCATTGGAGCCTTACATGGGACTTTTACAAGACGGCGAATGGGTTGATCAGTGGTACGACACCAAATCCAGTGGTGGTCGATTCGTTCGTAAGGCGCCGCAGTTTCGCAGCTGGATAACAGCCGATGGTTCTGCGGGCCCCAGTGGTGAGTCCGGATTTAAAGCTGAAGCAGGGCGCTATCATCTTTATGTGTCACTGGCCTGCCCCTGGGCGCATCGTACAATGATCTTTCGAGCGCTCAAAGGGCTTGAAGACATGATTTCGATTTCAACTGTGCATTGGTATATGGCAGATAAAGGCTGGACCTTTCAATCGGGTGACGGAGTGGTGCCCGATACGATAAACAATGCTGACTATATGTACCAAATCTATACAGCAGCAATGTCTGACTACTCCGGCCGTGTCACGGTGCCGGTACTATGGGACAAGCAAACCAACACCATTGTATCGAATGAGTCGCCTGAGATTATACGTATGTTCAATTCAGCTTTTGATGGCATCGGTGCTATTGAAGGGGACTATTATCCCGAACCGTTGCGAGAAGAGATTGATACTTTAAATGACCGTATTTATGACACGGTGAACAACGGGGTTTACAAAGCAGGCTTTGCCACAACACAGGAAGCATACGCAGAAGCCGTTGTACCTTTGTTCGAATCACTTGACTGGCTTGATGAGCGTTTATCAAAGCAGCGCTACTTAACAGGCAGCACCATCACTGAAGCTGATTGGCGGCTCTTTACCACGCTTGTGCGTTTTGACCCTGTGTATGTAGGGCACTTTAAATGCAATATTAGACGCATAGTCGACTATGCGAATTTATCAGGTTATGTACGTGACTTGTATCAACAGCCGGGTGTTGCTGCGACTGTAAACATGCAACATATTAAAGACCATTATTACGCTAGCCATGAATCGGTAAATCCTTCGCGTGTGATTCCACTGGGGCCGGAAGTAGATTTTAGCGCACCGCATGATCGTGCACGGCTCAGTTAACCCCTTGCGTGGATGAACTGGTTTAGATCGGAATACAGCAGCTATGTCTAAAAAACAACTTAATACTTCGGTCGAGGAGTCTCAGAGCAACGCTGCAGCGCGGCGCGCCAAAGGTGAGTTTGTCCGTGGTGTCAGTGGTTTCCGGGGAACCATTGGTGATCGGGATTTCCCTGCAGAGCCAGGGCGATATCACCTTTTTGTGGCATTCAATTGTCCGTGGTGTCATCGAGTAACACTCGCGCGTAATGTACTTGGTTTGCAAGACAGCATCACACTTGACGTGGCGTTCCCGGGCAGAACAAATGAAGGTGATCCGGTTGCACCCAACCTGTGGGAATTTAATCCGGCACGTATTGCCACACTCACCGGTGAGACGTTACCTGAATGCACGGCAGATACTGGTACGGGTGAAGGACATCGGCTGGTTAAAGAGATCTATGCCGCTGAAGGATCAAATGAAGGTTCTGTGCCCGTGCTCTACGATAAGAAATCGAAACGGATCGTTAACAATGAAAGTGCCGAGATTATTCGAATGCTTAATGAACAGGCTACACACCTCGGCAGTGTTATCCCGGTTGCTGACCGATCTGACCTGTATCCGAATAATAGTGCCCTGCGCGATGAAATTGATAGGCTGAATGATGCCATTTACATTAGTATTAATAATGGCGCTTACAAAGCCGGTTTCTCTTCTGATCAGGCGGTATATGTTGTGGCATTCGAAGCTTATTTCAACATGCTGTCAGAGCTTGAAGCACGATTCGCATCAGATGATCGATCTTTTTTAACGGGTAATAGTTTTACTGAAGCCGACTTAAGACTGTTCCCAACGCTTTACCGTCATGATCCCGTCTATTATGTTCGAATGAAATTAAACGGCGCCAAAATTCTGCACTACCCACATTTGTGGCGATGGCTATGCAGGGTTTATGCATTGCCCGGTGTGGCTGCGAGTAATTCGCTTGTGCATTGCAGGCAGGGGTATTTTGGCAGGTCCTGGAATAATGTTGTGCCGTTGGGGCCTGTGTTGCCTATGCGGTATCCTAAGGCTTATTTGCATCCTGAGCTGGCTTGATGGAGCGACTTCACGTGCGCGGCATCGCTGCCTGTGAGCTTTGAAAATAGCCTGGCTTGCATTATTAACAGGCTGCCGAATCCTCATGAAAAATCCGGGTTAGAGTTATGGCAAATAAGATGGCAATTATCGGTCTGGGCATCATGGGTCGACGCATGCTCGAGAGTGCGTTGAACCATCCGGATTTCGAGGTCAGTGGTATTTGGGATCCGGCGGATGCGTCAATTGCAAAGGCGCGCGAGCTAGGCACTGAATTGCCAGTTGCAAAAGACGCCAGCGCCGCAATGGCCAATGCTGATGTAGTTTATTTAGCCTGCCCACCAGCGCCGCGCAAGGCCTATGCATTAGCGGCAGCGCAGGCCGGGCAGGGCGTATTTATGGAGAAACCGTTAGGCACTGATAATGCTGAAAGCGAAGATCTGCTAGCGCAGCTTGAATCGTCACATCTGCCAGCAGTGGTGAACTTTACCCAGGCATCTTCACGAGGCTTTGATGTGTTGCAGCAGGCGATTGATAGCGACAAGACTGGCCAGCTATTGGGGATCGATATCGTTGTGAACTATGTGGCCTGGCCGCGTGCCTGGCAGGTTGATGCAGACTGGTTACGCTTTCGAGCGGAGGGTGGTTACACGCGAGAAGTTATTTCGCATTTTCTATTTTTAGCACACCGTTTCCTCGGTCCATTAACACTGCGTTATGCATCGCCGTATTACCCGCAGGATGCTACCTTGTGCGAGCTGGATATATTGGCCCGATTAGAAACGGCGGATGGATGCCCGGTGAATATCATCGGCACAACAGGTGGTCAACAGCCAGACCGGCAAGAGGTGACGGTCAAGGGTAGCAAGATGAGCTTTCAGTTTCGGGAGTTCTATCAACTCTGGCAATCTGATGGCGGGCCGTGGGTTGAATCTATTGACTGGAGCACGGGTGAGGATCCGCGCAGCAGTGCACTGCAACGCCAACTCACCGAGCTGGATAAGTGGTTGCACGGTATGCCCTGTAAATTGGCTACAGCGCAAGAGGCGCTTACGGTGCAGGAACTGATTGAGGCAATGCTGGCTGCCGGGCAATAACAAGCGGCAATGCTAATCTGTTTAAAAGTTTAAAACGCATTTCCGCAAAGCAAGACAAACGATGCGGCATTGTCGGATTCTTTTAGAAATAGCTGCTTTTACGAAACCTATAGAGGTTTCGCACTTACTTTGTTTTAACTTTGTACTTTTTTTTATCTTTTTCTACTTCATAAAAAGAACACAGTACTGCATTCATTTTAGTCTGGTATCCACTTCCCAAAGATCGAAACCACTGCACCATATCTTCGTCGAATCTAACGGTTAATCGCTCCTTACCTTCTGCTGGAAAACGCACACGTGCGTTCTTCCAAAACTCATCATCTAGCTCGGGAATGTCAGTGGTGTTGATATCTTCATCAGGCATTGCTGCCAGCGCTTCAGCTGATAGTGCCTTGTTATATCGCTTTTTCATAATTTCGTCGCTCCTTTGGAAGTGCTTCGAGCGGAGATCAATCGGCTTGTACCATCACGGTCAGTGTGAACCACCATCAGTACAAT
>CALGJU010000188.1 GCA_937928685.1 uncultured Granulosicoccaceae bacterium
GAAGAAAATTTCCTACTCAATAAGCGCGTTACTTTTGCTCTACCTTATCGCACAAGCGAACGAGCTAATTACCTCTCGAGAGTGGTATCTTGCCGAATCAAAGTCCGCAGATGAAATGATGAAGATCTCTGTTACAAATAAAGATAATCTTTCGTCCTACATCGATCAGTGCTTTGAAAATTATCAATCGGTCGGATCAATTTGGAGCACCCATGGGCAACACTTGCATCTGCATACCGGACAGCCCACAGTCACCCACGCTGACATCTACACTCACCACCCATTTCAAGCGCAACTGCTGGAACAACGAATTGCCGACTACAACATTAAGATGTTTGTGTTTGTAGAACACCCTGGAAAATACGGCAACCGCTACGACGACTACATGGCACAGATGAAAGCTTGGTTATCCAGCAAGCAATACCACCTGGTCCCGATTGCAAACAACCAGTTCGGCAACAACCAATCTGTAGTTGTCTACACTGAATCATCTGGCTGTGGTATCTAATCACCAACAAATTCATAGCGGTGCTTCAGGCACCTGTTGTTGAATTTCAGCAAGCACTTCAGGGTTCGACAGTGCCGCAAAGTTAACGACCTCATGGCGGTTAATTGCATCCCTGGCAGCTTTCTCTGACAACTTACCGTTATGAGTACGAGGTAAAGCCGGCACCTTTGCAACCACCGCTGGAACGTGTAATCGACTGGCTTCCAACGCCAGACGTTTTTTTAGCTGCAATACAAATGGCCGCTCCAGTGGTTCATCAGAATGCATTACCAGCAACAACACAAGCCGCGAACCGCCGGGTTCACGTGGTGAAACCTGTTCTATCGCCATCGATTCATGCACGCCGTCTATTTGATTGACGACGGTCAGTATTTCCGAAGGACCAATCCGTACACCACGAATATTAAGCGTCCCGTCCGATCGACCCAGTATCCGGGGTGAGCCGCTTTCGCTAATTCTGATCTGATCACCGTGTGTCCATACTCCAGGATTTTTATCAAAGTAACTGCTTTTTAGCTTTACGCTTTCAGGATCATTCCACAGAAACACAGGTTGCGATGGAAACGGTTTAACAATAACCAATTCTCCCGTACCCACATGGGCAAGCTTAGTGAGATTAGCATCGTCAGGTTTCACTCGAACATCAATGCCGAGTGAAATACATTGGCTATCGCCGGTGTGAACCGGCAGTTCAGGATGGCCCAGAACAAGACAGCCGATCATATCAGTGCCACCGGAAACCGATTGAACAGGGACCTTTTTAAATGACTCAACAATCCACGAAAAGTGCGCCTCACTCAACACAGAACCAGTACTTTGAATTACACGTAACTGCGGGAATTCATGTAGAGAAACGGGTACGACACCAGATTCAATTAAGAACTGAATATAGGCCGGACTGGTACCAAATACAGTCACCCCGTGATCGGAAATTACCTTAAGCAGGTTGGATTTTTCAGGACAGGAAACACTACCATCGTAAAGCACAATATGCGTGCCGCTTGCCAATGCACTGAGCTGCCAATTCCACATCATCCAACCAGTTGAGGTTTGAAACAGCAGCGTATCTTTTGCACCTAAATCACCATGAAGCCGATGTTCTTTCAAATGCTCCAGCAACGTACCCCCTGCACCATGAACAATGCACTTTGGCACACCGGTAGTACCTGATGAAAATAAAACAAAAAGCGGATGATTAAAGGGGTACTCATCCAGTTCCTCAAGCGTTAGACAAGTGTCTCCAAGCATCTCTTCCCATCGCAGAACATTTGCATCAGAGCTCAACAGCTGATCCGGTTCTACTAACGGATCCCGGCTTGCTAACATCACGACTTGTTCGATAGAACTGACACCCGCTAGAAACTCAGATAGCGTATCCTCAATATTATTGACGACACCATTCAATGTATATTCAGTGTTAGTAAAAAGAACTTTAGGTTGCAGCTGACCAAATCGCTCTACGATGGCGGTTGCGCCAAGTTCAGGCGACACTGATGACCATGTCGCCCCCAAAGCTGCGCAGGCGAGACAGGCAACAATGCTCTCTATTGAATTCCTTGCTATGGCCACCACCCGATCACCGGACACTACCCCTTTATCTCTGAGAGTCGATGCCACCGATAGTGTTAAAGTACGAAGTTCCGCCCGACTGACAGACTCGACCTGCCCTGTCTCAGCAACAACCGTTACTGCCAAATCACCCGTCGATGTGTCCAATGAATCATCGAGCAGGCATCGGGCATAATTTAAAGTGATGTTCGGAAAGAACTCCCGATCTATGAAATCAGTTCCCGTCAGCGCAGGGTTAAGGTTGCCGTAGAAGGGTATTTTGGAATAGCAGAGCAACGCTGACCAAAACACTCCAGGGTGCTCACAGCACCATTGATGCAGGTCGGCATAGGTAACGAAGGAAGTAGAGTTCTGTTGCTCAAGTACACGCGTAAACTTTGCCAGCTCGGTCAACTCTTGCATCATATCGGCCCTGATTCTTAACTTACCTATCAGCTGTCTCAGCCAAGCTTGTAATTTGGCAGAGGAATAATAAATCGTAAGATCTTACCCAGACTATCGAAGTTCTCCGGGCTCAGGTTAGAACGATCAACCGATACGGAACAGCTGTTCTCAAGAAACAGCACCAAGGACACGAATCCCAAACTGTCTAATATTCCGGATTGGAGAAACGACCGCTCTTCGTCTCCATCAATAAGACTCTCTGCATCACCAAAGTGATAGTTATCATCGAGCCAATCAATGATCAACTGTCTTAGCTTTTGTTCTTCACTCATAATAATTCTACTATCCAGGTCAACTAAAACTGCTGATAAATAAAGGTACCCTTTGAAAAAGGTACTATTAGCACCAAAATAGCAATCGCTACACCGTATGCAACACCACGAATCAAAGGTGGTATTGCATAGAACAGCGTTTTGATTTTACTCAGTGGTTCGAGTTCAATCAGGTGCATACTGACGATAAACAAAAACGCAAGCAATACCATAGGGCTTATAGCCAGTTCGGTCGAACCGGGCGATTGCACCAACCCGCTATAGTAGCTCGCCGCAGTTCCAATATCCGCAGCACGAAATGGCACCAACGTCAGAACAAAAAACACAATCGTTAATAGCCAACTCACTAATGAATAGGGCCATGATTTTCGAATGGTGACAAACAGACGGTTGCGACGACACCAGCTGCGGTAAAGCATATCCCAGTTTCGATGCACAATCATACCAACCGCGTGCAGCAGGCCCCAACATACATAAGTCCATGCGGCACCATGCCAGAGCCCTGATGCCGCAAACACAATCAACATACCAAGATCAAGACGATTGCGGAACCAGCCCTTGCTTGTTGTCAGCGGGGTAAAAATATATTCAAACAACCAGCGGTTTAATGTGATGTGCCAGCGACGCCACAGCTCTGGCAAGCTGCGACTCAGGAAAGGCACGTTAAAGTTCATCGGCAATTCAATGGCAAATAAACGGGCTGTACCAATGGCCATCAGGCTGTAGCCTGCAAAATCCGCAAACACCTGGCCTGCAAATCCAAACACGCCAATCCATAATGACAATGACGTGTAGATCTCGGGTGATGAAAATGCCCTTGAGACCAAACTCTCGCCAAGCATTTCTCCGACGAATGCCTTTAGCGCATAACCTACTAGAAACGCGAAAGCACCGGTCGCTATCCAATGCGGCGCCAGTCGTCTGGCCTCCTGTAACTGCGGAAGTAACTCGGACGCTCGTGAAATAGGGCCAGCGGCCACTTGCCCGAAAAAACAAACAAACACTGAAAAATCTAACAATGATTTTGCGGGTTCGATGCGACGCCAATAAGTATCTAGCATGTAGCCTACGCGTTGTAACGTCCAGTAGGAAATGCCCAGCGGCAGGATCAGCTTCAGGACGGGCAAACTATTCTGAATGCCAATCAATTGAAGCGCATCATTCGCGGCAGTGGCAAAAAAACCTGCGTATTTAAAGAAACAGAGACTGCCCAGACTAAACAGTAAGCTGACAATCAACAGGTGCTTACGGTGACTATCATCATTGTCTCGCATGGCAAACTGGCGACTGATGTAGTAGTCAATCCAGGTACCGGCAATGATCAGTACCAGCAACTGCCAATGCCACGATCCAAAAAACAAATAGCTCGCTGCGAGCAAAATTGTATTTTGATAAACCCTATGGCATGGCCCGCCCCAATAGAGTAGAAACACCACCGGCAGAAAAAACAAAAACTCTACATTGGTAAAACTCACTGAGCGGCTCCCACCGGGCTAACCCCGAGCAGAAACTTAAGTTCGTTATCCAGCGCATGCTCAGACCACTTAACGTTACCCGATGGGGTAACGTGATCAAGATCCAGCATAAACTCGTTGTCATCAAGAATGCCCAATGTCATATCGACCACACGAATAGCGTGTTCTTTACCATAGGCTTTCAGTGCAGTGGCGAATGGCTTTATCGTGTCTCTTAGCCCTGTTTCAGTGATGGTATCTGGCTTGAGAGGAAACAGCACCACGGTAAAATCCAGCTTGTGTTGTTTAGTAAATTCGGTAAAACGATCCAATGCAGCCATATCCATATCAGACAAGTAACACTGATGACCATTGTCTATATCATCGTGCCAGCGATCGAGTGTCTGTTGGTATTCGTCCTCCGGCAATCCTCCCAGTACCATCACTCTTAAAAAGTTGGTGAATCGGCTGAAATTTTCACTGATAGCAAATCGTGTTCTCACCAACGCGGACGCAGAAAAACTATGCCGCCACAAATTGCGTACATAGTTGCGATTCAGTTCAGTCGCGCCTTTGACAGAAAAATCATCAAGGTAATCGGACGCGGTCCAGCCATGAGTCACCACATTGTGCGCAGTTTGCGTCGGAAGTTCCTGCCGACAGGTATCCCACCAGGTGATGCCAAAGATCATATGCGTCAATGGCTCGCGAACCGCGCCACTGTGATCGACAATGACCGGCTTTAAACGATTATGTAATACCCATTCCATGGCATCGACTTTTCCCGCCTCCAGGGCCACAGCGATGAGGTCTGTTCCACCGTCTGTACGATCTCTCAGTGTATCTCCCAGTACGTGAAACGATCGACCGTGACTAGAACTGACCGCGAGCACATTCGGAATACGCTGCAGATCCTTTAGACCATCACGCACTTGTCGCTTGGCGGGTACATTGTAAAATGCACTCATTGCAAGATCTGCACAAACTAAAGCCAACACTATACCCAGCGCCACCATCGCCGTTGATCGCCAAGTGTAATTCACCGGTGTTTCGCCCCCTTATGCTGCAGCCGCTTTATCATGTGCAAACTTTGCAGGATAACGCTTTAAATTCTGACGATTTTTGATCAGAGAAATATGCTCACCCATTGGCACGGGTCGAAAAGATTTTTCCAGACGTGAAAAGAATCCATCCATCAGCTCAAGCTTTTTTTCCACCGGCATACTCATGGCGGGGAAAAACTCTAAACCGGTTTTATCTTCTACCCCCATAAAGTCCAGCGGGTGCAGTAGTAATGATGGCTCAGTGCCCGTAAGCCTACACATTGACGCAGCCATGCTCGTATACAGATTGGCGGCAATTGCACTGTAACTGGCAAGATAAACCAGATAACTGAAGTGCACCGGCACTTTAAATAACGGCATCGTGGTCACTGGCAACTCAAGTAATTCACCTTGTTCAAGCGACCAACTGTAGGGTTTTACCGGTCGCTTTGCGTCTGAGAAAGTGCCAAACAACGCTTTGCGCTGCTGCTTCTCTTCATCACTCAATTGGCTTTTAGAGAAAAAATAGGCCCTGGCCAGCGGATTCAATAAATTAGGAAAAGACGTTGCATCATATTCGTAGCCACGCTGCTGCAGCACATTCAATGTTGATGTAGAAAGGCTAAATCCCGGACCACGGAATCCCTTTACTGTTACACCAGTCGCAGCCTCGATAGCCTCTTCAGCGCGCGCCAACTCCTCTTCCAGCTTTTGTCGTGAATATAAATGCAACCACGGTTCGTGATGAAAACTGTGATTGGCTATCTCATGACCTGCCGCGTGCAACTGCCCCAACGCATCACGATTTTTATCCAAAACGGCATCCTGGCCGACAATAAAGAAAGTGATTTTGATGTTCCTTTCCTGCAAAAACTCAAGAATTCTGGGGACCGCCACGTCAAGGTAACTCGGCAATGACTCCCAGTTTGGATCTCCATGCGTTTTCATATAGGTCCACTGGTTATCCAGATCCAGTGAAAGACTCATAACAGGTTTATCGTTCATTTATTTTCCCGACGCTGTTCGACAAATACGATGACATCGTCAGTGATTTTAACTGCCGCATCGCCTTGGCCAAATATCTTGTTAATTTCTGTCATAGTCTCTGGCTGAACAGAGAACTCCGTGGCAGACAACGCTCTCATTGCTGCAACAATCTTTGCGCTATCAGCACCTACCAATCGATTTACTCCTAGATCAATAGTTTCAGTCCACTCGGTCTCTTCCCGCAACGTAATGCATTGCGTTCCGAGAAAGGCCGCTTCTTTTTGCAAACCACCTGAATCTGTCAGCACAACCCTGGCTTTTTTAACCGTCATCAACATCTCAAGGTAGGGCAACGGTTCAACCAGCTTAATTGCATCGGACAGCAATAATTTTTCAGCCTTTAAAATATTACGGGTTCGGGGATGAACCGGAAAAACCAATGGCATCGTGCTCTGTGCCAATTCATCCAGCGCCTTTAACAATGGCACCAGCACATTCACTTCAGTATTGGACGGACGATGCAGTGTCAGCAGCCCGAAATCGCCCTCATATTGTGGCAATTTTCCCTCACTGGATTCAGCTAAACGTACACTATGTTCGACCGCATCCCGCATAACATCACCGCAAAATACCGCACGCGAGGCGAGATTTTCTGCTTTCAGATTAACCATCCCTGCAGGTGTCGGGGCATATAGTCGATCACTGCAATGATCGGTGGCAACACGATTTATTTCTTCCGGCATACTTCTATTAAAGCTGCGCAAGCCTGCCTCAATATGTACAACAGGGATATGTATCTTTGCGGCAGCCAGACACGCCGCTAACGTGGAATTGGTATCACCATAAACCACTACCACATCAGGTGAGTGTAATTGAAACCAGCTTTCAAGCTGCTCCATCATCCTGCCTGTCTGTACCGCATGGCTAGTGGATCCAATATCGAGATTAACATCCGGCCTCGGGATTTCAAGTTCATCAAAAAACACCGACGACATATTGTCATCATAGTGCTGACCGGTATGAATAATTGTGTGACGGACAGAATCATGCTCTTTGAATGCACGGGAGATCGGTGCCAACTTGACGAATTGCGGCCGTGCACCCACCACAGAGACAATATGCATGTCGTTACTCATTTGACAATACTACGTCATCGTAAAATCTGTTCACCGCGCCTATCACTTCGTTATTGTTCAATGTGGCATTCACAAACTGGCTGGTATTTAGTACATGTAATCGCGGATCACTTGTCTCAACCGACGGCACCATAGATGAATAGTCCAAAACTTGTAGTGGTTGTACTTTAACCGCTCGATGTACATGCACACTGATAATGTCAGACTCCTTAAAATCAGGAAACATTCTCTTAATACCCGCTAAAAATGTCTCTTGAAAATGACTATCAGGCTTTTCAATTTCAGGGTCGGTGGATAGCAAATAACGTGGAAGATATGTGAGATGATTTCCAGCGGTGTTCTTAGTATTTATCACATTGCTCATGCCGATTACCCCGGTAAACGGAATGGTTTCATCTGCAATATTGACAACATAAAATCGGGTAATGGGCTTTTTCGTCACCAACACCACACAAACCACTCCAAGGTACTCCACGCTACCGGTACTGTGCCCCACTGAAAGTAGACTTTCATCGACAATATTTTCAAGCACGTTAGTAGGGCTTGTACATACCACCTGGTCAAACAAGTGAGACGCCTGCGGTGTATGGACTGTCACACCTTCATCATTCGCTGACACCCGCATCACCGTTTCATTCAGCAATACATCGCCACCAGAGTGCTTAATCTGTTGCTCGATTTTTTTAAAAATACTTTCATAGCCACCACGCACATGACCCAGGTGCTCAGCGCTGGCAGATTTATCACGTGCTGAAAACATACGCTTGATATACGACCAAATGAATACCGCAGACACTCTGGAGTAACTCGGCCCAAGCTTCGCCAGCAACAATGGTTTCCAAAGCTTCTCTACATTTTCATTGCCCGAGACTTTTCTAAGCCACTGCTCACAGGTAATTTGCTCGAGCGGCTTCCAGCTATTGATGCGCGACGCATACAGCATGGTAAACCCGAGTCTTATTTTCGAGAAAAAAGACAGCAGGGGAAATTTTAAAAACTCAACGTTACTACTAATGGAATGCAGCTTTTCGTCAACATAGAATCCAGTGTAGGTTCTGTTCCATTCAAGCTCATCGGCCATCCCCACGTCCTTAAGAAAGCCGATCAGCTGTTGATCAGAAGGTAAAATCACATGGTAGAAGCGATCCCACGTAAAACCGCCAAAGTCAGACCATGTTGCCAGGCCACCGGGTTGATTGGCGTACTCCACCACCGTAACCTCATGACCATCGGATGCATAACGTCGTGCTAACGCCATGCCCATTAAACCACCACCGATTATTCCTACGCGCATCTGACTATCTCTGTCTGGCAAATTGGACCTACATGACTTGTGGATCTAGCCGAAGCCACGCTCGCAAACTGCCAGCTTCTGCCATTCAATGGTCCGACGAATACCCTCATCTAAAGACACTTTTGCCGACACACCAAGGATTTTTTCGCACAACGTAGTATCAGGCACCCGGCGCATAACATCTTCATACTTATTCTTACTAAAAGAGGCATATGGCACCAGCTCATACTTGAGCTCACCGGCAGTGCCACTGGCGGCTTTAATACGCTTTGCCAGCTCAAGAATGGTGACCTCCTCTTTTGAACCGATGTTTAATATCTCACCATTTGCTTCATCACGAAAAATCGATTGGTAAATACCATCAATGGTATCTGACACATAGGTAAAGCTTCGTGTTTGCATGCCGTCGCCATGTATCGGAATGACTTTATCGTTCAGCACGGCTTCAATAAACACTGGTGGTGGACCGCCCCACCAGGACAGCGCTTGATGCGGGCCATACGATCCGAAAAATCGCAGTAACGTTACAGGAAATCCGTACGAATCCTGATAGGCAAGGGCTAGATGTTCATCAAACAACTTTGATACCGCATAGCTCCAACGCGTGACCTTGGAACCACCGATCACACTATCTGTATGCTCTTCAGAAAATGGCACGGCCGGATTTTTACCATACACATCAGATGTTGATGCCAGCACGCACTTGATATTTCTGTCTTTGCCAAAATCAAGAGTATTTTCTGTGCCGTGAAGATTAATTTTTAGTGTATCTATAGCTTTGCCGTAGCGGGGAATCTTAAAAGCAGCAAGATGTACAAGTACTTCAATATCATCTGACAAACCACGAAACATATTTTCGTCGGTCACATCGCCCTCTACGAATTCGAAGCCCGGATCTAACATCGCTGTTGCAAGGTTAGACATATGCCCCATCGAAAGGTTATCCACTCCGACAACCTTATGGCCTTCTGATAAAAGACGAAGTGCCAGGTTCGAACCAAGAAAACCTGCCACCCCTGTAATTAGAATAGTTTTACGACTCACTGGAATTGTTTTCCATAGTTTTCTTCAGCGCATGAAAATTAGCTGAATTTAAGTGATAGAGATCTTCGTAGTTTCTTTTGCTCTGTAGAGACAAAACACCAAGACTCATAAGCTGCACTGACAAAATAATTGAAGTCAGACCCACAACGTAAGTGTGCGGGTTGTCGTTATACGCACTGGCCAGAGCTGCTTCTTTGCTCGCGTTCACATCAATCACACGAGCCGCGAGTAACGCATCAAAGTAATGAGCAAACATCCAGAATGTCACGTATGTGGCGAATAATCCAAGAAGTATTCCCGGAAGAATAAAGAAATGCATTGGACGAAAGACAAAGCCAGACATCAAAGTAGAGTTTATATGCCGGAATATCCGCATACTTGATGTTCGGTTCTGAGCGTATTCAAGCTGCGGCCCCCAATCGAGTCGACCGGGTATCTCTTTAATACCAGCTCGAAGGATCATTGCTTTGTATAGCGTCTCCGGCATCAAGTCCAGGCCCATCGAACGCAGATCCAGCGATCGAACAAACGGCCCATCATAACCACGCACCATGCAAGTCACTGTTGAGCAATCGGCCTGACTGAAAAAGGTCAGAAACTTGTTACCCAATATACTCAGCACCTTACGCTTGAAAGGTACGTTCGCAATCGTTCCACCTTTCATGTAAGGCGATGCCAGTACAATCTTTGCACTGCGCTCACGCAGTTTCTCTACGAGCTCCTCGATGTGATGTACGTCATAACTGAGATCCACATCAAGCGTCACAACATAGTCGCCACGAGTGTTTGCAAAGCCGAACTTAAGCGCCTGACCGACACCGAAGTTTGTCGGGTGATGAATGACTGACAGATTGGCATATTCGCTGGCAAGCTCATCGGCGATCGCCGCAGAGCCATCGGCGCTGCCATCATTGACAATGATCACTTCCCACCGATAACGGTCTTCCATTTTCTGTAGGTGCGTACATATCTCAACAATGTGCTTACGCAGTAATGCCGCCTCGTTATAGACCGGCAACACAACAGAAACCAATGGCAAAGAATTTACAGTCATAGGTGACGTGGCTCAGAGAAATACAGCCTTAAACAAACGGCTAAAACAAGCGATCAGCGCTTTTCGAATTTTGGAAAACCTTCTACCTTAGCCCGCCGATATTACTACAAACGAACCATTCTTTTTCGGAAGCGGTGTGTAAAACCGTAATCGATTCGCAGGCAAAGTCCTCTGTCACTGGCTACATAGTCACACTTTTCAACAGTTATGGAAAAACCTTGAAGTAGTACCACCCGGGTCCAATTCAAAAGCGAACAGCAGACAAAATCGATTGGGCTTGCTCAACGCTACTGAGCGCGAACTCATCGTTATCGAGGCAATGGCACGTGATGGCCCATACTTACTTGGGCAAATTTTCGCTTTAAGGGATTGAGAAAATCAAGCAACAAAAAAGATGAGCTACTCGCGACCGACAATGGCATGCGAAGCGGCCATGACTTTTGAGTAAAGGCTCGAGCCAGCAAATCGGTATGCCTCGTCACCAACACCTGATCACGACGGCGTTTTTCACCAAACTCTTTTAAAGCGAGACCAACATCACTATTGGAATCAAGGCACGAGGCCAATTCAAATACATCACGCACCGCCAGATTCAACCCCTGGCCTGCCACCGGATGCAGTGTTCGCGCTGCGTTGCCAATCAACACACAGCGTGACTCAACTTGCCTGGCACTAACTGTTAACATTAAAGGCGCGACAACTCTTTTACCTATTTTTTCAAAACGACCTAACTTTCCGCCGAATTTTTTCTGCAATAGACTTAAAAATTCTTCATCAGACATGCCATGCAGCCACTCTTTATCGGCCGCTGCGGCAGTAAAGATCATCGAAAAAACATGACCGTTGTCCTGTTTTGTTGATAATGGCAATAATGCTAGTGGGCCGGCACTTGTAAACCGCTCATAAGCTTTATGCTGATGTGGCTTGGTCGTTGCCACATTGGCAAGCACTGCACATTGCTGGTAATCGCGTTCATCAACTGTTAACCCGAGCATGCTTCGAATCGCAGAGCCAGTTCCATCTGCCGCAATGAGTAGATCTGCAATAATCTCCTGCTCGTGCCCTTGCTGCTCGACAATCAATGTCACTTTATCAGTTGATTGATGAAGCGATTGAACCTTAGATGCTTCAAGTATTTCAACACCGGGTTCGGCTTTCAATAAACGGTGCAGGTAACACTCGAAGTCAGTGTTCGACAAGACAAACCCGAGTGCCTCAACGCTGACATCACGGGCATTTATTGTTACCGATCCGAACTTGCCCTGCTCTGTTACATGGATGGTATCTATTGCACAGTGATCAATCGACGGCCAAAGATTTCCGCCGCAGAGCAGCTGCCACGTGCGGTGCGACAATGCAACAGTTCGACTACTGAAATGATCTTGAACACTTGCTGTAGATAATAGGGATCGTCGCTCTACCACGATCACTTTATTACCGGCGCGCGCTAACAACAGCGCTTGTATCGCGCCCACCAGGCCAGCGCCAATAACAATAATATCTTTAGGGTGGGTAGTCATCGTCTAGCTGCGCTGCATTAGCGCCTCTATTTCACTCACGGTTTTCGGCACAGAGTCAGTCATTACTTCAGGGGCATCGTTCGTGACTACTACATCGTCTTCCACACGAATGCCAATATTTCTATAACGCTTCGGTACTGAACTGCTGGCAGGCAGGTAGATACCAGGCTCGATGGTCAACACCATGCCAGGCTCCAGTAAACGCCATTTATCGTCAATCTTGTATTCCCCTACATCATGCACATCTATTCCAAGCCAATGCCCGGTGCGGTGCATGTAGTAGGTTCGATGAGCCTCTTCTTTTATCAGCTTTTTTAAATCCCCCTTAAGAATGCCAAGTTTAAGCAACCCGCGGGTAATCACCCTGACTGCAGCATCGTGCGGATCATTCCAATGATTACCGGCCACGACTTTAGCGATGGCCGCCACATTGGCCTCCAGCACAATCTCATAAATTTCACGCTGAGCACCACTGAACACACCGTTCACAGGATACGTCCTGGTAATATCACCCGCGTAGCACTGCCACTCAGCTCCTGAATCGACCAACACCATTTGTCCGTCTTGCAGCTTATCGCTGTTTTCCGTGTAGTGCAGAATGCATCCATTAGCGCCACCACCGACAATTGGCAGAAAAGAATGATCAGCGCCGTTGCGTCGGTATTCTGAGATTAATTCGGCTTCAAGTTCGTATTCCATTTTTCCCGGCGCGCAGACTTTCATCGCCGCCTCATGACCCGAAGCGCTGATCTTTGCGGCCTTACGCAGTAGCGCGAGTTCCGACCTGCTTTTGATCAGTCGCATATCATGAAGATAGAAATCGAGCGAGATAAACTCACTCGGCACATTGGCACCGGGACCTGACTTGGCCTTTAACTGGTTGATCCACCCAATAATGCGATTATCAAAAAGTGTTTCTCGACCCATCGAGTAATACACCCGCTCACGACCCTCAAGTAAGCCGGGTAAAATTTCATCGATATCGTCAATTGGAAATGCATCATCCGCATCGAGCGCTTCGGGAGCCTTATCTACTCCAAGCCGACGGCCATTCCAGGTTTCCATCAGCCTGTCACTCTCGCGACAAAAAACAATGTAC
The DNA here is from genome assembly GCA_937928685.1 of uncultured Granulosicoccaceae bacterium. Classification (GTDB taxonomy): domain Bacteria; phylum Pseudomonadota; class Gammaproteobacteria; order Granulosicoccales; family Granulosicoccaceae. The sequence continues at coordinate 13,425 of CALGJU010000188.1, forward strand.
TCGGCAGCACGACGACCCGAAATGAGCACCGCAACAGACTCTGGTTCATCAAATCCTGTCAGGTAAAAGAAGTCACTGTCTTGCCGGTACTTGTAGTCTGTGTCTTTGCTGCGCATCTTGACTGGCGCAGACGGAATAATAGCAATCGAATCTTTACCGATTGCATTCATCAGGTTTTTTCGCCGACGGGCTCGCTCGCGGCGCAATGTGATTGTGTCCTGCATCGATTGGGTTCTGCTGTCAGTTTGCTATGTTGTCAGTCTGGAGGCTGTGAGTACCGGTCCAGAGTTAATTTAGAGTGCGGTAGCCTGATCTCACACATTTGATCAACCTTGCTACGCACTATTTACGGATGCCAGCAATTAGTGAATTGTTGGCTTTTGTTTAAGCGGCTGCAACTCTTCATTAATTAACAGCACGCCCATACGCACATATTCCTCAATCTCGGTAAACGACTTTTCAGCCTGATCCAGATCGCTTTCTTCCTCGCTGAAGCTTGCACCGGAAATGTATTGCACATCTTCAACAAATTCCCGCACATCATCACTGACCAACATTTGATCATTCAACCCGCCCATTATCAGCCCAAGGCTGAAACCGCTGCACCAATCCGCCAAACCACTGATTCTGACATCGAGCGACTCGAGCTGATCCGGCAGCAGCATCGTGAACTCCAGTGTTTCGTGGTTTATCTCTGACAGAGTGCACTGATGAACGTCGTGTAACAGTCTCAGGGAGTCAGCCGAGATCTCTCGATCAGTTGTACGCGCCTCAAAAAGATGGCGCACCCACTGCTGCATATCAGATGAACCGGACGCACAGAGGATTCCACACAGCACCCCATGGCACTCAGCAGCACAAACGGCTGACCCACCAGAGAACAAGGCGTCATCTACCTGTGAATAAACGGGCATTGCCACCATGCTACGTCCCCCGTGTTAGATTGATTGCGGGAAGCGCGGTCGGCTCGCGATTCGCCCGGATTATTGTCTGCTGTACACACGGCAGTACACCGGCTGATTGGGAATTTTTTCTCATATAAAATGCGGACTTACCGATACAGTAGAAAGATTAGGTTAACTTTTGTTCATGTTATTGAGTCGACGCTGATTTACCATGAAGGTTCTCGCACTAACAAAGCGTTGGCCCACCGCCCACACAAAATACTATTTTGCCCATGGATAACAACAAAAAAATCACCACGGATCAGATAGCAGAGCTTGAAAATAAGGTGTCAGAGCTGATTGATAAGACAGATCAGCTTAAGGTTGAGAACGCATCTTTAAAGGCGCAGCAAAGTAATCTGGTCGCAGAAAAATCGCGGCTCATCGAGAAAAACGACTTAGCCCGGACCAAAGTAGAGGCTATCATAACCCGCTTGAAATCGTTGGAATCCGCATAATGACTACCAGTAAAGCTGCACCCAGCAAAGTCTCGGTAAATGTCTACATCATGGAGAAGGAGTACCAGATCCAGTGTGGCCCCGGAGACAAGCAACACCTGATTCAGGCGGCTGTCGATGTTGACACCCGTATGCGTGCAGCAAAAAATATCGGCGCAAATATCTCTTCTGAGAAAGCGGCCGTACTAACGGCACTCAATCTTGCCAATGAACTGCAGGGTGCTGCCGATAACACTGACATTCTCACCGCTGTGTCGAATAGCGTTATAGACATGTCGGCAAGAATAGACAAAGCTCTGGATGACAAGCAGCCAAAGCCAGAGCAGGAAATCCTGCCCAATATTCAATCGCAGTAGCTCTTGCTTGTAGCAATTCAGTCACCATCATTCAGTTGTTGTCTGGGCAGTGGTAGCGTGTTACCGATCTTACGTGTTGATCTTTAAAATGCACTCTTGGCTCGAAACTGCACCCTTAGTATTAGTGCAATATAAAGTTGTTTGGACTAAGGTTTACAGAGTAAAGTTTGGGTGTCCTCTGCGGTGTTCGTTAGCAGGCCCGTTATTCCCTTGAGCCTATTTCGATACCCGGGAGTTTGTTATTGTTGTTGTTGTGCATGTCCGCTACGGCGGGAAGCCTGATACAGCCCTAACTGTTCCCACCTGAGCCGATGGCTCAAGGTCCACGGCCTACGACGGCACATGTGGAGGACATCCACCTAATAATTTATTTTTGAGCGGTTCCCGAAGAGTGGTTTCTTCACTCAGTGTGACTGACTGCTTACTCATGCAGCGCGAACACAGCACCATAAAACGATACACCGGAACCTCACGGACAAGTCAATTAACTGACTCCACTTCTGTTTACGTTCAGGTTAGATAAGCAATAATTTACATTCTCAAGTAGTGAATTTGCGCTATACATATGGCACAAGAATCTCTGACCACGCACAACCCACGTGAACGAGACGCTCTTAACTTTGCCTGTACTCCCAACCGATGTGTGTCAGGGTGCTATCCATTCGTTTTCAATCGGCGCTTAATTACCAGGAGCCAATTACCTATGAAACTACCTTCTAAACTCAATCCGCTAACCGCGGGCCTTACCCAACGCGCAGTACACCTTTCTGCTATCTGCCTGATGTCTGCAACACTGGCTGCCTGTGGCGGTAGTTCCGGCGGCACCATAGATGGTGAAATGACTGGTGGCAGCGATAATGGTGATGGCGGCATCAATCCAGTTCTCAGCACACCTTTCCCGATAACCGACCTGGACTCTGACGGCGACGGGCTTTTCGACACAGAAGAAAACGGCGTAGAAGGATTAGACCCCAATTTGCTCGACAGTGATTTCGACGGTATTGATGATGGCGCTGATGACATCGATGGTGATGGTACTACCAATCTTCAGGAAGCTGAAGCCGGCACCCTAAGCGGTACTAATATCGTTGATGGGACCGAAACCCCGACAGAAACACCGGTTATAGATCGTTGCGGTGATACCAATTCATCCAACAGTGATTGGTCAGACAACTGCCTTCTGAAAGACGGCGGAACATGGGCTTTTAGCTCTTACACTCAAGGTGTACAACGAATTGTGTGGTGTACCGGTTTCCGCACTGGACCTGCAACATCTGTTACCGCTTTTGCTGATGGTGACTTCGGCCCGAATACCGCGCAAGCTGTCAGAGACTACCAGACTGCTCGAGGTCTTTTAGTTGACGGTATAGTGGGGCCTCAAACTTGGGGTGCATTGAATGGCGAGTTATCACTAATCGAGAGCAATAGCACAGCCACTGAAGATGCTCACGCTATCGATGGCACTGGCACTGGATGTGACTTAAATACTGTTCAGTTTTATAACCTTGTTGACGGTCTTGAATTTAAGGGCTGGACAATGGCCAGTACTCCAGGCAGCACAGTGCAGGTTCCATTTTCGAACGCCGCTCCTCAGTAGTAGTTAAAAGCAATTAATAAATTATTACTTGCTATCCTCCCGCTCGCCATATTGGCGGGCGGTTGGTTATTATTAAAACCTCAGAAAAATCCGGACATTCAACTCCCCGCAGCGGAAGTAAACGCAACACAAGGTGGTATCGAATCAATTGCTGCTGAACAAAAAAATGTGTTTAACCCCCTGGCAAATAGTGGGGACGCAAGCAGTGAAGAAAAAGTAAATTCGCCTTTAATCGAACAAACCACATTAGATCAGCTGATCCCACCAACCAACAATGCCTCAACAGGCAACATAGTCCAATCGCATAATATTGAAGCCGCAACGGTTGCATTAGAACCACTAAGTGATGCCGACTTTCACCAACTAGAAAGACTGATGCGAACCGATCCAGATCTCCGAATGGATATTCTGGAAGAATTTCGCTACAACATCAGCCCGGAACGAGCCAAGCAACTGGCTGCACTACTTGGCGAATACAACGACCCTGAAATTGTACAAACTGCTAGCGAGCTAGCCTATTCCGGTGACCCGCAGTCACAACTAGCTGGCCTTGACTTGCTGGCACGTTTGCAACCGGGCAACCCGGAAGCTCGAGACGTGGCGATAAATCTATTGAGTTCCGAAAGTAACAGTTCAATGCTGGTAGCCACGATGAATGTGTTAGCCACACCGACTAGCACTGCTACCGCTGGGCAAAGACAGCTGTTGACTGATAATTTAAGCAATCTTTCACTTCATCGAGACCCAAATGTTAGAGCTCACAGCATCGCATTGATGGGCCGATGGGATAAAAACTCAGCAACAAGTAAAGAATCGTTCACTCGCGGATTATCCGACACTGATCCCGCAGTCAGGGCCGGTGCAGCCTACGCTTTAAATAACGTGCAAGAGCCGAATGAAGATATGATCAATGGCCTTTTA
>CALGJU010000189.1 GCA_937928685.1 uncultured Granulosicoccaceae bacterium
AGAACGCCGCAAAGACGACGCAGACATCATGGATGTTATCGCTGAAGGCACACCGGTCTCTGAGATCATTGCATCTGTGTGCCGGGACCAGACGCTTGCAGACTCACTGTGTGAAAAGTTCGGTCTCACGCCATTACTGGACAGGGCATTTCGAAAGCTCTCCACCGGCGAGTCACGCAAGGTCATGTTGATACGGGCACTCACCTGTGACCCGCAACTGCTAATACTAGACGAACCGTTTGAAGGCCTGGACGTCGACAGCCTTGAAGCACTGCAGCAGCATTTGCAGACTATCTCCAAGACCACCACCATTGCGATGGTGCTGAATCGATTAGATCAGTGCCCGGAGTTTGTCACGCACGTGGCCTACGTAAAAGACGCTGAGCTCAGCCAGCAAATATCACGCACCGATACTGAAGCATGGCAGCAATTGCACACCTTACTCCACTTGGAAACCGCGGGTTTACAAGTTCCACCAGCAGACCCTGAAAGCTCACTGCCGGCACTTGACCCGCAATCACCGCTGGTACGTATCAACAATGGCTCTATCAAGTACGGCGACACAGTCATTTTCGATGCACTCGACTTTACCATTACCCCCGGTGAACACTGGCAGCTGACCGGCCGCAATGGCAGTGGCAAAACCGCATTGCTTTCACTAATAACCGGCGATCACCCGCAGTGCTATGTTAACGACATATTCGTCTTCGGCTTTCAGCGTGGCAGCGGTGAAAGCATCTGGCAGATCAAACAATTTATTGGCTATGTATCCACAGCACTGCAATGGGAATACACCGTTGGCACCAGTTTGCGCAACGTGATCATCTCAGGGTTTTACGACAGTATTGGCCTTTACAGCAAGTACAGCGACAATCAACGTGACATTGCCAATCAATGGCTGGTAGTGCTGGGTATGAAAGCACGTGCAGATGAAACGTTCACCAGCCAATCATACGGCGATCAACGATTGCTGCTCATAGCGCGTGCGATGGTAAAACATCCGCCGCTATTGATCCTCGATGAACCCTGCTTAGGACTTGATGATATGAATCGTCAAAGGGTTTTGGCCTTGATCGAAATCATTTGTGCACACAGTGAGTCAACTGTGCTGTACGTTAACCACCATGCAGAAGATAAGATCAAAGGTATCGATCAGTATCTGGCGCTCGAAGACTACAACCCGGGCTAGGTTAAGCTGCTACTACCACTCGCTCACGCGTCGGGCTCCCTAAATGCTGGCGCTCGCGACATGGAAACCCGACGCGTGAGCGAGTGGCCTGCCTGCTACGATCTTGTGATTATCTCTGCTGCACTGCCTTTGTACTGATGCGCTAAATCTGAATCAGTTTGCATTAGCAAATGCTGATGTAATATCTGCACCTGCGCTACTTACCACTCGCTCACGCGTCGGGCTCCCTAAGAGCTGGCGCGCGACATGGAAACCCGACGCGTGAGCGAGTGGCCTGCCTGCTAAGATCTTGCGATTATCTCTGCTGCACTGCCTTTGTACTGATGGGCTAAATCTGAATCGCTTTGCATTAGCAAATGCTGACTTGATATCTGTACTTACGCTACTTACCACTCGCTCACGCGTCGGGCTCCCTAAGAGTTAACACTCACTAACGTGGCTCTCTCGATCTACGCTCACGCGTCGAGTTTCTCAGGGCGTGTTGCGTCGATTGAAAACGTACATCATCGTCAACACTGAGATCGTTGCCATCACGAGTAAACATAGTGCAGCGATGGCGAATACCTGATCACCCCCGAGTGCAACGATAATTGCTCCGGCAATACCCCCGGTTGCCATTTGCCACGCTCCTACTATGCCTGTCCCGGTTCCGGCATCTTTGCCGGCAGCGGAAATTGCACCTATCGTTGAGTTAGCGACAATAATACCGTTGCTAAAACCGAACAAACAGCACGGCAGCGCCAGAGACAAGGCGTGCGTAAACCCCAGAGCCTGAGTGGTCAGCATGGCGATGATTGCAACCATACTAAGCGAGCAGCCGAGCATTGATGCGCGTTCGATGCCGCGGCGTACGAACCACACCCGGTTTAACGTGTTCCCTACCAGGTAACACAGTGGCGTCAACGAAAACCACAGTCCGAACTCCGACATGGAATATCCGTTTCTTTGATACTGATAAGCCAGAAATCCGTTAAGACAAAAGAACATGCCAATCTGCATACCACTGGCCATGGTCCAGCACACGAAGATCGGGTTTCTTAACACTTGCCCATAAGCAGTAGCAATACTGGCGGGATTGATTCTTTGCACCTTATTCTGATTGGTTTCAGCCACTACAAGATAAGCACACAACAGCACCACAACACCCAACACCGTGAGTAATACCATGGTACTTTTCCAACCCGCACTTTCTGCAAGCCAGCCACCGAACGCAATAGACAAGGCAGGCGCAAGTGCCAGCACTATGCTAATGGTGGACATTTGTCGCGCCGCTTCGGAGCGCTCGAACGCATCATTCACCATGGCACGACCCATCGCCATACAGGCCGCTGCACCAAAGCCTTGAACTATTCTCCAGACGATCAACCATTGAATATCTTCAACCATGACCACCGCGAGGCCACCCAGCGTATACAACACCGCACCTATCAACATGACGGGACGACGTCCATAGCGATCAGACACAGGTCCGAATATTAACTGCCCGACTGCCAGCGCAATCATGTAGCTGGTAAATAACTGCTGAACCGCGGCGCTTGATACACCTAGGTCGGATTTGATCAACGGCAATAGGGGCGTCAGAATAGTCAAGCCCACTACCGAGCAGGCAGCGCATAAGGCAAGAAACCATATCGGCGGAGGTAGCGGTCGCGCTAAGGGCAACTCCATGGGCTGCTCACTATCAGCGTGCGTGCGGGTATTATTAATTACTCAATTCCTTAGTCGCCTGACTATGTCAAAGCCCGCAAGCCAATACATGATTGTTACACAAACCACCCTACATCGCCTGCTTTTGCACCACGATGTAGGTTCAACTTGAGCCCTGGTATTTGTCTCTTTTCAGCGACAGAAATCAGATCAGTGTGCGCAATTACCTGTACGCCTCATTTTCATCAAAAAAGACTTGCAAATTCCTGTAAACGTCATGACACTACTCAAGTTAGCATTGCACACGTCAGACCCATATAAAGTAAGGCACCACAAGCCACAAGCAGATTGTGACACCCGACATTGAATGATTCTGAATCTGTCTCGTATCGGCTATAAGCAAATAGGCTATGAATAAGCATCCAATCCCTTATTGGCTATTCACAATAATAGCTACTATCACACTGCTGTCAGGTTGTGGCGGCAGAGACCATGCAGAGCCACAACAACACACTGGTGGCGGCACAGCGTCAACCATGAAGTTTGCGCTGCCGGAACGCATCCGAACCTCTCAAGCGGTTAATCTGCAGGCAACCAGGGCCACCCTGGATACCAGCGCAGGTCCAGTAAATATGCGCCGTGTTGGCAACCAGTTCGAAGGCTCTATCAGCGTGCCGTACGGCTCGACTTTCACTTTTGAACTGTTGATCTACGAACAAGTGGGTAATCTAAGAATCGTCTACGCTACCAGCCAGGGCTCAACCAATGAAGCGGTCACCGGCGATGTTGAAATTCAGATTTCTGCTGGTAATTTTATTGAGCCCGATGATGACAATGATGGCGCGAGCAATTTAGAGGAACGCAACGCAGGTTCCAATCATGCAGACCCACTCTCGACACCCGACAACCCGAACGGGCCGGACGCAGCGGGCCAAATCAGCTTTATTGACTTATCCAGCCAGGTAGAAGAAGGCGAGCAAGTACTGATCTCTGTTGCTCGTACGGGTGGCTCTGCTGGTCCAGCAACCGCATCGGTGGCTTCTTCTGTTTTCACAGGGCTCACGTTCAGCCCGCAAATTCTGATCTGGGCAGATGGAGAATCTGACACAAAAACTATACGGGTGAATGCAGACAGTAACGATGTACCCGGTGATGGGCAAACAGTACAGTTCTCGTTAACCAACATCACAGGTGGCGCAACCTTTGGCTCGTCACAGATTGATGTGAGCATCATTGATATCACTATCATCGAACCTCCAGGCTTCACCCCGCTGGTGTCTGATGGAGAATGGGAAGTATGTATTCCACCGTACAACACCACAGGACCTTCACCGTTTGCTACACAGCTTAGTGCTAACGAAGGACGCATTGTGAGTTGCGTTAAAGCCTGCACCGAAAACGTCATTCTCGACCCGAACTTCAGTGGCTGGGCGTGGATGCCCGTTGAGCAACACAGTTGCACTCTGGTGGCAGGCACACCCGGTAGCTATGCAAACATACCGCTCTATACGCCAAGGCGGGAACAAATCACTGTGAATTTAAGCGCAGAGAATTTTATCGCTAACAATGCTACCTGGGCCTGTGACACGCAGAGCCGCGCTAATGCTGAGTATTCTTATGTGGTTTCCAGCAATAATTTACTGTGGTTACAGTTCAGCTCAGACGGCACATACCAGCACGCTATAACCACAGACGGCAACCCTCCCCCACGCTATCAAGGACCCAATCTCTGGAGCGTTGACGGAACGGTACTGGAACTTGCGCACATCAACACCGGCTATCGGAATGTTATATTCTTTGCGGGCAACCAAACCTTTCATATTCATCCCGACACCGATGGCAGGTTTCGCTGTACAAAGCAACAGTAGCCCGTGCAACAAACTTTGGCAGTTACTAACAGAGCGTTTTAGATGGCAGAGCACAAAGGCTTCAAGCCCCTACAATTTGAATCCACGACAGAGTCTGAAATGGCCAGCCGTTCAGAGGCATTTTTGTCAGCCATGCAAAAGCGCAGAACAGTGCGAGACTTCAGCTCCAAAGCAGTACCAGAGTCCGTCATCAGAAATGCAATCGCAACTGCCGGTACTGCACCAAGTGGTGCCAACATGCAGCCTTGGCACTTCGTAGCCGTTAGCAATAGTGAGACTAAAAAGAAAATTCGCATGGCTGCTGAAGAGGAGGAACACGCCCTCTATGAGCACCGTGCTTCAGATGAATGGCTGAATGCACTGGCACCACTGGGCACTGACGCGAACAAACCATTTTTAGAAAGTGCACCTTGGCTGATAGCAGTATTTGCACAGAAATTTACTATCAATGAAAACGGTGACAAGTTAAAAAACTACTACACACCTGAATCCATTGGGATTGCCACGGGCTTTTTGATAGCAGCGCTACATCAAGCCGGGCTTGCAACACTCACACATACTCCAAGCCCAATGACATTCCTCCGTACCACTCTTGGCAGACCTGCTCATGAGAAGCCTTTTTTGCTTCTTGTCACCGGATACCCATCGGAGCAGGCAATGGTACCTGACATCACCCGCAAGCCACTTGATCAAATACTCAGCCTGGATACTTGAATTAAAGATCTCAGCTGTTGCTGTTAAGAGCCAGCAATTGAAAGCCACATATGTTGTTTCGCAAGGTAAGCACCATTTGTATATATTGCCCTTGGCTCTACACCAAATACTTCAAAACCCGCTGCTTGGTATAGCTTCACCGCCCCATCGTTACCATCAGTCACTGTAAGAAGTATTACCTCGACCCTTGCGCTTTCCCCTGCCACGGAAATCACCCGATCCAGCAATTTCCTGCCAATGCCCTTGCCTCTTGAGTGAGGGGTGACATACATCCCAACCAGACGGGCTTTGTGTTTTGTTTTGATCCGGTCGTTAAACTCCAGCCCCACTGCACCAACCAGTGTGTGGCTTTCGATCGCGCCAACGGTGTAAAAACCACCATTCCTACTGCCCAGCCTTTCACACCACCAGCTATCGGGCAGCGCCTCTCGTTCGGTGGCGGTAGAGGTATACGCATCTGGACTGAGCTGATATGCCTCAAGCATCAACGCCCGGTACATCTCAAAGTGGCTTTCATTGAGTCTGACAATTTCTATCATTTAGAAATCACCGTGTTAATACCAAATTACTCCGCACCCGGACGATATCAACCGCCGATAACATCCATACGCGGCATCAATTCAAGTAAATGCCGGGAGTACTCATGTTGCGGTGAGTTAAACAAATCTTCAGTCGTCGCTATCTCGCAAATAGCGCCATTACGCATCACTGCCACTCGATCACACATCTGCCGGATAACAGGTAAATCATGGGATATAAATAGCAGTGTTAAACCCAGCTCATCCTGTAAGTCTTTCAACAGATTAAGTATCTGCGCCTGAATCGACACATCCAATGCTGATGTGGGCTCATCACAGATTAATATTCGCGGACGTGATGCTAGCGCACGTGCGATAGATATTCGCTGTCGCTGCCCGCCAGAGAATTCATGCGGGTATCGCAGCGCCGCACTACCGCCAAGGCCGACATGATCTAACAAATCATAAACCAGTTGACGCGTGTGTTTTTCATTGTCAGATTGCTTATAAAAACGGATTGGCTCCGCCACAATATCCAACACCCGCAGCCGCCCATTTAAACTGCTATAGGGGTCCTGGAATATCATCTGAAGGTTCAGCCTGGCAGCCTTCACCAGTGGGTCTTTCTGATTGCCAAGAACATTTTGACCAATAATTTCAACTGACCCACTGTCTGGCTTATGTAATCCGGCAATCAATCTGGCAACCGTTGATTTTCCAGATCCGGATTCACCGACCAAACCAAAGGCTTCACCCTGAGCAATAGCAAAGCTCACGTTATCAACCGCCTGCAACATCCGGCGGTTGCGCTTAAGTATCGCGCCTTGCAGCTTGAACGCCAGAGAGAGATCTTTCACTTCAATTGCCGAAGCTTCACTCGATTGAGCTACTGTTTGTTGCAGCTGACTTTTCTTGCCTAACCAGTGGGTATTGATGTCAATACGCTGCAAACCCGCAGAAGACTGATCTCCGGTGCCATCAATGTAATCAACACTGGCAAATCGATGCAAGCGTTTGTCAGCTCGAGGCACTGCCGCAATTAGACTTTTTGTATATTCGTGTTGCGGATTACCGAGAATTTGCGCAACCTCCCCTGTCTCTACAATATTGCCACGAAACATCACAGCGACTCTGTCAGCAATATTGGCTATGACACCGATATCATGAGTCACAATAATCACTCCCAGATTGCGTGATTTACATAGCCCGCGGATAAGATCGAGTATTTGCGCCTGCACTGAAACATCCAGAGCGGTGGTTGGTTCATCAGCAATAATTAAGTCCGGGTCACCGGCTAACGCAAGTGCTATGACTACGCGTTGACGCATACCACCGGAAAATTGGTGCGGGTAGGAACGCAACCGTGCTCGCGCCTCAGTAATACCCACCGACTCAAGCAATTCGATGGCACTTTTCTGCGCCTCCGATTGACCAATGCGTTTGGTCTTTAAGATGGTTTCAACCAACTGCTCACCAATACGTAGCAACGGGTTAAGAGAGGTTTGCGGATCCTGGAAAATCATCCCGATGCGATCGCCTCTTATACGGCGCATAGCATCTTCGTTTTTGCCACGCAGTTCTTCCCCCTGAAAGCGAATACTGCCACCGCTGACTTCACCGGGAGATTCAAGCAAATCTATAATGGCATTGCCAATGGTTGACTTACCGGCACCAGACTCCCCCACAAGCCCTAACACTTCCCCAGCAGTTACTTGCAACGACACATCTTTTGCAGCGTTTATCGTGCCCCGACGAGTGAGGAAGTCGACATCTAAATTTTCAATTTCAAGCAGCTTAGACATAATTTTTTATACGCCTATCGCAATTTGGGATTGAGAGCATCCCGCATCCAGTCACCCAGTAGATTCACAGCAAACACCAATACGACTAAAGCTATTGCAGGGAACAACGTGATCCACCAGAGGCCAGAGAAAAGATATTCATTACCTACGCGTATCAATGTACCCAGGCTCGGGGTGGTGGGTGGAATACCCTGACCGAGAAATGACAACGTCGCTTCAGCAATAACCGCCAACGCCAGCCCAATGGTTGCAATCACCAACACAGGGCGCAATGTATTGGGCAATACATGGCGCAATATAATTAACCTTTGCGGCAAGCCAATAACTTTTGCGGCCTGCACATATTCTTTTTGAGATTCTACTAAGGTTGCGCCACGTGCAACGCGCGCAAACTGCGGCCAATCTGATAGACCAATCGCAAAGATCACCACAAAGATGGCAAAGTCTTCACGCATATCTAAAGGCAACACAGTTCGCCCGATTCCGTTGATAAGTATTGCCAGTAAAATACCCGGAATAGTCAGCTGTATATCGGCAATTCGCATAATGATGGTATCGGTAAGCCCACCAAAGTAGCCCGATAACACACCCAGCGTGACACCAAGCACCATACCCATACAGACCGCAGCAAGCCCGACAAGAATAGACAAACGCCCCCCGTAGAGGATAGTAGAAAGCATATCTCTACCCTGATTATCAGTACCTAGTAAATACTGAGGCTGCCCGCCTTCTACCCATGACGGTGGAAGCTTGCCGTCCCAGAGTGATATCTGCGCAGGATCGAAGGGGTCAAACGGTGCAATCCATGGGGCAAACATAGTGGCCAGAATACACACCACGGTGATAAATGCAGCGATCATTGCCGTAGGTGAATGAAAAAACGACCAGGCGATATCGTTATCTATTAAGCGTTTGAAAAAGCCAGGAGCTTTCGGTGCTTGAGATGGCACCTGTGATGAAGTATCGATGCTCAGCGCCCCGCTATTCGAATGCGGGGATCAATCAACACGTAGAGCAGATCAACCACCAGATTAACAATCACAAATACCAATGCCACAAAGCACAGATAGGCCGCCATGATGGGCACATCTGCAAAGTCCACCGCCTGAATAAACATCAAGCCGGTTCCAGGCCATTGAAATACGGTTTCAGTAATCACTGAAAACGCTATAAGACCACCAATGTTTAAGCCGATAATGGTGATTACCGGAACAAGGGTGTTTTTTAACGCGTGAACAAAATTGATAGCACGTTCAGACAGGCCTCTTGCGCGTGCAAATTTGATGTAGTCAGTCTGCATTACTTCAAGCATTTCTGAGCGTACCAGCCGAAGAATCATAGTCAGCTGGAAAAGACTAAGAGTAATCGCTGGCAAAATAATCGACCGCCAGCCATCAACCGATAAAAAGCTGGTTTTCCACCACCCCAACTCCACAATGCCCGCCCGCCCGGAGGATGGCAACCAACGCAACGTGACGGCAAACAGATAAATGAGCCCGATACCGATAATAAAAGTCGGCAGCGACACTCCGACCAATGAACCAGATAAAATAAACTTTGAAAACCAACCGTTACGCCTAATACCGGTATAGACACCGGCAGCAATTCCGAAGACTAGCGCTATAACCGCAGAGACGAATACTAATTCAAGCGTTGCTGGCAAGCGCTCCTTAATTAGCTCATTAACCGGTCGTTTAATACGATAACTGAGGCCGAAGTCTCCCTGCAACGCATTGCCTAGAAACCTGAAATACTGAACCGGGATGGGGTCATCCAACCCAAGTTCCTGTCGAATAAATACCCGGTCCTCTCGCGTCGCTTCCTGGCCCACCATGTTATTAACAGGGTCACCGACAAAATTAAAAAGCGAGAAAGAGATAAGTGATACTGCAGCCATGACCAAAACCGATTGACCTAAGCGCCGCAGAATAAAAGAGAGCATGTATTGTTGTTCTTATTTTAGATTGGATGTAGCAAGGGCAGCAGACACTGCCCTTGCGAGCCAAACACTACTTCATAGTGATATAGCGAGGACGTAAAGCGTCATCAGAGGCGATAGGTGCATCAACCTTGTCAGACATTCCCCATGCAATTACCTGATGATGAATTGGAATATAAGGCATGTCAGTTCGGACTTGTGTCCAGGCCTCATCGATCATCATCGTACGCTTGTCAAGATCAGTTTCTGAAGCTATCGCTTTAGTGATCTCGTTAACTCGTGCGTTGTCATAGGCCGCTGCATTCCACGAACCTTCCGCATCTAGCAGGTAAGAAAACACATAGTGGCTATCAAGTGTTGGTACACCCCAACCTAACATGTAGAAATCAGAAGTACGATTCTGAATTTTCGGGAAGTGTTGTGACTTTGGAATAGCCTCCAATTTCACTTTGACACCCAGTTTGGCAAACATAGCAACCGCTGCCTGACAGATTTTTTCGTCGTTGTTGTAGCGATTATTCGGGCAATCAAGCTGAACACTGAATCCGTCAGCGTAGCCTGCTTCACCCATTAACGCTTTCGCTTTTTCAAGATCAAAAGGAATCTCTGCATCTTGTGCTTCAGTGTTACCCAACACTCCAGGTGACGTGATCATGCCAGCGGGGAAGCTCAATCCTTCCATCACGACGCGCTGAATTGCTTTGCGATCAATCGCAAGGTTCATCGCCTCTCGCACCTTAATGTCAGCAAAAGGGTTCTTACCTTTTACATCAGAGGTGCGCAGTTCTTCAACGCCCTGATCCATACCAAAAAAGATCGTACGCACCTGCGGGACTGTAGTGGTTTTTAAACCATCTGCGTTTTCTATACGCTTAAGATCTTGCAGAGGCGGATCAAGGACAAAATCCACTTCATCAGACAACAATGCAGCAACACGAGTGGCCGCGTTGCCAATGGGGCGATACTCAAGCTTGTCTATGTTACCCGGGAATTGACCTTTACCCCACCAACCTTCGTGAGCTTGCATCACTGTGAGTTCATCCGGCGCACGTGAAACGAGAGAAAATGGCCCGGTGCCGTTGCTGTTTCGAACAGCAAAAGTTTCTTCTTTGGCTGCAAAGTCCTGCGGACTAGCAACGTTGTTCGCTTCAGACCAGCCTTTGTCCATGATGAACATAGAAGTTAACTGGTTTGGCAGGATCGGATTTACACCGTCTGTCACCAGTTCAATAGTGTGGTCATCAACAATTTTTACTTCTGTTACGGATTTAATCTGTTCTTTATAATCAGATGCTTCGTGACGTGCGCGTTCGAAACTAAATGCAACATCCTCTGCAGTGAAATCTTCACCGCCATGGAACTTCACACCTTTACGCAGGTTGAAAGTCCAGACATTACCGTCATTCGCCCACGACTCGGCAAGCTCTGGTAACAGGTTCATCTCTGTGTCACGGGTCACGAGTGATTCGTACATCATGCCATTCATGGCGATGGTGGGAGATTCGTTCTGTGAATGAGGGTCAAGCGTCAGTGCATCACCCTGACTTGTCCAGCGTAAGACATTTTCGGACATTGCCTGTCCTGATGTCAGTGCAAGTGCTACGGCACTTGCGACTAAATATTTGCGGTTTTTCATTAAGCTTCCTCTTACAAAGTTATCAGCGGTATTTTTTAAGGAATCCACCCACAGGCAAACTGAGATGTGGTTTCCTAGCGGCCGGTCGATCCAATCGTCAGCCATCTGTTTCATTCTTACACATTTCCCCGGGATAGTCAGTTTGCCGGTCGATTCGATGCACAACTCGGTTAACTTTTTCGCTTTCACCCCTGAATTGACCAATTTCCGCAACACAACCGTATACTCAACACCAAACCGACCAATAAATCTGGGAGACCGACCATGTCCGGTGACCGCGAATCAGCCATTAATCGGGCTTTGAACTACCTCGACCAGGGCGATTTCGAAATTGAATTAGCACGCCGTGTCGCACTTAGAACAGAGAGTCAGATACCCAACAACATTCCACCGCTCGCCGCCTATCTCAACAGGGAAATGATACCGGCTTTCGAGCGATTGGGATTTACCTGCACTGTATTTGAAAACCCGATAGCTGGCCATGGCCCATTGCTATTGGCAGAACGCATCGAAGATGTAAGCTTCACCACCGTGCTTGGCTACGGCCATGGCGACGTCATTCTGGGGCAGGACGAGCAATGGAAAAAAGGTGCCGGACCATGGACACTGAAGCGGGACGACGATCGGATCTACGGCCGCGGCACGGCTGACAACAAAGCACAACACACCATCAATATGGCGGCGTTGCGTTTTGTTATTGAGGAGCGCGGTCAACTGGGCTTCAATGCCCGCTTTATTATCGAGATGGGTGAAGAAGCCGGTTCCCCGGGACTAAAAGAAACGATAAGCAACCACATCGAACAGTTTGCGGCAGATGTATTTATCGCCTCTGACGGACCACGGGTAGACCCCGACATCCCGACCCTGACACTCGGTGCCAGAGGGGCGATCAACTTTGACCTTGAGGTGACCCTTCGAGAAGGTGCACATCACTCTGGCAACTGGGGTGGGTTGATCGCAGACCCAGCCATTATATTGAGCAACGCTATAGCCAGCATCGCAAACGCAAAAGGTCAGATACAAATAAAAGACTGGCTGCCACCCGCGACTTCTGCATCCGTCAAGATGGCCCTGCAAGGAGTCAAAGTATCGGGAGGACCAAACGCGCCACAAATAGATGTTGAATGGGGTGAACCGGGATTGTCACCAGCAGAAAAAGTCTATAGCTGGAACAGCTTTGCGGTGCTGGCTATGACTTCAGGCAATCCGGACAACCCGGTAAACGCCATTTCCCCCAGCGCTAAAGCGCATTGCCAATTGCGCTTTTTTGCAGGTACCGACATTGAACGAATCATACCAGCGCTGCGCGACCACCTAGACGCCCAAGGTTTTACCATGGTCGTGATTAACGATTCACCACAAAGCAATGGCGCCACCTTCGCTGCAGCTCGCACAGAACCGGATCATCCATGGGTAGAATTCGTTAAAGCATCAATGCAGCGCAGCAACAATTCAGCGCCCGTAGTGCTGCCGAGTATGGGTGGTTCTATCTGCAACGATCTGTTCACCGACTTACTCGGCCTTCCTGCGATATGGATACCGCATTCTTATGCAGGCTGCTCACAACACGCGCCGGATGAGCACATACTGCTGCCGCTTTGTCGCAGTGCATTAAGAACAATGACTGGCTTGTACTGGGATATCGGTGGCCCGGACGCGAAAGCGCTAACAGACGCGAAGCAATAATCCTGATCGGCTGACCATCGAAAACGTGCTCAAGCAAGCAAATACTTACAGTGCGACACCAATTGATTAAGCCACGGCCTTTGACTACACCTGATAGCGCGCGACCGCCTCTTCATTCCACTCAATACCAATACCCGGTCGTGATGGGATTTGCGCCATGCCGTTAAGCACTTCCAGCGGCTTTTCAAGTAACGGGTCAGCCCAATTGACGTACTCTAACCAATGGCTGGTTGGTGTCGCCGCTAACAAATGTACGCTGACCTCCGGAAACAAGTGGCTCGACATAGAAAAGCCATTTGCGTTGCATAGTGCCGCCGCTCTTAGCCAACCAGATACACCACCGATGCGTTGAACATCTGGCATGTACAAGTTAGCAGCGCCTGCATCAATGGCGCACTGTAGTTCAAAGTCCCCACACAGGTTTTCACCGGTTTGCAATGGCGTTGCCATCGCACGCGCTATTTGCGCACTGCCTTTATAGTCAGCATGGCGAATGGGCTCTTCTATCCAATAGAGACCTTCATTATCCAGCACACGCATGCGTTCCATTGCAGACGACACTGTTTGGCTCTGGTTGTAATCAACCATTAAGTGAACATTGTCACCGATGCGGTTCACTACCTGTCTTATCGCTGCAAGATCAGCTCGTGCATCCTCACGACCAATACGTAATTTGAGCGCTTGAAAATCATTCGAGGCTAAAAGCGCCTCTGCTTCATCTGCGAGTGTCGCTGTGTCGTCTATCCACAGACCACAACTGTTGTACGCCTGCACCTCTGTTACATCACTGCCAAGCAACTGAGCAAGCGGGAGATCGTATGTTTTCGCATGCGCGTCCCACGCCGCCATATCAATTCCAGCAAGCGCCAAACCGATCAACCCCGGTGTGTCTATCAGCTTAAGGCGCGACCTTAATTTTTTCTCCAGGCTCAACGGCGCCAAAGCATCACCGATAATCAGACTACCAAGCGATTCAACAGTAGCTGCCAACGGTGTTAGAAACAAAGGCGAGAAGGCGAACAAATAACTTCGACCGACAATACCCGATTCTGTCTCAAGATCAATCAGAACCATTGCCGCGTCTGTCAGCGTTCCGGTAGCAGTCTTTGGCGGCACAGAAAAAGGTGCGACCACCTTTCTCACGTTAACCGCGACAATTTTCTCTAAGGACATAGCAACCTTGCCTGTTAAAACGCTTTACTTTGTTCCACGGGGAAACTTGGTTTAAAACAGAAGTGCTGCACCGTGAAGCGCATAGGCAATCTTAAAAAATTGACGGTTCGTCAACAGGCTTGCCATGTGATGTTTCGAGAAAATCGAAATCGCAACCGCTGTCTGCCTGAAGTATATGTCGTGAGAACATCCAGCCATAGCCGCGCTCATACCTCACGGGAGGTGCCTGCCAAGCTTCACGACGTTTAGTTAATTCGGCCTCATCTACTTCTAAATTTATGCTTCTGCCCGGCACATCTACAGAAATCGTATCACCGGTTTTCACTAACGCTAACGGGCCGCCTACGTATGACTCGGGTGCGACATGCAAAATACAAGCACCGTAACTGGTCCCACTCATTCTGGCATCCGAGATACGCACCATGTCCCGCACACCTTTCTTTAACAGCTTTTTCGGTATGGGCAACATGCCCCACTCAGGCATGCCGGGGCCACCTTTAGGACCAGCATTACGCAGAACCAAAACGGTGTTTTCATCGACATCAAGATCTTCTCTGTCAATATTTTCTTTCATCTCTGCGTAGTCATCAAACACCAGTGCAGGACCGCTGTGCTGTAGTAAACGCTCTTCACAGGCTGACGGTTTTATCACACATCCATCAGGGGCTAACGAGCCTTTAAGTACCGCCAGTGCGCCCTCTGCGTAAATAGGATTCTCTTTTGTTCGAATCACATCGTCGTCATAGACCTCGGCCCGCGCAAGCGCTTCGCCCCAGGTTTTTCCGGATACGGTAATGCAGTCTGTGTGTAAATCATCTTCTATACGAGACAGCATTGCCGGTAATCCGCCGGCGTAGAAGAAGTCTTCCATTAGGTACTTGTCACCACTGGGTCTGATATTGGCAATCACAGGCACCTTACGGCTCTTTTCCTCGAAATCTGCCAGACTCAGGTCTACGCCACTTCGGCGCGCCATAGCAATCAGATGAATAATGGCATTGGTAGAGCAGCCCATGGCCATCGCCGCTGAGACACCATTCTGGTAGGCATTGTGACTAAGAATATCCGAAGGTTTGAAGTCATCCCAGACCATCTCAACAATACGACGCCCAGAGGCGCTACACATGCGTATATGGTTGGAATCAGCCGCTGGAATTGAGCTCGCGCCATTGAGGCACATGCCAATGCTGTCAGCAATAGACATCATCGTCGCGGCGGTACCCATCGTCATGCAGGTGCCATAGGAGCGCGCAATGCCTCCCATTACCTCTTTCCAGTCTTGTTCGTCGATAACCCCGGCGCGGAGATCATCCCAATACTTCCACGAATCAGACCCTGAGCCGAGCGTCTTGCCCTTCCAGTGGCCGCGCAGCATAGGCCCTGCAGGCACATAGATCGCCGGAATATCCATACTGATAGCGCCCATCAGCAACGCAGGCGTGGTCTTATCACAGCCCCCCATCAATACCGCGCCATCGACCGGATGACTACGCAACAGCTCTTCAGTTTCCATGGCCAGAAAATTTCGGTACAGCATGGTAGAGGGCTTGACGATGGGCTCAGACAGTGAGATCGCAGGCAGTTCCAACGGCATTCCACCTGCTTGCAGCACACCGCGTTTGATATCATCGATACGATGTTTGAAGTGTGAGTGACACTGGTTAATGTCAGACCAGGTGTTAATAATGGCAATTACCGGCCGCCCCTCCCAGTCATCTGCGCCATAGCCCATTTGCATAAAGCGTGATCGATGGCTTGAAGAACGCAGGTCATCTTCGCCTAACCAACGGTAGCTGCGAAAACTCTTGGGATCTTTTTTCATGGCGGTGTTCCAGTCTGACTGTGACTGCAGTTTACCTGCTGGACATACAAATCGTCGACCATGACTTTTAAATAGTCACCATGCCACATAGAATCGACACACACTTGCCCACGAGACACATCAATATGCATTGGACCGTTTATCTTTCCGGAGAAATCCACACCGACTGGCGACAACAGATTGCCACATCCTGCGAAGCACTCAACCTACCCGTCAGCTTTTGCTCAGCGGTCACCGATCACGAAGCCAGTGATGCCGCTGGTGATATGCTCGGGTCGGAATCGGAAGGCTTCTGGCGCGATCACAAATCATCCAAAGTAAACAGTATTCGCACAAAGAACCTGATCAACAATTGCGATATTGCCGTTGTTCGATTTGGTGATAAGTACAAGCAATGGAACGCAGCATTTGATGCAGGCCAGCTAGCAGCCCTTGGCACGCCCTATATTACGTTGCATGACAAAGACATTATTCATCCATTAAAAGAAGTGGACGCTGCGGCCATGGCATGGGCTGAGACACCCGAGCAGGTAGTGGAAATACTGCGGTATGTGACGACCGCCTAGACCGCGTTATTCATGAGGATTCGGCAGCCAGAGGATATCTCGCTATACAGGTCAGCTGATCGCCTGAGAAGCGTGGCCCGCCACTAGCGATGCGGATCGGCCGAGATGTGACGCGAGATTTTCTCTGGTGTCGAATAGACACACTGCTAAATCAAAATAATTTGTTTATCGCCTTAATACACTGCATATGAAGAGCGAGTAGTCAGTTGACGATATAGTAAGAACTAAATAAATGGACCCGGGCTCAAGGCACCGAGTTATAAAAGTACCATTTCCACCGATCAGCTGATCGCTTTGATAAGGGGGACTAATGTCACCCACGGAACGCAAAGACAGGTCTAAATAGCTTTCTGAATTCGCGCGCAACATTCCTGGTTATTTGAGCAAACACCCATGGATACAACAGGTATCCCCAGAGTAGTTACCGACAATTTACCATTATTATGTGGCAGAGTTTCCAACGCTAATCCATCGATACTCATTATTCTACCAAGTTATTGAGCAGTCCCGCCGGGCGCAGCGTCGGGATTGAGAATCAAATTAATATGCGCTTCACTATTTAGGATTCCAAATGTCACAATCGACGAGGTCGGGATTGCAATTTGCGTTTGCATACTGTCATAGTCGTTTTCCATTGCTTCTTTTACTAATTCCGTGTAGTAATCATCTGCCCAGTTTTCTCGACGAGATTCACTGAGTCTTGGAAGCAACTTGTACATCCTTTCTATTCGATCGCTCAAAAACACTAATCTATCGAATCTTTCTAGCGCATCTTTATATTCGTAATTTACAAATATCTTTCCAGTGGCGTTATCAGTGTAGCCCCTCATATAAGGGATGATTGAGATATACGGATTAGGGTCGTCTGCCTCCGTAGTTCTCGATATAGCCCCAACGTAGTAACTTCCATTCGAAAGAGTTATGGCCACCGGCTCCTCGTCTTGTATAGCATTTGCTGTTACTACTTCAATATCATCGCCAGTCTGCCAGACATTGCGTGCAGCGTCTGTTGGTTCAATTGCCCAGTCACCTGAAATTAGCACCCTTAATGAGGCAAATAGTAGCGATAGAAATATCGTCAAGAGCGTTTGTGCAAAATCAACCAAAGGAAAGACGGGTATTGCTCCGCGCCAAATATTCTCGGTTGTCAGAAACTTCGTTAGAAACCAGGCTGTCAAATAAAAAGGAGCGCCAGTGACTACTAAATGCAGGTACAGCCTATGCCCGCTGCGCCTTGCGATGCGGTATTTTTCTTCTTTTACAAGGAATCCGTAGAAATAACCGATTGCGGTTATTGCAACCACGTCTATGGGGCCTAGCACAGCTGCAGATGCCTAAGAGGTTGCTGATTTCTTCTTTGAGGTCTTGATTCTCTGAATAGATCTTTTAAAGCTACTGCTTTTGGCTAATTCATGGAGCACAACTGTTCCGACGCCATTGCGATCAATCTTATACGACGATTTACCTGGGCGATAGTTTGCAACTGCCTGGGCTATTTGGGCCGCAGTTTTTTCAGAATACTTTGACTGATTAGATTTTTTACGATAAGCCATTGTAGAAGGGTTTTGAGTTTTTCCGACTGAAATCCCAGCCGCCCTACTCCCGTTGATAGTGCCAGCAATTTCTTGACCATTATCGACACGACCGGAACGGGACTTGAGACTTACATCCTCACTTCGAGCGCCAGTAGCATTTACTTTACCCACTCCCGATATCTCCTTAATTAACAACACCTTAACAAAATACAGTGCTTTTTACAAGCTTAACAATACTATGTCCAAGGAAAGCAGAATACAAGTTTTAACGGTCTTTTACGGCGGAGTATACACGCCTGTTCGCAGTTCTCTGTTGAACCAGCATCGACTGCGGTTGAGTGATGATCGCGCAGCTACAAATCACCAAACTTATCTTTCACGTACTGAGGGATATCATCCTTGGGAGGTATCGCTACTGGTTTGCCATCATCATCTACTGCCACAAACGTAAAAGTAGCATCAGTCACTTTCTCTCTTGATCCGATACGATCGCGGCGTACCCAGGCTTCGACCAATATGTCCATGGAAGAGGTGCCTATTCGAGTTACCGTGGTGTATACGCCTAATATGTCACCCACTCTTACCGGGCGATAAAAGTGCATTCCATCAATGGCCGCGGTCACCACCCGACCCTGCGATCGTTGCCCGGCACAGATACCCGCTGCAATATCCATCTGTGATAACACCCATCCACCAAAAATATCACCAGCAGGATTGGTATCGCTGTGCATTGCCATGGTGCGTGTCGTGGGCGATCGGTGTAGTGTTTCGTTTACCGGTGCGTCGGTCATTTGGTGTAAATCTCAATGTAAGGTGGTAGCCACACAGTACCTTTCCTGTGCCAACAGCGTGGCTTACTCTGCTGAAAGATCTGTTCAGCAGGTAGAAATAGTAACTAACGCTGCCACCCTTACCGAAGCGTCAGTCGCGGTCAGGCCACACCCTGTCAGAGCATTACCGCAATCCGTCTTCACCTTGAATATCGGCTGCGTTGAGGCCACCGGCTCGATTATGCACTCTGGCACCAGTGGACATCACTAACACCAAAAGCAGCTCATTGGCACGCGGTGCATCATTGACCCCGATCTCCATCGCGTCAAAGTGAGACCTGACATAGGAGGCGTTTGTGTGAGTCATTGGTACATCCAGTTTTGTGCCCGGCGCGCCTACTTTTTTTGTCGAAGGCACTATTGCCATACTGTCTTTAATCAACTCACGCATAGAGTAGCCGCCCGGCACATGCCATAGTGCTCCATGTTCTATCTCACCAGCTTCACCCACGATTGCGCCTTTACCATACCCTTGAATACTATTTGCATCACCGCCGAGCGCATCGATTAGCTTGCCTGCCATCTCCACACCGAGGGGTTTTAGATCATCCATAAAACCGGCAATATCTTCCTCGTAGCGTCCCGCGTAGGGATTTTCAATCACAGCAATGCATGCGGCCTTCATTAAAGGGGTCTCTGCTATCGGCCCACCTTCATGAAAGGTTTCCTCTACAGTCACTACCATTTTGCGTACTTTGACTTCCGGCATCAAACTATTCCTCTTGATTGAAATGCGCTTTACGCTAACACAGACTGTGGAATGTCTTGTAGCGTACTATCATGCACGGGCAAGTTTATCATCACAACTGACCCGAATTTTAAATTCGATACCACCATCAACTTTCGCAGCTGCCGTCAAGCTTCACTGAACGCTCTGAGGCTGTGCACGAATTCCAAATCCGGTAGATGCCTCGGAATAACCACCGCCAACTACAGCCCCATGATAAACCCGCCAGCGTTAGCGAGGGATACCCAGTACACTAGATTGAATCCCCCTCACGATCAGCTGCCAATAACACGGATGGCAGCAGAAAGTAGTCTGCGAACAACGCAAATGCAATGGTAACCGCGGTAAGAACACCCATCTCTGAATTCACTTTAAAGCCAGACCAATACAACACCATAAACCCTGTCATGAGCGTAAAGGACGTAATTGAAAGCGCAACACCCACGGTTTCAAAAGTATTGACCACCGCCTGCTTCGGTGTCAGCCCCTGTTCACGTCTGGCACGCAGGTACTTACTTAAAAAATGCACCGTATCATCTACGACTATACCCAGGGTCACCGCAACCACCACCGCAATCGATAATCCCGCAACGCCTACAAGGTACCCCCAAAAACCGAGTGCCATTGCTGCCGGCACCAGATTAGGGATCAGGCTGATTATTCCAATCTTAAAACTCCGCAGTGCAAAAACCAGAATAAAGGAAATCAACACCAGTGCCACCAGAGACCCGAACAACATTGAATTGATGTTGCGTCCGGAAATATACGCGAAGATCATAGATAGACCGCTACCTTCAGCAAATTGCTTGGGAGCGTTATCTTTTAACCAGGTTTCCGCTCTGGCATTGAGCTCACGCAAATCGGCAGAAGAGGCATTCTGCACCAGCGCGACCACCCGGCTTTGTGATTTCGCAACGTCAATGGTGTTGTTGAGATCAAGCCCGTACGGCAGGGACATTTCGTACATCAATAGATACTGCGCCGCCAGCTCACGGGACTCCGGTATGGCATGAAAGGCAGGGTCATCGCCATTCATACTTTGATTCAGTTCTTTGATGGTATGGCTTAACGCGCCGACGTTGGTTACGTTTGGCTGCTCATTTAACCATACAACAAAATCACTTACCCGGCTCAGGTAGGCCGGATCACTCACAGCGCCGTCTGCACCGGCTGGCAACGACCACTCAATGGCGTTAAGCCCGGTTAGGTTTTGCTCGACAAAGTCAGTGTCTCGTCTGATTTCAAATTTGTCACTGAAGTAAGTAATAAAGTTGTCATCCAGCTTGATTTTAAAACAACCAAGCGAAAGCACTATTACCAGCGCCCCCATAACCCACAACAAGGGACGATTAAACATAACGACAAAGTTGCCAAGTCTTTTCATCACACTTTGCAACCATGACTGACCAGCAGCGGGTTTTATTTTCACCAATGACAGCAGCGCTGGAAGCAAAGTGATAGATAACACAAACGCTGCCATGACACCGGTGGCAACAATATTACCGAGCAGACGAAATGGCGGTGCATCAGAAAAATTAAGCGTTAAAAAACCGATCGCTGTAGTCACACTGGTAATAAAAATGGGGGCCATATTCACCCTCAGTGCCTCCACAATGGCCTGCTGCTGATTCCAGCTTTGCGCCATTCTTTGCCTGATCGTTACCATCAGATGAACGCAGTGGGCCACAGAAAGTGTTGGGATGATAATTGGCGCCCCTGACGTGCCTGCATTGAGTATCGCGCCGGACCATCCGGTCAACCCCATGGCTACACTCACCGAAAGTAAGATAAGTAGCATCACAGAAACTGTTGCCCATACGGTCTTCAGGGATAAGCCAACGATCAGTAAGATCAGTACGAACATTATAGGAATCAATACCGCGCCTTCAGTATTTGGCAATACCGCAAACGCTACATCGTATAAAGTGCCACCAGTGATGTAGAAATTGATATCAGGGTAGCGCTGCTCAAATTCACTGAGCATGTTCTGTGAATAATCAACCACCTCATACACGGCGCGCTGATTGTCCTCAGGCTTCAGAACGGTGATATTCAAGCCCGTAACTTTGGCATCTGATGAAATAAGTCGATTCACCAGAAACTCTTTTCCAAGCGCTATTTTTACTATTTCATCGGCATCGTCCTGTGTGATCAACCCTTCTTGCTGGATCAAATCGGTGACCAGCAGATCATCGCCATCTGCACGAGTGTGTTGAAAATTGGACAGTGAATCGACCCGACTTGAAAACGGCACTTGCCAGGCGGCATCCGTGAGCTCTCGAATGACGGTTAAAAACCCGGGATCTGCAACGGAACCAGATTTTGGTGCCATCGCAATAAACACATTGTCAGTTCGCGTGTAGGTATTTTCGAGCGTCTCAAGCGCTTGCAACTGAGGATTGTCCTCCCCGAAGAACACCCGGTTGTCAGGGTTGCTGGTCAACCTTGACATACCGGCAGTAGCGGCCAGCGCCAACAACAAACTGATGACCACCACAACCTTCGCATGACGTACGATCCATTCGCCATACGAAGTAAATAGTGTGGACCGCACGGCGTGCACAGACTTACCGACCATAATCAACTCACATTCTCTATCGAGTTATTCCCTACCCGATGTTGCGGGGTGGCCCAATTGATGCAGCCAACTCTGCACACATTTGGCATTTCTTCAGCAACCAACTGTGCTAGGGACAGTTGTGAAGTATCGTGAATATCGCCAGACCCACGGCCATTCATAGCACCGGGTCATGCATACTGCCAGGCGAACATGGTACACCACCCTGTCGGGACTAGCACCAGGATCGCAAGCGTGAAAAAAGCAATACAAAACCTTTTTTTAATGGTGAAATTCTATCTATTTGATCTGCCGTTAGTGATAAGTGAGTCAGGCTCTGAGACGTCACAGGCTCAGTGGTAGCGACCTGATTTTCGGCAGTGTTTTTCGGCAGTGTGTGGTAGCTGACATTTCGCTTCAGCGCTTCCCTCACACCTACCCATCTCATACACATCCAAACGACAGTCACTCCCTCAGTTGCTGTGACCGGGAATAGCAAGCTCGCTCAACAGGCTGGCCTTATGCCGAACCTAACGCTAATTCGCGCGGCGGGCCAGTCGTCCATTTTAGATTCCGCCGTGGTACACTCTGCGGCCACGAATGGCCAGCATGCTGTCATGTTTTCATGTAGAACTGGCCAGTATCACCAACACTATTGACAGGGGGCAATATGCGAAATCCCAATGACACCCGAAATGCTGATCAGCGCTATGATCGCGAAGAAAGATACGCCCCGAACTACGATTCACACTATGACGAAGGTGAAGACCACGTAGGTTTTGTTAATATCATTGATATGGACATACCATTCTTTCAATTGGTATGGCTCATTTTTAAAATTTTTCTTGCCGCGATCGTCGCCGCTTCAATGATCATGCTACTGGCTGCACTGTTGAGCTGGGTACTTTCTTTGCCGATGGTGCAGGACATCCTGCCCGGTGATTCTTCATGGTTTACAGATCTTATGCCGCTCAAGCCTTAATTCACTGTAGCTATTTAGCCGCATACCATAAACATCCAGATCGTTTTTATGCGCTGCGTCAGCAGCGCACACTACGCCAGAGCGAAATCTATCGCTGCCACTGAATGCAGTTCCGTCGTATCAAATACTGGCTGCGCTATGTCACCCTGTGACAGCAACAGACCGACCTCTGTACAACCAAAAATAACGCCATCGACATCAGATCGGGCGATGATCTCCAGGTAGCGATCTTTAGACTCCGGCAAGACCACTCCGCGACACAATTCATCGTAGATGATGTCATGCACTATCGCCCGCCCGTCAGCATCCGGAATAACCACGTTGATGCCATGGTGTTCTGCCAGATATCCTTTGTAAAAGTCTTGCTCCATCGTGTACCGAGTGGCCAGCAGCAGCGGTGACTTACAGCTCGTCTTCTTTATGGCGGGCGCGGTCGCATCGGCAATGTGTATTAAAGGGATACAAACCTCTGATTGCACATCTGCCGCCATCTTATGCATCGTATTGGTGCAAATTAGCAATGCCTTCGCACCGCCTTTTTCAAGGGTTTGTGCAGCATGAATCAGCAGCCCGGTCACACCATTCCAGTCACCTGATGATTGATACTGCTCTATTTCTGCAAAGTTAAAAGACCACAACAGCAAGTCAGCTGAATGCAAACCTCCCAGCCGCTCACGCGCCAGCCTGTTAAGGAGTTGATAGTAAATTGCGGTGCTTTCCCAACTCATACCCCCAAGCAAACCGATTTTTTTCATCGCTGATTCTCTGTGTAGTCTGTGCACTGCGAGATCACCTCACACAGAACTATTGGTTTTTTATGGCTCATACTACCAGCCTCACATCACTCACTTACCATTGATGCCTTTCCACACCTCAACGAACAACGCAGCGATATCGGAGGCACTGCCCTGAAGGAACCCTACGCGGTAGCCATCAAGAATTCTCACCAAGTCCAGCAACCTTTACCTTGTATAGTCTCGACTCCGGTAAGCTACACTGGCACAACAACATAATGGTTTGATTCTATGCCGTGTTACTTTGAAAATAATTATCAGCGCGCTTTCGGCACCTGGCCCTTAAAAAATCGGGAATTAGCCGACGCGTTACAGTACGCGATCAACTGTGGCTATCGTGCGATTGATACCGCGCAAATGTATCAGAACGAAACCGAGACCGGAACATGTATAGCAGCGTGCGGAGTAGCGCGGGAGGACTTTCTAATAACCACGAAAGTAAACCCCACCAACGTCGAGGAGGCTCTGTTCCTGCCATCGGTTGAGCAAAGCCTGAAGGATTTACAGCTGAACCAGATAGATGTGTTATTGCTGCACTGGCCAGCAGCCGACGGAAATATCCGGCAATCTATAAAGCTGCTCAATGACGCCGCCAACGAAGGCCTGGTCAAACATATAGGAGTATCGAACTACACATCACAAATGATGCGGGATGCTCAACAACTAAGCGACCGCCCGCTAGTCACTAATCAAGTGGAGTTTCATCCACTGCTCAATCAAAGCACCTTGCTCGCTACCGCCGCAGAGACAGGCATACCCCTGTCATCTTACTGCTCTGTCGCACGGGGTGAGGTATTCAAGCAACCTTTGATACACGAACTCGCCAAACAATATCAGAAACAACCAGGCCAGATTGTGTTGCGCTGGATTCTGCAGCTCGGCGTATCGGTAAACACGATGTCTACCAATCCGACGAATATCCAAAACAACTACAACGTGATGGACTTTACCCTGAGCTCTGTTGATATGGCGAAATTGCAGTCGCTCACTAAATGCAACCACAGAATTGTTAATAAATCCATTGTGCCGTGGGCACCTGAGTGGGATTAAGGCGGCCGATTCAGGCGGTTTACAGCGTCGCCAGGCGCTCTGTAATCAAACTGAAGAATCGGTCACTGTCCCCGTCGGTAATAACCATCGCATTCGGTTTGTCATCTGTTACACCGTACCAATCGGCCACGGTTCGACCTAAAGACGGCCCTTCGTTAATATCGACAGTAACCGCCATCTCACGCCCGGTGAATATTGTGGGATCAATTAAGTAGGCGATGGTGCACGGATCGTGCAGAGGCGCACCATTCCATCCATATTTTGACATATCATACTGATTAAAAAATTCCAGCAGATCAGCCACGGCGGCACCCGCTCTGCCACCATGCTCGGCAATTGCCTCTAACCTTGGCGCGGTAATAAGCATTTGGTGGGTAATATCCAGTGCAAAGACCACCAGTTTCACGCCACTATCAAATACTGCCCTCGCCGCATGCGGATCAACGTAGATATTGAATTCTGCCGCCGGTGTGATGTTGCCTGGCTCGTGGCAGGCTCCACCCATAATGACCAACTGATGCAACCGGTCAATAATATCCGGCGCCATAGCAAATGCCGTTGCGACATTTGTCAGCGGGCCGGTTGCCACAAGAGTGATAGATTTCTCAGCAGATGTTCTTATAGTGTCTATAAGATAATTCACGGCGTGCTGCTCAGCGATAGTCGTCTTTGGCATTTCCAGCAGCTTTCCGCTGCCGGTATCCAGACCTGATTCTCCATGCACATGCTCTGCCGTGACCATTTCACGTAATAAGGGCCGTGGACAACCAGCATAGACAGGCAATTCTTCACGCTTCGC
>CALGJU010000190.1 GCA_937928685.1 uncultured Granulosicoccaceae bacterium
TCTTTGTTCCGTATATGATGTTTTCGTCAAGTCTGAAATTATCGGGTTGTGGTTACTCCCAGTCCAGACCATGCGCAGCCAGAGCGTCCAGGCCGGGGCGGCAAGCATCATTCAAAGCATCACGATCATACCGCGGCAAACTAATCCACCTTGGCTCTTGCGGTTTAACCATTTTTGCTGCTTGCTCTATCCACTCGGGCGATACGTCTTCATCGATAAATTCACCTATCTTCTGCACTGACTCTTCGGGCGAAGAGGTGATGTCTTCATAGCGTATGGTCATTAGCCGCTCCGTTGGAAACCCGTGTAGCTCTGCAAGCCCTGACTGAATTTCTCCAGACCAGTAGTGCCCGCATAACGCGGGTGGAAGATCAAACTCATCGAATGCTTTCGCATTGAAGTGTTCCGGTAGCAAGCCAGCCAGTTCATCTGTGAGATCGGGCTCATCGGAACGGTCATCGCTTTCATAAGGGTCAGTGCCCAGACCTTCGGTTTGCATTCCACAGAGTAACGCCATTCTAAAGCCGATGTGCCGACTCATCGATAACGCCGTATCTCTGCCGTCGCGCACAAGATGTATGATGTTGGCTTCGGGAAAGATGCGTCGCAGCCTTGCAGTCATTCTCAGTCCACCGCCGGATCGCTCCACCCAGACTTTTTTACCGTAGCGTGCCATTAAGTGCTCGAACAGACGATTGTAGTGTTGGCTTATCGAACTGTCCGTTGCATTAAGGATTGGTCCTTCAAGCGACTTAAACAACTTGTCTGGATTATCAGGATCAAGGTGTGGGAGCATTGATTGCAGAATAGGTGGAACATCTTCCGGTGCAAATTCACCCCTGCCAAGATCGTAGGATACCTCCTTCATTTGTAGTCGATTGGCTAATAATAACGTTTGCCGAGGTTGCGCTTGTGAAAGCAATTTCCAGAATTCGAGTGCCGAAATTGGATGCTCCGGAAACACTTGTTCAATTCGCATTCCCAAATCCGTGAGAAAAGAAAAGAGCTCACTGATGCTCAACGCAGTGGGATGTATTCGAATCATCTCCGACACCAGCGTACTGCCGCAACGACCAGTTCCAAGCAATAGTGTTTGACGCATGGTCATCGCGCCACAGGCAGGCTTACACGGGACTGCTCATAACGGTCCGCATACCAGTCGTAGATATTTCGCAGGCGATCTATGTCGAGTGCGTAACCCGGTGAGGCAGAGTTACCCAGAACGTTGTTTACTGTGGAGCGGTCGAATGACTTCGGGTTAATTAAGTAGGAATTGTAGAACTCCAGCCGCCGATTCAGCTTGCGATCCAGAGGATCCAACTCGGCGGCATTGTCAGTAAACTTCGGGGTGATTAGTCCAGCGGAATGGCAACACTCTGTGAGGACATCGTAAATCTTCGGTGCCTTTGGGTTGGTGAGGTGATAGTGATCCTGTGGAGCACTGGCCAAGCTTAAGCCCACTGCATCTCTGGCGACATGGTCAACCGGTACCAGGTCAAGGTTTCCATCTGGTTCGGCGACCATAGTCACTGGACGACGCTCTGCGAGCCCTGGCTGGGTTCGGTCAAGGGTGCTCCGGTACTTGGCCAGGTTGCGAATAAGACCGTAAATTCCGTCAACACTAGTGGTGCTAAAGGTTTTAGAATGACCAACAACAACACCTGGACGCATGATTCGGTAAGGCAATCCACTTGATCTAACAAGTCCCTCGGCTGCTACTTTCGAGCGCTCATAGTGGTTGTTTACAAAAGCAGGATTCGGTGTGACGGCCTTCATATGACCACGCTGTCGACCGGCAACGTATGCTGTACTAATGCCATTGAAGACCTGGCAGTTTATAGCTGAT
Organism: uncultured Granulosicoccaceae bacterium; assembly: GCA_937928685.1. Taxonomy (GTDB): domain Bacteria; phylum Pseudomonadota; class Gammaproteobacteria; order Granulosicoccales; family Granulosicoccaceae. The sequence goes on from CALGJU010000190.1 coordinate 1,847, forward strand.
GCGAGGGCCAGCGCATTTTCGGTACCACCAATATTGGTGCGATCAATATTTTCTTTGTGGCGATCCTGATATTGTAGTGACGCCGCGCTATGCCAAAACTCTGCACCCTGTAAGGCATCTATATTGTCGACACCACATAGCGGTTTCTCCAGATCACCTGCCACACCAGTTACACGTTCAGTGATTTCACGTAAAAGTGACTTTGGAAGTTTATAGTCGGCTACAAGATTGGATAAAATATTCTGCAAACGCGTGGTCGCCGATTGTTCAGGTGTCGCGCGCACTACGCCAATAATTTTTGATCGGGTATTTTGCAGCAACTCCAGAACAATGCATGATCCTACAAACCCGGTTGCGCCGGTAATGACATGGGTGCCTTCAAAGCTTAGTTTCATTTTCTAGTACCGTTCCGTTGTTTAAATTAGGACTATTTCCAATAGTCAGTATTTTTGAAATTAGTTTGTCGACAATGGCAAAACAGATAATCTACTGCCGTGCACAAGTCGCCTTCCGTGGCTTAACAGCTTCCCTGAGCTTTCGTCATCAACAAGTAGATGACGTGAGTAAATAGTAACGACTGAGCAAAAGCTCGCAATGCAATCCGGATAGAATATGTGACTATTACCACATCAACGAGACATTCAGTTCGGGGTAATTATCAAACACGCAGCTCAGGTATCGACAAAGAGATCAAGTCACTAGCTTTCCCTGGGCGCGATCCGCTCTTTGTTCAAAACCGATGAGTCACTTCATTACCAGCAACACGTTGATGAGCACGCCGGACAATGGACTCAGGATCGTCCGCAAGACAGCCGTTTCTACGAACATGGATGGCAAGGTGTAGGTGATTGGATATCTCACAAGCGCCACAAGCTCGATAGAAAAGACAGAGGCGAGACGTAGCATCCCCTCTTGAATCCGTTGTCGACGTTGTTCGCAGCAACGGTTAGGGAGCGGTCAAATCCACAGTGAAAGGCCTGCCAGGTACAGTGGCTCACAACTTGGTAGAACGGAGTGTCGTTAAGGGAGATTTGTTGTTATCGAAGCATGGTCGTGGCGGTTACGTCTTACAGCTGAATATTTTCATCATGAAAAGATCGCCAAAGCTCTGAATGTTACAACTTACTTTGCTCATCCATACTCATCCTGTGAGCGTGGTGTTAATGAAAACACCAACGGTCTGCTACGACAATTCTTCCCCAAGAAAACAGACTTTACACTGATCACAAACCAACAACCAAAGAATGCTGTGGAAAACTTAAATAACCGACCCAGAAAAACACGCGGCTATCTAACCCCAAATGAAATGCTCAATAGCCAATTTAAAGCACTTATATAAAATCAGTTGCACTTATGACTTGAATTCAAGATGGGTGTCCGGTTAATACCTTCCCTATTAGGGTTTTCTTAGAAGACTTTCCAGCTCAGCAAACAAAATTCTCTGACCCCAGCTCTTTTTTAATGTGCCTGTCCGTGTTTGCTTTGGGGGTAGATAATCCCCCGACATTTTTGAGGCCGAATATATATCTTACATACCCGTCTACTCACTTGAACCAAAACTGTTTGCTACAGAATGACGTAGAAGAACTTAATAAATGCGCTGTATTTACAGCGTTAGGTGTGTCTTTGGGCTTGATACTAGTGGGGCGTCCATATATGTCCTGTTAATACTTATAGAAGTGTGTGGCATCAATAAATCTGTTGTTTTCTGGGCTTGGCCGCGCCTCAATCTTACGTGTGCCGGTTCATTCTTTCCACTAGCGGCAATTTATTCGCCCAACATAGCGCGATATACAAAAAAACTACCAAGCCAAAAAAGGAACCAATAACTAAACTGATGCTTGCCAAGCCCGTGTCAAAAAATAGTACGGAAATTGTATATCCCACAATTAGAAGAAAGCCGATAGCTAGAGACGCACCAATTATCTCTCGTCTGGTCGTAGCACGAGAGCTAATTAGTCCAGCGATACCGGAAAACAACACACTCAACAATTCATCCATCAATCAGTCCAAATTTTAGAAGTTCCAAAAAAACTAAGTGCAGTGCCACTAGCTTTCCAGACCGCAACACCCACCGCTTCGCCGCCACCGAATTTTGTTACATTTGCGCCTCCAGTGAGAAAGCTTGTCGAACCAAATAGCGCACCACTCACAGCACCTGTAACGATAGCTCCTGCCAAATTTCCTATCTTGACGTCCCTTCCATTGGCAGCAAATTGACTACCCGCTGATAACCCTGCACCACCAATAGCACCTTTTCGAGCAGTTGTTGCAAGTGTCGCACCAGGCTTGGGCCCCAATGTCTTCTGGAAAAAGAAGGGGGTCAAATCTGGACAAAGTACATATTAATCATTTACGTGATTAACAATCATATATACCTTGTCAAGATTTGACCCCCTCTGACCTTTTTTTTTCAGGTGCTTGGATTCATATAATAAGTGCAATTCCCTAAGCCGGAGAGGTAAGATTGTTTTTGCGAAATAATCAACGCCTCCAACCCAAGGAATCACACAAATGCCACAGTACCACCACATAACAAATGAAGAAAGGTTTTACATCTG
>CALGJU010000191.1 GCA_937928685.1 uncultured Granulosicoccaceae bacterium
GCTCTACCCATCAACGAAAAGAATGATTTCGGCTATCGATCAAGCACCGAAAACGTAATGCACGCCTGTGGCCATGACGGACATACATCGATGTTGCTCGGCGCGGCAAAATACCTGGCCGAAGCAGGTGAGTTCAACGGCCGGGTGGTGTTTATATTTCAACCGAATGAAGAGCATGGCTTTGGCGCTGCGGCTATGCTGGACGACGGCTTGTTTGATCAACACCCGGTAGATGCCGTGTACGGCATGCATAATATTCCGGACATGGCGTTAGGCGAACTTGCCACACGCGCAGGGCCAATTACCGCCAGTGAAGCGCTTTTTGAAATAGAGATTACAGCCCGGGGCGGCCATGCAGCACTGCCGCATATGGGGGTTGATGCCATCGTAGTCGGGTCAGAGGTTGTATCCGCGCTACAGACTATCGTGTCGCGCAAACTTAATCCCGGTTTAAACGGTGTGGTGTCAGTCACCGAGTTTGTTACAGATGGCGGGCGCAATGTATTACCCGGGAACGCGGTCTTACGTGGTGATGCACGTGCGCTCACGCCGCAAATCAATACCACAATAGAAGCCCGCATGCGGCAGATTGTTGAGGGTATCTGTCTGGCTCATGGCGTCACTGGCAAAGTCAGCTATGAAACAGCTTTTCCGCCGACCATCAATGATTCAGAGATCACCTTAAAAGCAGTGACAGCGGCAAAGCAGTTGCTGGGCAATGACGTCGTAAGTGGTGAATGCGAGCCAAAACTTTTCTCGGAAGATTTCGCACACATGGCGGCAGCTAAGCCTGGCTGTTACGTGTTGATGGGCAATGGCACGTCAGGCAGTCATGCCCGACCCTTACATTCTGCAGACTATGATTTTAATGATGAATTGCTGACGATTGGTTCGTCGTATTGGGTGGAATTGGTAGAGCAGGAGCTCATTTCAGATCGGTAGTCATTCTTGTCTTCACCGCGCCTTGGATTCGACTCTGGCCGACATGCACGGATTGGCGTGTCGCGAGCATTGCGAAATTGTTCCATTGCGGCCATATATCGCTGTGGTTGGGTGAGTTAAGCTAGCATCATCGTTAACGGCTATGCCACAACACTGGAAACCCGCTTGAGATGACTCGCTTTTCTGCATGGAGTGTATTTCGCAATGGCCTCAGTGGCCAATCTGGTTGGACTCGTCAGTGGCGTGACCCGGAACCTAAAAAACAATATGACATTGTTATTGTGGGTGGTGGATTACACGGTCTGGCAACAGCCTACTATCTGGCCAAGAACCATGGCCTTAAAAATATTGCTATTCTTGAGAAAGGCTGGCTGGGAGGCGGTAATGCAGGTCGCAACACAACCATTGTCCGCTCCAACTACTTCATGCCGGGCAACCGTCAGTTTTACGAACACTCACTGGAGTTGTGGGAAAACCTGAGTCATGAGCTGAACTACAATGTCATGTTCAGTCAGCGATCACATATTTCATTGCTGCACAGTCCGGGAGCCATTGACGGCGCTGCACGCAGATACAATACGATGCGACTCACTGGTACGCCGGATGCTGAAATCTGGGACCTCGAAAAACTAAAACAGAATGTTCCGCATCTTAACTACGGACCTGATTGCAGATTTCCTATTCTGGGTGCCGCTGTGCAAAAGCGCGCAGGTACCGCCCGACACGATGCTGTGGCCTGGGGCTACGCACGAGCCGCGGATGCACTGGGTGTTGATATCATTCAGAACTGCGAAGTCACTTCCACCAGCCGCTCAGGCAACTCAATTACCAGTCTCACTACATCACGTGGCGAAATAAGTGCAAAGAAAGTGGGCTTTGCGGTGGCGGGCAATACGTCACGCTTATGGCAGATGGCGGGTTTTAATACCTTGCCTATCGAATCACATAAGCTGCAGGCCTTTGTAAGTGAGCCTTTAAAGCCATTGCTTGATCAGGTGGTGGTGTTTGGTGTTGGTGGAGCACACTTCTATATTTCGCAATCAGATAAAGGCGGTATGGTATTCGGTGGTGATCTTGACTGGTACAAGTCATACGCACAGCGCGGCAACTTACCCATTGTGCAAGACGTAGCGGAATGTGCAGTATCCATACTGCCGTGTCTCGGTAGAGTTCGATTGCTTCGACACTGGTCGGGCGTAATGGATATGTCTATGGACGGTGCACCGTTTATTTGCAAAACACCATTAGACAACCTGTATTTAAACGCAGGTTGGAACTACGGTGGTTTTAAAGCAAGTCCGGCGTCGGGTTGGTACTTTGCTGACTTAATCGCCAATGATCGTCCACATGAAACGATCGAAAACTTCAATCTGGATCGGTTCGCACAGGGTGTATCACTTGACGAACGGGGTGCAGGCCCTGATCCGAAGTTGCATGGTTAAGCATATGAACCCGAATAGAATCCAGAAAAGACAAACTTCGAATACAACAATGCAATGTCAGACGCGGGGAATATACCATGATCAGAATTAATTGCCCCTTCTGTGGGGAGCGTGATCATAGTGATTTTACCTATGGTGGCGACGGCAGCATTGTATACCCCGAACTTGATGCGCCTGCAGAAGAGTGGGTAGAAGCAATATTCCAACGCGAAAATATTCGCGGTGTACAAACCGAAACATGGCACCACGTCAGCGGTTGCAGGCAATGGTTAGTGGTTGAACGTGACACCATGACTCACGAAATTCATTCGATAAAGGCAGCGCACGAAGGTGTGGCCAAAGTGTTGGAGGCGGGTAAGTGAGCGGCTCAAGACTTCCGGATGGCGGACGCATAAATCGATCAGTGCCGGTCGAATTTCATTGGGATAATCGGCGCGTGTCAGGCTTTAAAGGCGACACACTCGCCTCAGCACTGATGGCCCATGGGGAAACCATTTTCGGCCGTAGTTTTAAATACCATCGACCACGCGGAATAATGTCTGCGGGTGTTGAAGAGTCTGGTGCAATTGTTACCGTTGGTCGTGGCGCTCGCCGTGACCCGAATGTTAAAGCGACCACGCAGGAAATCTACAACGGCCTATACGCCAAAGGACAGAATGCCTGGCCTAATGTTCGAAGAGACTTAGGTGCCGTCAATAGCTTGTTTTCGCGTTTCTTCTCTGCAGGTTTTTACTATAAAACCTTTATGGGTATTCCACCAATGGAGTGGGGCAAGGGTACCGGTATCTGGATGCAGTATGAAAAGCTGATTCGCAAAGCGGCGGGTATGGGGGTCGCATCGCGGGAGCCTGATCCGGACATCTATGACCATGGGCATTTATTCTGTGATGTGCTGGTAGTCGGCAGTGGCCCTGCAGGTTTAGCAGCAGCGGTAGAGGCGGCCAAAGCAGGTCTTGATGTCGTGTTGGTGGAACAGGATTTTGAAATCGGTGGTGATTACCTGAACCAATCGAACACAGAGGCAGAGCAGAAGCGAGCCGCCGCGATTGCCGAGCTTGAAAAGCATGGCGCCAGAGTCATGACCCGTACGACGGCGTTTGGTCTTTATGATTATGGTGTTGCGGGTTTGCTGGAGCGCGTGACTGATCATTTGTCAGAGCCGGCGTCACACATGCCAAGGCAGCGATTCTTAACCTTACGTACCAGGCACACCATACTGGCCACCGGTGCGATGGAAAGGACTGTGGCGTTTGGCAACAACGATACACCCGGCATAATGACGGCCGCTGCGGCTAACACTTATGTGAATCGTTTTGGTGTGTTACCTGGTAAGCAAATCATTGTTGCAACAAACAACGACTCCGCTTACGGCCCGGCACTAACACTTGCTAAAACAGGTGCTGAAGTCACGCTGCTTGATTCCAGAACGTCTATCCCCGGTAACATCAGCGGCCTGCTGGAGACCAAAGGCGTAACAGTTAAAACCGGAGCAGCGGCTTTAAATGCGAATGGAAAAAGAGGCATCAGCAGCCTTGATCTGGCCACTGGCACACATGCTCACTGGACAGCGGCTGACACACAAGAGTGTGATCTATTGCTTGTGTCAGGCGGGTGGTCTCCGGTAGTAAACCTGTTATCTCATCGGGGTGTTCGACCCGTGTGGAATACAGATAACCTGTGCTTTGTCGCCCCTGAATATGACGAACCTATTCAGATGGCGGGTTCTGCCTGTGCCATCTGGGGTACGAGTGACTGTGAAGCATCGGGGCAGGCTGCGGGCGCAGCAGCGGTGGCGGCAATTAAAGGTCAAAGTGTATCAACACCAGCACCAAAAGCCGGTGGGTGGGAGACGCCGATTGATCCACTGTACGAAGTGTCAGTGGAAGGCAAACACCTTAAAAGCTTTATTGATCCTCAGCACGATGTGACCGCTGATGATGTAAGACTGGCTCACCAGGAAGGGTTTGTGTCTGTTGAGCATTTGAAACGCTACACAACTCTGGGAATGGCGACTGATCAAGGCAAGATGGGCAATATCATTGGGTTGGCATTGATGGCTGAGGCTTTGGGTAAAGAGATACCACAGGTTGGGACCACTACCTTCAGACCGCCGTATACACCAATCAGTCTTGGCGCATTGACTGGCCGCGGCAAGGGGGCTCACTTTAAAGCGCTGCGTCGTACACCAATGCATGAATGGAATCTTGCCCACGGTGCCACCATGACCGAAGCAGGATTGTGGCAACGTCCATGGTACTTTGCCAGAGAGGGCGAGACGATCACCGAAGCCTATATTCGAGAGACTATTACAACGCGTGAAACCGTTGGCTTAGTCGATGTAACTTCACTAGGTAAAATTGCCATACAAGGCCCTGATGCCACAGAGTTAATTAATCGAGTCTATAGCAACGCGTTTGCGAAACTGCCTGTCGGCAAAGCCCGTTACGGCATTATGTTACGTGACGATGGCATTGTGATGGATGACGGTACCAGTTGGCGGTTTTCAGAGACAGATTACTTTATGACCACTACCACAGCGCATGCTGCAAAGGTGATGGTGTTTCTTGAGGAGCTGCTGCAAACACGTTGGTCGAATTTAAAAGTGCATGTCACTTCGGTTTCCGAGCAATGGGCGGGCTCTGCAGTGGCAGGACCAAAATCAAGAGCAGTACTTGAAGCATGTGTAGCAGATCCAGCCAGTGTTTCAAATGATGCTTTACCGTTTATGGGTGTGATTGAAACAACGCTTAAGAACGGCGTGCCGTGTCGAATTGCACGTATCAGCTTCTCTGGTGAGATGGCGTATGAAATGTATGTTGAGTCAGATTACGCACAGAGCATGATGGATTTGCTCTGGCCCGCAGCACAATCGTTTGATGGCTGTCTGTACGGCACAGAAACACTCGGCGCATTGCGTATAGAGAAAGGCCACGTTACAGGCGTTGAACTTGATGGCCGGGCAACTATTGATGATGCAGGGCTTGGTAAAATGGCGTCTGAGCAAAAATCATACATCGGTAGCGCACTTCGCAAGCGGCCGGACCTGACACGTACTGATAGGCCGCAACTGGTGGGTATCTTCCCGAAAGACAAGACCGAAAAATTTAAAGCCGGTTCCGTGCTATGTGCAGAGGATAAAGTAGAGGGGCATGGAGACGGCTGGATAACAGCAGTCACTCATTCACCTTCATTAGGTCATTGGATAGGGTTGGGTTATATCAACGGTGGGTATGATCAATGGACTGACCAAACAGTCGTCGCAGCTGATCCGGTTAGAACCGGCAATACTAATGTAGAAATTGTGTCACCCCATATGGTTGACCCGAGCGGGGAGAGAATGCGTGGATAACAATTCAACACCAAACGTAGCACGTGTATCTGCACTTGCATCACACTACCGACCTGTATCCGCTGCCAATGCGGGAGTGATACTTACTGAGGTTGAAAATCTCACGCTGTGGCAACTTGCCACCTGGCCGGAAACTATTCAGCGTGTAGCGCAAAATGTCGCCGCTCAGCTGTCCGTGCCGGCGGTTCCCGGGTTTGGGCAGGCTGTGAGTCACAACTCCATATCCATGCTACGCATCGAACCGTTAAAGTTCTGGGTTATTGGCAGCGCACTGACAGAGATCGATGCTAATGACGGAGTGGTTATCGACCTGTCGCACTCGCGCACTCACATACGAATCACAGGAGACCGTGCGGTAACTCTACTCAACAGCTACCTGCCACTGGATTTGCGCGAACAATCATTTCCACCTGGTTCGGTCGCCTCTTCTGCGTTTCATCACATCGGTGTTACATTGTGGAGATCGGATGCGGGCTATGAGCTTTTTGTACCTAGAGGCTTTGCGGTCTCGCTGTGGGAGCTGCTGGTGGAGTCTGCTACGCAATATGAACTAAGTGTGGTGTGACTATCTAGCCATCCCCGGGGAGTTAATTTTACTAAGTAAACCTGAGCACCCTGCAAAATAGCGGTTATTGTGTATACTCAAGCTTGAATCGATGGCTCATTGAAGAGCTGTTTTTGTGATCAGAGTCAAGGGAAGGAGCACTGCAGATGTCATCAATCAGGAAGGTTCGAAGGAGTTACCGCAGGTATCGAGCAGATAATCAATACGATTCCCCGATACTGCTGTTTTTCATTGATCTGTCAATCAGCTTGGGTAAGGTGTTATTCGTTTGCCTTTTGTTCTTTAGTGGGTGGCTTTTGTTTCAGCAGTTTTTGTAGATAGTACTAACTGCTTAGGGAGGGAGGTTTGGTGTCTCATGCTTTATAAGCACCATCAGCACATCCCAAGGCAACATTGCCAGCATTTACCCTTTGGAACTGGTTCTGTTAATTTGCGTTTGCAAATCTTTCATAGGGCGTACCCATGGTTCGAATTCCTTCGCGGCTGCCGGTAGCTTCTCTACTGTTGATAAAGCCGTGTCCAGATCATTATAAAGCCCTGTGGCCAGACCATAAACATTCCGTCCTGTCGGGGTTTTCTTATATGCATACAGGGCTATTGGTTGCCCGGTGTTGAT
>CALGJU010000192.1 GCA_937928685.1 uncultured Granulosicoccaceae bacterium
GCGAGCTCACTTTGAATTGAATCTGTACGAATAATTCCTGTTGCCCACACCGGTTCATTCATACCTGCAAACTTCAGAGGCTCGGGGGACTCAACGTGCACGATCTGATTCGAAGGAGGTGGCGGCGTATGCATACAGGCACCAACATATGGCACAAGCAGGAATTCTTTTATCAATGAACTACCATCGAACTCCAACGGCGTGATATACGCCGGTATTCTTACCCGCTTACCGTCGAGTTCAGGCACCACGGGGGCGTAATTAAACTCGGCTTCAAGCTGTGCTCGCTTGGCATTTGATTCTTCACTGCCATCCAACAGCTTGTCGATTTCTTCGCGTGACATAGACATGTAGGGATTTTCCGGCTGTACGAAATCATCGGGAATGAGATCCTCCCAGCGGATTTCTGTTGCGTCGGCCACGGGCTGGCTGTCATCGTTATTGGAAAATGACCACCATGCGGATTGCGCCGCGAACGTGACTGACATGCCTGCAAAGACGATGAAGGCTGCAACGGCTCTTCTGGATATCATATTGCGATACTCCTTGTTATAAAAGGTCCCGCGTTAAAGCCGCTGGGAAAGACCATCAGTAAGTGAATTTCGATAAGCCTGCAAAGCGGGCAAAGTACCTGCCGCCACCCCGGCTACTGCAATGGCTAACAGTATTTTCAAATCTGTACTGTCAGGGAGCGCAATCCCGACTGAGACCCCAAACCTGTTTTGCATATAAACAGATCCGACCCCGACCAGACCATAGTGCAGAAGTAAACCAAGCAGTATTCCGCCCGCAGTCAACACCGATGATTCAATGCACAACAGTAAAAATACATGTATCGGCCGCGCACCGGCAGATCGTAACACCGCCATTTCCCGTCGACGCTCATTGAGTCCGGCGAGTAACACTGATATCAAGTTGACCAGCCCCGCTACCACAACACAGATGGAGACAATCAGCAGCGCTTTCTCTGCGACACTCACTAGCCCCCAAAGTTCCTGCAACGCGACGCCAGGCAACACCGCAAGCAGTGGCTCGGCCCGATAAGTATTGATAGCTCGTTGCTCACGGAACACTGCTGCTCTGGAGGTCAGTCCAACCAGGGCGGCGGTTACTGCCGTAGGCTGAAGCTCCATAGCGCGAATGGTATTTGCATCTGTTCCTTCGCCCTTGACACTTGCGCCGTTTTTCCAGTCCACATGCATTGCTTCAATGCCCTGTAGACTGACGTGAATAGCACGATCAACCGGTGTACCGGTGGGGCGCAGAATTCCAGTAACTGTGAAAGGTTGCCGCTCATGCTCAACCAGCGCCACACTTCCAGTGCCGTGTGCGACGACGATACTTTGACCAATAACGTAACCGAGTTCTTTTGCTACCTGGCTACCGATAACAGTATCAAAAACGTCTGTGAAAATTTCACCACTGGCAAGCAGTAAGGGCTGCTTTTTCCCATACCGGTAATGGGTAAAATAGTCTTCATTGGTACCGAGCACTCGAAAGCCACTGTGTGAGTCACCCAATGACAGCGGTATCAGCCAATCTACCGCAGGGCGTTTACGTATTTCCTCAATACTTTCCCAACTGACGTTGTTGGTCGCATTGCCAATCCGGAACACCGAATACAACAACAGCTGAATCGCGCCACTGCGAGCTCCAACAATCAAGTCTGTGCCAGACACTGTTTGCGTAAAACTATTGCGTGCGTCACGCCTTACTTTTTCAACGGTAAGAATTAACGCGACGCTCATAGAAATCGCTAATACCGCCAGCAATGCAGTGGGCCAGCGATTGCGAATACTTTTCCACGCAATGCCGATCACAACCAGTCTCCTTGTCGCTCAGAGCTTGTTGCTGCTTCATTAATATCACTTAAATCCATACAACGATCAAAAGCACCAGCCAGCGAGGCATCATGGCTGACAAACAATAACGCGCTGCCCGCCGCGTTGACTTCGGCAAACAGCAAATCTATAAACGCCTGACGGGTATCACTATCAAGTGCTGAAGTGGGTTCGTCGGCGATGACCAGCGCGGGTCGCCCAATTAACGCTCTGGCAACTGCTACCCGTTGTTGTTGCCCCACACTTAAATCGGTTACCCGCTTGTGTTGTACTTCAGAGGGGTTTAAATGCATGGCACTTAAGAGACGATCAACCTCATCGTCCAATGAAGACCCTGCCTTGACAGCGGCGCTACGCCGACGTCTCGAAAACCGGCAAGGCAAGGTAATATTGTCACGCACGGATAGAAAAGGCAGTAAATTGAACTGCTGGAACACCAACCCGATTCGATCAACACGAAACTGATCTTTCTGACCGCTGCGAAGCTTTCCAAGTGATATTCCATCCACCACAACGCTGCCTGATTGTGGAGAGAGCACCGCCGCAATGATACTGAGCAGCGTAGTTTTGCCAGAACCTGACGGGCCTTTAAGAAACACCCGCTCTGCACGGCCCATAGCAAACTCAGGTATGTTCAACACCGGGGTTTGACTGCCAGGCCAGACAAACCTCAGGTGGTCCAGCTGAACAATACTATCCGTCGTTTCCTTCATCGTTTTATGACTTGAAAACCGCTAAACAAAATCACCGAACCGCCGCAAGGTCTACCAGTGACTGCCCCGGCGCTAGTTCTACCAGTGACTGGCCAGATGGTCCAATCAGCTGAACATCCAGTTCCTCGAAACCAGTCCATCGCTCCAGGACTTGTACATCAATGGATGCCAATTGTGATACATCAATGCATTCGAAGCTGAAAGACGCCAACAACGACGAATGAGCTTCCGATTCACCCTCGTGTTCATCGTGATCTTCGTCTTCCTTGTGATCATCGTGCTGTTCTTCTTCCACGTGCTCGTCATGCTCCGCGTCTTTGTCGTGCTCATCGTGCTCTTCCGAATGACCTTTCTCTTCCTCATGATGGTCATCTTCCCCGGAATCCATAGCACTTTCTATGACTACCCCGGAACTGACGCACTCTGCACCGGAGAACAAAAACAATTTATCCGGTTGCTCCAACTGTGCAAGTACATCGTCAACCAGAGCGTGCTGTTCAGTGGTACGAGGAGAGTGCTCAAAGCCAACAAAGTTGTTCCATGGCGACTCCAGCTCAATGATGACCATTGCATCATCGATGGCAATATTCAGTAACGCATTACCATGTTCATGACTATCAAGATCGCGCTCAGTTTGCGCAAAGGATAAGGTACTCAATGTCGTCGCAGCCGCGACGAAACCTATTACGAGTTTCATTAGAATCTCCTGAATCAGATATAAATCGTTAGTACGCAGTTGCGCACTTAATTAACGTTGTTGATCAATCAGACTATTGCAGGAGGGGCGCGGATTGGTTGCGCATTTCGAACAGTTGCCGGAGGGTAGAAACCGGCGGGATGGTTGTTAACAGACTGCAGCACTTGAGACGCAGGCACGATTTGCGATACACAGAACAGCCCGTTCAGGCTCGATAGCGCATGGTATATGGAGCAATCATTTTCCGCAGCGTGGTCTTGAGGATGTGCACCTTCTTCGTGGCGCACGGCGGCCTCCGCAGGGTGAGTGCCTGCTTGCATCGCATGACTGCAATCAGCACTCGATGAGAAGCTTAGCAACTCACAGTCGTCAGCGTGCAGATGCCCCACCATGTGGACATTCGCAACAAGTTGCCCGTACAACAATGTGATTGCGAGCAAAAGATGAATGAGTTTCTGATTCTTCACAACAGTAGTATAGGCGCGAAAATCGCGATACACCAGAGCGCAGCAATAGAATCGTCAAGCTTATTAATGCGGGTATAGATGACAAACTGCAAACTCGATCCTCCGTGGCTTCGGTATTATTGAGTATTAGCACGATGGAAAACGCTACGAAGATTCGAAACAGAATTCAATACCGCCAATACAACGACCAAACTCATCGAATATCCAAACAGCTTTAATACCCTCAAATTGTTAGTGCTTACAATCTATTTGAAGTACTCCTACCCCATATTCGCCCGTTCATTAAAATTGGCACGATAACTCAGTGCTTCTTTTAAATGATCGGGCTGAATAGTTTCACTGTCAGCCATATCTGCTATTGTTCTCGCCACTTTTAGTGTTCTATGAATGGCACGTGCGGATAAGTTAAATTTATCCAACGCAGCTGCCAGCCAACGATGCTGCATTTCATCAAGGACACAATATTTTTCTACTTCATTGTTATCCAGTCGCGCGTTGGATTTACCACTGCGACTAATTTGTTTTGTATGCGCACGTTCTACACGTAGGCGTACCGACTCACTGCTTTCACCCCTGGCCGCATCACTACGCAATTGATCGTAGGCAATGCGCTTTACTTCAACTTGTATATCAACCCGGTCAAGCAGAGGCCCGGACACTCTTGATTGATAGCGATTAATTTGATCGGGGCTACAACGACACGGTTCTCTTTCATCGCCAAAGTATCCGCACGGGCATGGATTCATCGCTGCAATAAGCTGGATACGTGCAGGGAAATCCGCTTGATGTCCGGCACGGGATATCGTTATCTCACCGTTTTCAATCGGTTCACGCATCACGTCCAGCACATGACGCGGAAATTCAGGCAGCTCGTCCAGGAACAGAACGCCATTGTGCGCTAACGATATCTCTCCAGGTTTGGGTTGACTGCCACCACCGACAAGCGCGACCCCTGACGCAGTATGGTGCGGGCTTCTGTACGGCCGGTTGCGAAACTGGGTAAGATCAAAACCACCACCACTGATCGATGTAACAGAGGCTGTCTCTAATGCTTCTTCAAGCGTCATCGACGGCATTATCCCGGGCAACCTGCTTGCCAACATAGATTTCCCGGTACCGGGTGGCCCGACCAGTAGCATGTTATGTCCGCCACAGGCGGCAACTTCCAATGCGCGCCGTGCCTGATGCTGTCCACGAACATCAGACAAATCAAGCGTTTTATCTTTCGCGTAGGTCGCCGCAGGCGTGACTTGTCGCAATTGCTGAAACTTGTCCACCGATACCAGATGATTGCACAACCGCAACAGGGTTTCACTGGCGTAGACTTCGCAGTTTTCTGCAAGGCTGGCTTCAGTACTGTTTTCAACTGACACCACCAGGGCACGTCCGCTGTTTTGTGTTGCCAGTGCTGTCGGTAGCGCACCATCGACGCCACGCAACTCTCCCCCCAGTGCTAACTCACCAATGAATTCGAACGGTTGCAGCAAGCTACCATCAAGTTGGCCAGAGGCCGCAAGTAGCCCGAGGGCGATGGGAAGATCGAAACGGCCGCCTGATTTGGGTAAATCTGCCGGGGCAAGATTAACCGTGATGCGACTGGCAGGGAATTCAAACCCGGAGTTTAGAATAGCTGCTCGAACCCGGTCTTTGCTTTCACGGACTGCGGTTTCCGGCAGACCGACAATCGATAATGCAGGTAGTCCACCTGAAAGATGAACTTCAACCGATACCGGAACTGCGCTCACGCCTACCAAGGCGCGACTACGTACTACTGATAAATTCAACTTCTTACAGCCTTTAACTTCTGAAAACCGACGCCACCTGGCGCTTTACCTTAATTGTGTTCTCTTTATTATTACACTACTTACCCATCCGGGGCCTTGTCCGGTGCAGCTCAGTCGGACGAACGGTTTTCCAGTAGTTTTTCCAATCGATCCAGCTTTTCCCGTGTTCTCTCTAGCAGCGCCACCTGAAGATCGAATTCCTCACGGGTAACAAGATCCATCTTACCCAATGCAGACTGAAGCGCCGCTTTGGCATTTTTGTCAAAATCTGACTTGAGCTCAGCCGCGCCTGGAGGAAGCACCTGGCCCAGTTTGTCTACCAACTCATCCAGCACACCCGATTTTCTCATTACCTGTTCCAGCATTAAATTAAGGACAGACTTCATTGTATCGGGTTGTGCGGGGCTTAAATAGCGCCTTTGCACACAGCAGCGCGCGATAGACACGAAAGAACAAGTGTGATCCGTATCACCTTTGCGGCATTTTTGTAATAAATCCCAGCAGTTAGGTGCAATTACATGGCGGTTATTACGGCATTCAAACCTGAAATTGAAAAAAAACACGGTACAATTCTCTGCAAGCAGTCCATATCCTTTTTGCAGTGACGAGCGTGCACAATCGGATCTAAGCCAACTCCCGGCCATTTACACAATAAAAATAAAAATAATGAGAAAATCAGGGAATTCAAATCGACCAGCACCACCGTCCGGCGGTGGGTTTCAGCCGGCGGTAATCATTGGCGCAGAGATCGCCTTCGCCGTGCTTCTATTGTATTTTGTTAACACACCTGTCGATTTAAGCACCGCGGCGCAAGACCGAAGCGCGGCAATGATTACTATTGAACTTCCCTCTGCCAACGTCGCCGTTGCCGCTACTAATATCGTTGACATAACCAGTGCACCGCTGAATAACAACAATTACAACAAAAATTAGCCTGTGTGCCCGGCTCCAGGCACAGCCGCGCGCCGCGAAAACGGCGTGCCACCCCACCAAAATGCGCAAATCAGACCCGGTGCACACGTCAATTTTACATTAACAACATGATCCGCTAGCGTATTGCGCTGAAAGTTTGCTAGACTCCCGTCTTCGGATCGGAAAGCACTAGCCGATCATTTGGCTCAATGAAAATAATAGCCAAGCTGCTGCAGTACAACTGCAAGCCACGCAACTTTTCAGACAGTAGTTAAGCGACGTACAGCCAAGGGCTGTTACCGCGACAAAAGTTGCTTAAAGCGTATTGATAAAATAGAAAACCGCAACACCAACAGATAACCAGAAGAAACCCTATTGGCTTTGCGGCAATAACTTGAAAGTTATTTGTGAATACAAATCTTGAAAGAGATAGTGAATGTTTGTGCTTAATATACGAATCTTGACGCATTTATTGCAATGCTAGTTGCTATCTTTAAAGCAGCCGCATATGCGTATGGTCCCGCTATGCAAGCCCAGAGCGCACCCATCAACGCCTTAATCAGACCATCAACTTCTACCAGACGTTCGTTGACGTCATCGTCTTACCAAGAAAGCATTTAGCCCGAGAAGCAGCCTATGTCAGAGACACCAAATAACAAACCTACTGCCGCTCGTCCGCCTGCCAAACCAAAACCACGCGCACCAGCCAGTGCTACGGGTCAAAGTGGCGGCCAAAACAGCGCACAGAATAGAAATGCTCAAGGCGCCAACCAACGTCGCAGACCACCGCAACAAAAAGCCCGGCGCCCCCAGAACCAGGGGCGACCACAAAGAAACTCAGACGATATTGGCAACAGTGTTGGCAATCGCAGACCGCCAAATAGAAATAATTCACAGCCAAATGGCAATGGCAACCGCAGTCAGGGCCAGGGACAAAATCGCAACGGTAACCAATCTAATTATCGTACTGCAGATCCGTTTGGCGATGACCAATTTCGCGGCAGCGACTGGTACAGAGAAGATCAGGCACGCTTTGCTAAACGACAAATCGCAATAGAAAGAGCCGAAGCATCAGGCCAGTCTGAAGGTACAGCGTCATCAGGCTCAAATCAAAACCAGCGCAACCCACGAAATAGAAACAATCGTCGGCCACCACGACCTGCACAGCAAAGCAACAGCGACACTCAGAGCAACGCAGAAAATGGCGAAGCCAACAGCGCTGCAGATGATCAGAAAGCGGCGGCGGTCAAACCAGTCAAGGCAGTCGCCGAAAACAACACACCCACTGCACCTGCACCAGCTGACGATACTGCCCCAGTAGAAACAAAACCCGACACTGGAAAGCGTGACAACGAAAAATCAAGACGCGCACCATGGAGAACGCAAAAACACGCAACCGCTCGAAAGACACCCAAAGCAGACGCGCCCCCAAAAGACGCACCGTAGCGGCTACCTGCTTCACAATGCGTAGCAGCGTTGTTATGACAAGTGGGGCGAGGCCAGATACTCGGACGATTGCATTTCACTTAGGCGGCTAATCGTCCGGTCAAACTCAAAACGCAGCCGACTGCCATTATAGAGTTCTTCAGGGCGAGCTTCGGCCGTGATCACCAGCTTCACTCCACGATCGTAGAACTCGTCTACCATATTGATAAATCGTCGTGTAGCATCGTTAGAGGTATCATCCAACCGCGGAACGTTGCCAAGCAATAGTGTGTGGTGCGAACGTGCTATCTCGATGTAATCATCTGTTGAGCGCGTGCTATTACACAATGGATCAAAGTCAAACCACACCACCCCGTCGGCCAGTAATACGGTTTGAATTTCGCGACCGTTTACCTCCAGCACACCCTGCTCCTGTACCATTCCAGCAGCCACCAGGCCGTTAAACTGCGCCCTGAGTGTCGCATCTGAATTTTCATCAAGCGGCGCTCTGTATACCTCTGCGTTTTGCAAAAGCCGCATGCGATAGTCAATATCACCACCCAGATAAATCACTTCCACGTTGTTTTTTATCGCCTCTATGGCAGGTATAAACCGCGCTCGCTGCAAGCCATCTTTATACAGATTGTCAGGTTCAATATTTGACGTGGTCACCAACGACACACCGCGCTTAAACAAGCCTTGTAGCAAACCACTCATTAACATTGCATCAGTTATGTCATTGACGTGCATTTCATCTAACACCAGCACGATGCACTCATTGGAAATTTTCTCAGCAATTATTTCAAGCGGTGATTCTTCATGGTTTATCTGCTTAAGCTGATCGTGGATTCCCTGCATAAAGCGGTGAAAATGCACTCTCTTTTTTTTATCAATCGGCAGATTTGAATAAAACATATCGCACAGCAGTGTTTTACCACGCCCAACCCCACCCCACAGATAGATACCTCGTTCGGGTTGTTTGGTATTTTCCACTACTGACTTTCGAAAAAGCGAACTGAAAAAACCACCTTTGGCAGAAGCAGTTACTCCGCCACGCGCATCATCGGATGCTAGCAAACGCTCGTGCAGACTCTGCAACTCGCCAACAACGGCTAACTGCAATGGGTCGGGCTGTAGCTGACCAAGGTCTAGTGCATTTTGATACGCGCTGCGCGGGTCCAGCTGAGTTGACGAGTTATTTTTCATTGCGCTCAATAGTGTACTGATTTTGCTGCCGATGACTTCTGCCATCGACAAGCATATGGTCGATTATTCGAGCCATGCAGGTAAGTACTTCCAGGCCTCTGCCAGCTGCTTATCATGCAGCCGGGTATTTTTATCCAATGATGTCAGCAGACTCCAGAACTCATCAGAATGATTCATCTGAACGGAGTGCGACAGCTCATGCAATATGACATGTCGCAGCAATTGCTCGGGAAGAAATAACAACTTGTAGTTCAAGCTCAATGTGCCGCGAGATGAATAGCTGCCCCAACGCGTTTTCTGGCCACGCACTATGAGCTTGCTGAACTGCAGACCGGACGCTTCCGAAAGCTCCTGTGCCACCTCTGAACAATGTTGCTTGGCATAGCCTTTCAACCAACGGATCAGCAATTGTGCAAGGCTCTCGTCATCCGTGTTAGCAGGCTGCGAGACGACAATATGTTCGCCTTCTTGCTGAAGGCGCAAGCGGTTACCTGAGATTTCCTGATAGTCAAAGTCGAAACTCACCCCGACTGCCTCAAGCGACAATCGCTGCGGCGGCCAATCTTGCTCAAATCGACCGGGCAATGATTCAAAGTGCTTGAGCTGGCCTGCTATCCAGTCTTGCCGCGACGACAGAATTTCCGGCAGCAGGTGGTAATCAAAACCCTCTGGCACCACCACCTCCAGCCCGCTCCTGCGACTGACTTTGAGTGTCACATTTCGTGCCTTGTGGGACTCACGTACGTTGTAATCAAAATGTTCGATCAAACTATTCCGGCGACTACTCAGTTTTTGTTGTCATTTATTCGGGTCGGAAGACGCTGCAATGCCGCTCAGTCGACTTTAATTGCAGCGACCGACAAACTTTCTAAACAACTAATTCTACAACAAGTGTTTCCAGTTCTATAATATTGCAATAAGCGATTTCACGTATGCTTTGTAGCTTCTGTAACCGTTACCTCTCACAAACAATAGATTAACGCAATGGATTTACTAGGTACCGCCAGTCTTCTGATGACAGTCACCGCACTGTTTGCCTACATCAATTACCGATTCATTCGCTTACCGACGACCATCGGCATTATGCTGATCTCGCTGGTTTTCTCGTTGCTGATGGTACTGCTTTCCAAGGCAGGCGTTTCGTTCGGAGTCGAGTATACGGAAAAGCTGCTTTCCGGAGTTGATTTTGACGCAACGCTCATGGAGGGCATGCTCAGTTTTCTGTTGTTTGCAGGCGCACTGCACATCAACCTGAATGAATTGAAAGACAAAGCCTGGGTAGTCGGCATATTGGCCTCAGTCGGCGTGATCACCAGCACTTTCATCGTTGGCTTTGCGTCCTATTTTTTGCTTGGTGTGTTTGGCCTCGACATGCCGTTCATTTACTGCCTGCTATTTGGCTCTCTCATAGCCCCGACCGATCCGGTGGCTGTACTGGCTATTTTGAAGACCGCCAACGCCAGTAAGTCGCTGGAAACAAAGATCGCTGGTGAATCACTGTTCAACGACGGTATCGCTGTGGTTGTCTTTTTGATTGTTCTGGGTATCGCTGTAGGCGATGGCCACGCCGCCACCCCACTGGGTGCTGCCAAGCTGTTCGTACAGGAAACTATCGGTGGCGGTATTTTCGGATTTCTGATCGGATGGTTTGTCTACAAATTGGTCGAGTCTATTGATAACTACCATGTTGAAGTGTTGCTGACACTGGCTTTAGTGATGGGTGGCTATGCAGCGGCTCGCGCGCTACACATTTCAGGCCCTATCGCCATTGTTGTGGCTGGTCTGTTAATCGGTAATCAGGGGCGAAGTTTTGCTATGACCGATCAGACGCGTGAGAACCTCGATACCTTCTGGGAATTGATTGACGAGATTCTTAACGCGGTCTTGTTTATGTTGATCGGCCTTGAAGTCATTGTACTCGGCGTAAATGGCGACTATGTCTTAGCCGGTATTGTGATGTTTTTTGTGGTTCTGGCGGCACGCTTCATCGCTGTCGGCATTCCTGTCTCACTACTGAAGCTGCGACAGACTTTCCACCCGCACGTTATTTCAATTCTTACCTGGGGCGGAATCAGAGGCGGTATATCGGTGGCGCTGGCGTTGTCACTCCCGCAAGGACAGGAACGGGATATCATTGTGGCAATCACTTACGTGATTGTGATTATGTCGGTGACAATGCAAGGCCTGACGATTAAATCTCTGGTTCAGTATGCCGCAAACAAATACCCGACCTTCCCTGAAAAACAGGGGACGGACAGCACACTAACGTAGCGCCAACGAGTCACCCGATAATTCGGCTGAGTGATTGTTTGCTTCGTCGGACGTGTTTGACCTGATCCACTCGCTTACGCGTCGGGCTTCCCAAGTGACGAGCTCAGTAGCACTCGTTCGCGAGGAGACGACGCTGTGCTCGTAGATCAGCGGGAAACCCAACGCGTTAGCGAGTGGGTCAAGTCTCAAGCACGTAGGAAATTCGTTACTCTATTAGATTAACCTGCAGCGCTAAGCGGCATGACTCAGCAATCAGGTCGACTGTGACCCGTGGTATAAATTTACCACGTGGCGCGCTTCGGCAAAAAACAACCAACGCTCAACGAACACACCGGCAAAACCAGACACCATTGCCGGTATGCCTGCCGATGCTCCAAAAATTAATAACAACGCGGCTGGCATCAGAAACCCAAACACAATACTGATCACTCGCAGCCAGATCAGCTTGGCTTTCGCCACTTCATAACCGAATTCATCAGTGAGAAAATTACCCTCACCATGGCCCACATCAAGCAACCTGACAGTAGCGCGGGTAAAACCAAGGGCTGAGTTGATCGTGGGCCCGGCAGGCTGACCAATCCAGTAGTAATAAATCAACTTACCCAATGCAGCGGCACCCACCATACCCACCGCAATGGTCACATTACCCGCACCACTGGCAACCAATACCAAGCTGCCCAACATAAAGCCCAGCAAGATGTAGTTGGTGGGTGTGAGTGCAGTATTCCATTGGCGTATTGTCTTTAAACAGGCGTATATCATTCCGGTTGAAAACAACGTTGCGATTGCCAGGCAGAAGGTCAATGCCGCAAGAATTTTTGAACCACCGGCTTCTGAATTCCAAAGCGTCAGAAGCCAGACCAACGCGACCGGATACAACAGCACGGCGAACACACCTTCGCGTGACAGCCACGAAGTGCGAAATCGAAAGAAAGCGCGCCATGCATTGCGTGGGTTGGCCAAATGAAGCGTTGATGCCAGCAAACCGACGGTAATTAATACCAACGCCACACCCACCAGCCATACACGACCGCTGCCAGACAAGGTGAAATTCAGATCGAACAGGTCATCAAGACAGAGAAACGATATCAAGCCGTAACCAGCACCGGAAAACAACGTAAAACATATTACTGATATGGCCGGATGCATCAGGCTTGTCGCTTCAGTTGTTGCGCAATCCAACGCTGAATCTGCGCCATCGGTTTATCTTCTGCAGCATGCTCTTCGCGGCTGACTTGTCTTGGCTTATGTGTTTCAACCGCAGGCGGCTGCCTGGGCGGTAAGTACTTGTTGGTCGGGTTATATCCCTGCTCCGGCATCATCGAATAACCGCTACGCTGTCTAACCTGTTTACTGACTTCGGAATCGGGATCATCGAAATCACCAAAGAAGCGTGCATGCGATGGACAAGTGAGCACGCACACTGGCTGACGTTCAGATTCAGGCAGATTTTCATCGTAAATACGGTCAACACACAGTGTGCACTTTTTCATCGTACCGGATTCCTGATCAAGCTCCCGTGCTCCATAAGGGCACGCCCAAGAGCAGTAGTTACACCCCATGCACTTGTCCTGATCAATAAGTACGATGCCATCTTCAGGGCGCTTGTAAGACGCACCGGTGGGACATACCGTGACACACGCAGCATCCTCGCAGTGCATGCACGACATCGGCGCGTTAATGGTTTTGTTATTGGGATAGTCGTCAACTTCGTAATGACGTATACGATTAAACCAAACCCCACTGGGCTTACTGCCATACGGATCGTAGTCAGACAGTGGCCCGCTGGTACCCGAAGTATTCCACTGCTTACACGCGACCGCACAAGCATGGCAACCACCGCAAGTATCAAGATCAATGACCAGACCGAGTTTCATTATTTAAAACCTCGCATGATGGTGTCTTTAAAACTACGTTTTAAATTGACCTGCTTAC
>CALGJU010000193.1 GCA_937928685.1 uncultured Granulosicoccaceae bacterium
CGGCACCAAACACTGGCAGATTGGCACTTTCAGCTGACTTCCTTGACCAGGTAATCACATTGCCAACGACAGCCACTAAACGACCAAAAAATGTAGTAAAAATATCGACACCCCTGTTTAACGGTTATAAACGCTGATTAACGAACTACCACTGAATCTACAGACATTTCGCGTGCATGTGAAATGCTTTGAGCGCGCCCGACCGTAACCACCGGTTTGATATCATCAATTCGAAAAAATTCCAGCCATTAGTCATTCATATTCAATAGTCATTCAAGGGCAGCTCCGGCAATTTCAGATCGTGGAAAAACCAGCTTAGACAGCCCATTCTTCTACATACTCACAAAGCTATGATAAGGAGAGCCCCACTTGAAAATTACTTTCACCATAGCAGCACTCTTGACACTCTGGGCGTTGATGAAATTGGAATCTGACCGCGTTTGGTAACAGAAAAATCTCCCCTTTTCAGCCACTGAGTACGCTAGCCATTGACCAACAGAAATCTTATTTGTTAGGTTGTTAATTTGCGGTACAACGGATTTCGGCAGTAATGAGCGGACAAACGAAAACATACGGACAATACAGTTACTCCGAAGCGAAAAAGGATGTTGTATTTTTTGATGGCTCCTCGGCAGGATTGCGGCGCCAGACCGTAGATGTATTTAAATTCCTGGCGAGCAATCACGACAACCTAGTAACCCGCGATGAAATTCATGCTGCCGTGTGGAAAAATCAGTCAGTCACTGATGATTCGCTCGGTCAGTGTATCTCTGAAATTCGCAAAGCGATCGGTGATAAAGAAAGAAAAATATTAACCACTATACCGAAACGTGGCTATTCACTAATTGCTGACAAAGTAGAGGCCGCTAGCGCTAAAGAAGCGAAAACCGAAACACCGGGTAAAAATTCTTCTTCCTACAAAAAGCCAGCGAAGCTTGCCATCGGCATCGTCACCATATTACTAATAACAGCCTCGACGTTTTTTAATTATAGTAAAGACTTACCGGACGCATCAGGCAAGCACAACCTCAATACAGCAATCGCCGATGGGATTCCGGAAGTCTCTATATCGTACTCTAATCAAATACAGACCGATAAATTTCTAACTGAAATTACCGCCGAACTAAGAACCGCCCTATTCCGCTACAAAACACTCCGGCTTGTAGATCATGACAACGCTGATACTCGACTCACTATCGAACAAATAGGAACCGCTACCGATAAACGACTTAACGTTGAGTTAACACATTTAGCAAATAACGAATTAGTATTTGCCGAGACTTACCCGATCTTTTCAAACAACAAAGACGTCACCGACAGTGCAGCCCTTGCCAGGCGAATAGCTTCTGCAATCGCATCACCCGGAGTGGGCGCTCTTGATAGAAGGCTATTGGCCGGATCTCGCAGTATCGCTGCTGATAAATTAACCAAAGCACAGTGTTATGCCCACGGATACGGGTGCTCAAAATGCTCCGGTGAAGAAGACAACATCACGCGTAAGGCAGAGGCGTGCCTTGCTAACTTACTCCAGAAAGATGCCAACGATTCACGAGCATGGGCGCTACAGGCAACCATACATGCCCACCAGTACTGGTGGGGCAATACACTGCCCGAGCCAACGCGCAGTGACCCTTCACTAAGAAAACACCTGCCACAGAAAGCTATAGATGCTGCCAATCGTGCAGAAGCATTGTCCAGCGGTGGTGATACAGCGGTGTATTGGGGCATGGCTGAAGCTTATTACTCCGCATGCGAGGCGGACAAGCTCCACACCGCAATTAATCGCGGCCTGGAAATTAATCCGGATGATCCAAATCTGATGGCCTCATTCGGCAATTGGCTATCGTACTCCGGGAAGTGGGATGAAGGTGCTGCGCTGACTCGGCGGGCGCTTGACCTTGAGCCGCTTCACTATCGCAAATGGTGGTGGATGGGGCCTGCCAAAACACACTACTTCAAAGAAGAATTCGAGGCCGCTTACGACAATTTCTTAAAAGCATTTAACGAACGCAACTGGATGAGTCATCTGCAACTGGCTTATACACTCCCCCATCTTGGGCGTATAGAAGAGGCAAAACTTTCAGCACAATCACTGCAGCGAATCTATCCCGGGTTTACCATCGAAAAGGCGCTCGAAATATATCAGTTGCTATGTTTCCCGAACAGCTTTCTGGCCAATGTAAAGGCTGCTTTGATTCAAGCGCAATTACCGTCACGCGGTAACAGCGACGACTTGGCTGTGCTTACGCTACCACGCGCCAAAGTGCTCAAGTTGAATGGCACAAACATAGAATATCTTGACGTCGGGCACGGTGATCCAATTTTGTTTGTTCACGGCGCTTTCAACGATTACAGGACTTGGGGCCACTATCTGGTACCTGTATCAGAGAACCATCGCTACATTAGCTATTCACGCAGATACTTCGGAACACAGGAATGGAAAGACAATGGCAAGAACTTTTCTGTTGACACTTTTTCCAATGATCTAATCGCACTGATAGAGGCACTGGATCTCAAGGATGTCCATTTAGTATCGTGGTCTTCAGGTGTCCGCACAGCGGTAGCTGCCGGTGTCAAACGGCCAGACTTATTCAAAAGCATGATTCACTTTGAGCCGGTTGAGAGCAATATTCTCAACGGCGTGCCACATGAAGAGCTTGTCAATTCTCTCGCTGATGAATGGGAATCACGCTGGGATCCGGTGTGGCAAGGTGTGTCTGAGAATGACAACGAGGCAGCCGCCCGGGCAATGTATGAAGTGGTGTTTGAAAAGCAACACGGGGACTATCAAAACGAACGTGAAACCATCAAGGAAATAGTCCGGCAAAATGCACGCACCCTGCCGATTAACTTCAGCCGATGGGACGACGAAATTAAAATGACCTGCGAGTATGCAAGTCAACTACGCGTGCCGACTTTAATTGCGGTGGGCGAAAAGACGCATCAATACTGGCAACAGATGTCACAACGCTGGGCCGACTGTCTGCCGGTTTCATTGCACGCTGAAATCAAGGGGGCCAACCATTATGCGCCCCTGGATAAGGTTGACGCATTTACAAAAGCAGTACTGTCATTCGTTGATCAACATCGCTAACGATCACCCATCAGAACGCCTATATAGCCTGTAAAAACACATCACACCCCTAACCAATGCCCCCTCAAGCTATTGATAAATAAACATTTCATATGTTTTTCAGGAAAATTTCGCTAATTTTTCCGGACGTTTTGCAAAGCACAGCTTATGTTCGCTCCCACCAAGACCCGGAGCAGCACAAACTATGGAAGCACTCTTAGCAACACTACTACACTGGCTTGCAGTAAACACACAATTTGACACCAATATCCCTCACCCCACAGTCATTGAACTAAGTCCCGAGGCGCTAACAAAAGAGTATTACTCAGACTCCCTGAGCGCCATACCGGCGAATGGTGTCGACCATAGAATTCAAGCGCTGTATTCCTGGAACGATGGACCATCAGGCACCATCTACATTCTGAGTCATGAGTACACGGACACTTCACCGCACCAGGAAACTGGCTTGAACAATCCATATTTTCAGGAGCAATTGCTCCATGAATTGATACACCACGCACAATATCACTCTGGCGAATACGCAAGTTTCGAATGTAAGAACCAGGGCGAGCTACAGGCATACCGTCTTGGCGGAAAGTTTTTGAAGCAACAGCACGTCAGCGACCCACTACCGAATCGTAGAGTTCTTTCGTATATCTACAGCCGATGCTGACAAAAATCCCCAGCGGCCAACAATTTCCATTAAAGCTCAAATCAAGGGTTTGAAGTACCGATGCACTGCACTTAATCAAAAGGAATTATCCAATGTCACTACGAAATGTAATCACCCGATCGGCCGTTGCAACAATAGCCGCCACCTTAATGGCAGGACACGCCAACGCCGACAACCGCACTTTATCCTGCAAACTGTACAACGCCAGCAGCACGGCTGATGAAACAATAACCAAAGTCACACTGAAACAATCAGCACAAGCACTGACTGCCTCGAGAACAGCATCATTTTGCGTGTTTGAAGACGGTACCGTCGCGGAAAAACAGTTTGTCAATGTTCAGCGCGCTGTAGACGATGGCGCGAATGGAATGGTACTTGGAATTTCTGTTTATACCATGCCCAACGGCGATTCCATCACCGCTACATTCACAGGTGACTGGGGCAATACAGGTTTTGTTGGAGCATACAAAATTATCGACGGCACTGGCGAATTTAATAACGCAAAAGGTGATGGTTCATTCACCGGCGCTGAATCACCATGGCCGACGTCAAATTTATTTGATGTCGTATTAAACGTTACAACCCCATAAATCAGGCGATTAAGTTATCGCCATCGATAGCAAACAAGGACGTACAACCAGGGAATGGATTCGCCTTATACCGCATCGCCGTCCTCCGCGGTGGTGCGGTATATTCATTGACCAAATCTACGTTTATTTGATACGTTGATCCGGTGCGACGAATCTGGATTGTCGCGGTGGTTTGGAGGGGAACATGCAACACGCGACATATGCTGATCACTATTATTCAGAAACAAAAAAAGATGTCATCCGGGCGAACGGATCTGCCGTAGGCCTTAGGCGCCAAAGTGCAGAGGTATTCAAGTATCTTGCTCAGCACCCGGATCAGGTGCTCTCACGAGAAGACATTCAATCTAAAATATGGAAACACCAATCTGTCACAGATGACTCACTCAGCCAATGTGTTTCTGAAATTCGTAAAGCCATTGATGATCATGATCGGCGTATATTAAAAACGGTCCCAAGGCGTGGCTACATGTTGGTGGCAGATAAACCTGACGCACTGACTACCGCGAACCAATCAGAAAAACCCCACCCGCAAACACCTCCCACCCTACGGAAATACTGGTTATCTGCTTCGCTTTTAGCAGCGGCATTGGGTCTGATAACACTTTTTTCAATCAACACAACCTCTTCTACATCAGCAACTCACACCGCTGAAAACAACACCACCGTAAATGCTGCTATACAAGGAACGCCAACTGTTTCCGTTCAGATAAAAGGCCAAGGCGAAAACTATATCTCTACGGTTGCAACTCAGGCGCGTGTAGCACTAAGCAAATATAAATCGGTAGCAGTCGTAACAGAAGCCACTGCCGACTTCACCATTCAACTGTCCGCAAGCGGCTCCATTGAAGAGAAAGGGTTGTCACTCGAACTCATCAGCAGCAACAATAATGAACTGGTGTTTGCAGAAATACTCCATCCGACAATTGGGCCTGTAACTGACACGACTGAATCAAAAGCTCGCGACACGATCACACTGGGATCGAGAATAGCGGGAATGATCGCGTCCCCCGGCGGAGGAGCAGTATCAAGACATTTACTCAAAACTGCACAAGGGAAAACGGCCAATGAAATAACACGCTCTCAATGTTATGCCTACAGTTATGGTTGCACCAATTGCTCCGGTGAGCTCGACCCAATTACCGAAGTTGCCACTGAGTGCCTTGCAAATCTATTAGAAGAAGATCCGGCTGACGCCCGCGCATGGGGCTTGCAAAGCACCTTGTATGCGCATCAGTACTTGTGGTCCAGCGCGCTGTCTGAGCCTGCGAGAACCAGCCTGGAGCACCGATCTCACCTTACCGGCCTGGCAATCGAGGCTGCGAACAAAGCGGAATTCTATTCAGACGGCACCGACACCGCCGTGTACTGGGGCATGGCACAAGCCTATGCCGCTTCATGCCAACTCGATAAACTGCAGACAGCCGTAGACAGAGGGCTACAGATTAACCCCGATGACCCATCACTACTCGGCGGGTTCGGCAGTTGGGTTGCCTACGGGGGCGATTGGGACAAAGGCGTTACTATGATTAATAAGGCGCTTGAAATCGAACCAAAATACTACAAACGCTGGTGGTTATTTCCAATTGCCAAGCAACACTACGCGCGTGGCGAGTACGAGCAAGCCCTTGAGGTATTTCAAAAAGCCTATAACGAAAGAAACTGGTTAAGTCATTTGCAACTGGCCTACACCCTGCCACATTTGAATCGCATTGAAGAAGCCATTGTAGAAAGAAAGGCTTTTGAGCGCCTGTATCCCGGTGCAACAATAGAGAACGTATTGCAATTCTATAAAACCTATTGCTTCGAAAATTCATTTCTTGAAAAGATGAAATGGGCACTTACAAAAGCCGGATTGCCTTCTCGTGGCAGCAGCGATGACCTCAACGACATTCGCCCTACTGCAGCCGAGATAATGAAGGTTAATGGTTTTACCACCGAATACAAAGACGTTGGAACAGGTACGCCAATCGTATTTGTTCACGGCTCAATCTCTGATTACCGTGCATGGAGCCACTACCAGAACCCCGTTTCGGAAAATCACCGATATATCTCTTACTCACTTCGATACGCTGGCAGCCAGGACTGGCCGGACCAAGGAGAACAGTACGGTATTGCCACGGACGCAGAAGATCTTATCGCCTTTATTGAAGCTAAAAACATCGGTCCGGTATTTACCGTCAGCTGGTCACGAGGTGGAAGGGTTTCCGGGCTCGCTGCCCTACACAGACCCGACCTGTTTCTGGGCAATGTTCATTTTGAACCGATTGTGAATGTACTTGGCAATACTACTGATGTAACAATCCTCAAAGCAAAAGAACAATTTTTCAGTAGATTCGATGATTCTGATATTGAATTCTCTTCCGGTAAAATCGAAAAAGGGTCGGCGATTATTCTCGAAAATGTGTTCGAATTAGAGCGTGGCCGCTTTGATACGGAAATTATGCCACTAAGAGCCATGAACAGAGATGCCGCAAAAAACATGGCACTGCAACTGTCTTCTGAAGACCACAAGGAACTCAACTGTGACAAGCTGAACAATACGCAGATCCCCACACTGGTGGTCCTTGGCGAGAAAACCAATGATTGGTGGAAACATGTAGTTGAACGCTACCATGAGTGCACACCCGGTTCACAATTGGCAATTATCGACGGAGTGAACCATGATGGCCCTATCCGCAAACCCGAAAAACTCACCGAGTTAATTCTGCAATTCGTAGAATCACATTCTACTAAAAACTTATTAAGTCAATCCCCGTTAATCAGTAAATAGAGAGCGCTTAAAATCCAGCGCCAGAGGCTACAATAATAAGCACCTGGTACTGACACTCGCACTCACCCTTTCGCAGCTCAACAGCCACTGCATGCCGCAGAGGCAATTCAATATAATATGTAACGCCGTCCACCATTAGTTTGTATACTTTGGCATAGTTTAAACCACAACTTGAACCCTATGCAGCAGCAATCAATTCCCGGCCAACACCCCGCAATCAATATATATGATGAACCACTGGAGTCCTGCTGTGACGATCCAGTTACTGGCTTCTATCGCGATGGGTGTTGCAATACCGGCAAGGGTGATCACGGATCACACACGGTGTGTGTAAAGGTCAGTCAGACGTTTTTGGATTACTCGCGATCACAAGGCAATGACTTAACAACACCCATGCCTGCCTACGGATTCCCGGGGCTCAAAGAGGGCGACAAATGGTGCTTGTGTGCTACGCGATGGCTTGAAGCATACGAGGCAGACTGTGCTCCAAGTGTCTATGTCAGGTCAACTCACAAGCGCGCATTGGAAGTTATTCCAATTTTGGTGCTGCGTAAGCACGCTGCAGATCTGAACTGAATTTTTTTTCTATGTAGAACTTACGAGCTATAGTTAGCAACAACCCTATAACAAAGCGCTTATAGAAATAATTTTTTTATAGGTGCAAGTTACTAACAATGAAACTTAAGTGTTAATCCTTTGTAGACACTTATTTATAAACATCACCTACTCCTCCGTTATCTGCCTTGCGGATAACGTTTATCCGTAATGTTATTTTTAATGAACATTAAGTAACCTTTATATTGCACAGTTCAATTGTGTAACTTTTATTGGTTTCTAACAAGGATAGGGAGATTAGTGATGAAAACTTATAAGTCCTTTTTAAAAAGGACGTTAATCGCATGGGGGGTAGTGGGAGCAACCGCTGCAACAATCGCCATCGGAAATAACGCATCAGCTACAGATAAGTTGGTTTATCCGGCCGATCTGGTAAGCGGCTACTGTGGATCAGAAACGCTGACTGTTTCTGTCGACGGCCATCATTACCATGTGCCGTGCGACAATGTAGACACCCACACTGGCGCCGCCTACTTCGACAACAAGCTTTGCTTTGGCTACGGGTACAGCCACTGCTATTCGTACCGCGTACACATTCAACTACCGGTGCTTAAAATCAAGAAACTTGCATACAGGCAAGACCACTTAATAACCACTCATGCGTCAGATGATTTTCATATCAATGTTTCTGACAACGGCAGTTACCATAAAAACCTGTCTTTAAAATCGAAACAACGGCGTTCACTTATTGTTAGTTCCGGCCATTATTCGATTCATGAAACAGCCGCTGGTTACAATGAATCGATTGACTGTGGCCACGCTGGCAGATCGCATACTGGCAGCATTACCGTAGGCGTTCATCCCGGTGCGGTGGTTGAATGCGCGGTAATCAATAAGTTGATTCCGGTGCATCCCCCGGTTATCAGGCCTACTTATTATCAGCCCGCACACTGCTCAGTAACGGTACACGGCTCACTGTGGGACGCGAGAGCTGCCTATTCCCACCAGTGCCACGTACCCAGAGTAGATTGTGACCCGGTTCATCGAGGATGGACATGTTCAAGTGAGCAGATTGGTGCACGCAGCGGTACCCCCGACAACAGGAATAGCTGGCGCCGTTCACTAACGGTAATCGCCAGATAATTTTCTGGTAAATTGCAGTAGCAGTACAATTTTAGTCCAACGTGAACTCCGCTTTAGACGTACTGATACTTGTGTGGTGCTTTCGACCACTCAAGTATCAGAATTCAATACCCGCTTCACACCAGCTTGTGAATACCTTTTACATCAGTAGTGCCTAACTGCTCTACAATCTTGTATCGCAGCTTGCGCATACTGCCCAGCCACTTGTCGTAGTCAGCTGATTTAAACTGAATGTATTTTGCCACTTCCGGATGCGGCAGAATAAGAAAAGATTCTTGTCGTACGCCCTCTAGCACCACTTCTGCTACAGTTTCTGCGGTTATAGTGCCTTCAGGCAAGCTGTCTGCATCAACCGCTGTATAACCCAGCAGTGGCGTGGCCACATACTGTGGGCATATGACGGATACTTTTATGCCTTCATCTGCGTGGGTTATGGCAATGGTTTCTGCAAAACCCACCGCTGCGTGCTTGGTTGTTGAATAAGCCGCATTGCCAATCTGGCTCAACAACCCGGCTGCCGAACTCATTTGCAACAGGTAGCCACTGCCGCGGCTGATCATGTCTGGAAGTACTGCCCTTGCAGCATACACATGTGACATTACATGGATATCCCAACTTTTCTGCCACACTTCATTACTGGCTGAGGCTACATGTGTGGGTTCGTCTACAAACATACCTGCGTTAGAGCAAAAAAGATCAATCGGTCCAAATTTTTTTTCAGCAGCTACCACTGTCGCCTTTATGTCTTCTTCAGAGGTGACATCACAGGCAACTGCAAGGCCCGATATTGATTCAGCTATTGTCTGAGCTGCGTCTGCGTTGTAATCAGCCACAACCACTTTCGCACCCTCTTTTGCAAAACGCACTGCCATTGCTGCACCAATTCCCTGGCCTGCACCGGTGATCACGACTGTCTTGTTATTAAGTTCCATGCAATATTATCCTAGCGCTTACGTGGTTTTGCATAGGCTGTCGCCTGTGCGTTTAGAGGGTCATCTGGCCAGGGATGCTTAGGATAGCGACCAGCAAGGTCTTTCTTCACATCGCTATAGCTGGTATGCCAGAAGTTACCAAGATCTTCTGTGATCTGCACAGGGCGGCGTGCCGGGGAAAGGAGCTCTACTTTTAACGTTATCTGGCCATTGGCAACAGATGGGTTTTCTCGACAGCCAAACATCTCCTGCAATTTCACTGACAGCACAGGATTACCCTCGCACACATAACGTAGCTTATGCTGCGAACCACTCGGTACGGTGTAACTTCGTGGCAACCATTCATCGAGTTGTTTTTGTTGTGGGTAAGTGAGCAGTGCCTTCAGGATTGCAAGCAGATCAATCTGTTTTACCGCCTTAAGACTGGTCACATTAGACAAATATGGCAGTAGCCAGTCTTCGAGACTACCCAGTAGCACATCGTCTTCAACATCAGGGAATGCCGAGTCTTTCCCGGTCAGTTCACGCATTCTTCGTGCTCTGGCTTGCCACTCCTGCACTTCATCATTCCAATTAAGACACTGCAGTCCCTTTTTACGAATCCCTGAAATCAATGCTGCACTGCGTACGTCAGCATCAATCTTTGTTAATGGCTTACGACTCAATACCATTGAGCCAAGGCGCAATTGTCTTTCAGCTACCACCCGTTCATTGTTGTCGTCCCATTCAACCGCATCATGACTGACGATTAGATCATCACACCACTGGGTTAACTCCTGCTCTTCCACCGCCAGTGCAGAGTAGATACGCCCCTCTTTAGCGCTGCCTCCTATTGCAGCCACCACAAGGTACTGGTTGTGTGCGAGAGAATCGTCATTGGCAAGCAGCGCACCGGAACCACCGCTTAATAAATACCTGCCATCAATTCCGGCTCTTCTTTTAGCTATGCGATCAGGAAAAGCTCGCGCCAACAGAATTGCGGCTGACGGTTTTGCAGAGTGCAGATTCGAAGCGCTAGACTTAACACTGCCATGAAATTGCTTCGCACGGCGACTCTGCCAACTGGACAAGCGACTCAAACTAGATGAAAGATCTGCACCGCTGCTACGTGGTATTTCCTCTATGAGTGCTGCCAGCGCCGATGCCTCTCGCAAAGCGCCGTGTTCAGCCCCCCACAAGAGCATATGCCCAAGCCTGGGAGATAAAGGTAATTTAGCTACCGCACGACCATGCGCAGTCAAGCCCTCATCACCCCAGACCCCGAGCTGCTGTAAAAGCACCTTAGCGTTGTTCACAGATGATGGCGGTGGTGGATCGATCCATGGCAATGACGCGATATCAGTGACACCCCACTGCCCTACCTCAAGCACCAGTGATGACAGATCTGCCCTGAATACTTCCGGCTGCCAGCTGACTGCGCGTGTGTGATGGCTGCTTTCGGACCAGAGTCTGTAACAATAGCCCGCCTCCGTTCGACCAGCACGACCCGCACGTTGTGTGGCACTGGCCTGACTTGCCATCACGGTCTCAAGCCGCTCAATACCGGACGATGAGTCAATACGTGACCTGCGCTCAACACCTGCATCAACAACAATTCTTACTCCGTCAATTGTCAAAGATGTTTCTGCGATGCTGGTGGCAAGGATGACGCGCCGAGCGGAGTGCCTGTCGCCCGTCGCTGTGCGTCTGCATTAACACCACTGTGCAATCGATGGAGCTCAATCTGAGATGACAACTGCCCATCAAGCGCCCGGGCGGCCCTTTCAATTTCTGCCACCCCCGGTAGAAAAGCCAGCACATCACCTTCGTGTGCAGTCAACGCTTTCACCACAGTATGAGCAACCGCTTGCGGTAGTGGCACACGGCTTTCCGCCTGCCAGAAAATATCTACCGGGTGTTGGCGTACTTTACATACGATAGGGTTCTGCACATCGATGTGAGCACACAGACTTTCAGTCTCAAGTGTTGCGGACATAAACAACAAACGCAGGTCTTCGCGAACACCGCGCTGTACATCAAGGCAAAGCGCCAGGCCTAAATCAGCATGCAAGCTGCGCTCATGAAACTCATCAAATATAACCACTTCAACCCCTTCAAGCAGCGGGTCGCTTTGCAGAATTCGAGTCAGTACGCCTTCGGTAACCACCTCAATCTGTGTATTTTTCGATACTTCAGTACGGCCACGCATTCGCAAACCAATACGCTGGCCGAGTGGTTCGTTAAGCTGGGATGCCAGACGCGATGCAACGTTTTGTGCGGCAAGACGTCGCGGCTCTAGCATCAGGATTTTTCCGCTAAACCCGGCACTCAGCAGCGCGAGTGGCAAACCGGTACTCTTGCCCGCACCGGGCTCTGCCTGTAACACCACATTGCCGCGGCGAAGTGTGTTGCACACTTCATCGGCCACGGCAGCGATAGGCAACGCTGGATCAATGTGTGGAGCGCTCACTTAATTTGGCCCGTCGCTATACAGCCTGCAACCGGCCATCAGCGGCTAAGTAAACTATCGAGAAGTGCTTTTAACTCTTTTGTATCACTGGCAGATATAGATAAAGCAGAGATTTCATCAGACAGCAAACTGTCTGCATCACGCAATAGTTCTTCACCCGCTTTTGTTAACGTGGCAACACTCTGGCGTGCATCGCGCTCATTCTTCTTTGACTGTATGTAGCCTATTTTCTCAAGCGGCTTAAGCGCGCGAGTGACGGCGGACGGTGTTAAGTGCACCAATGCCGCAAGATCAACGCGCGTCGCGGCGTGGTTGGGCAGCTCACCTAATCGCTTCAACAAGAAGTACTCGGTAAAACTGATACCCCGAACATTCGATAAAATTCGATCAAACCGGCGCTCTATTTTGCTGGAGGCTGCCAGCAATGAAAATACAAGTTCACTTTTTTTCGTTTTCATAGCTGCAATATACGTGAGTGTTCACGTATATTGCAAGTAGTTTGCCTGTTAATCTTTTGCCACGTAAAGCTTGATTCCTTCAACAGATACCACACGAGCTGTGTCGCCCGTTTGGATAATTTCGTACTGACCTTCCGCAAGCTCTGCCTGCCAGCTACTCCCGGACCACGACACAACACCACCTTCTTCAGCACTAATGTCTTGCTTCACTTTTACTTTCTGACCCACCGCATTGTTGTCAGCAATGCCGGAAGG
This sequence comes from uncultured Granulosicoccaceae bacterium, assembly GCA_937928685.1. Lineage (GTDB taxonomy): Bacteria > Pseudomonadota > Gammaproteobacteria > Granulosicoccales > Granulosicoccaceae. The sequence continues at coordinate 12,899 of CALGJU010000193.1, forward strand.
TTTCTGCTGCCAGTGTCTGAGTGGTTTATACAGCAAAGCTATTACCGCGATAGAGGCGATTAAAAAAACGCCGGTAGTTGCAATATAGCTGGCATCAGTCACCAGCCAGGCAAAGGCCGCCGCGACCAATGCACCAACACCTATAAAAAACAACCAAAAGGTGGTGAACTGAAAAACCAGCAACTCGATCGCAAGCAAGCCAACGCCCAGCGTCAAGTACAACCAGAACGGGTTCATTTCACCACACCCGATGCTGCGTTGCTGGTGTCGACTTTGTCTCTGAGTGAATCAAAGGCGGTATATGCTTTAGCCACCATGCTCGCCACGTCACCACCATCACCAGGCAACAACGCAATGGTTCCTTCACGCGCCAATTTGTCAAACGCACTCACGTACTGTTCAGCCAATTGCTGTGCTACGGCAGCTGACCCACCCTCTGAATTGATCGCAGATGAGATAGTCCGAATGGCCTCGGCTCTGGCGGTAGCTTCAATAGTCATTGATTCAGCACTGCCTTGCGCGCGGAGAATCTGCGCCTCCCGATCACCCTCAGCCTGATTAATCTGTGACTGGCGGTAACCTTCTGAAGTGGTGACCGCGACACGTCGCTCGCGTTCAGCACCCATCTGCTTTTCCATCTCTTCAAGAATGGTGGCAGGCGGCTGAATGTCTTTCACTTCATAACGTAATACCTTGGTGCCCCAGACGCCAGAGGCTTCATCAATAGCATGGGTCACTCGAGCATTAATGTTTTCCCGTGACTCAAAAGTATCATCAAGGGATAACTTGCCAATCTCTGCACGCATACTGGTTTGTGCCAACTGTGTGATGGCAAACCGCAGATTATCAACACCGTATGAGGCGGCTTTGGGATCCATTATTTTTAGATACAACACACCATCAATACTAAGTGGCACGTTATCGCGGGATATCGCCTGCTGTGATGCGACATCCACCGCGAACTCTTTAAGCGAGTGCTTATAAGCCACACGCTCGACGATCGGAATGGTGATATGAAAGCCCGCAAGCAAGGTGCGATTGTACTTACCAAGACGCTCTACAATATAGGCTTCGTTTTGCGGCACCACGCGAAAAAACGATTTCGCGAACAGCAGCAATAACACCACGGCACCTGCCAGTAACGCCAGACTCATCGACTCAAACATACTCACTTCTCCTCCGTTATTACCTGCAGATTAAAATCACCGCTGAACAAGCACAGTGGTTTCATTAACTTGTTAATGTAGCGACATATCACCACTTTTCAATGGTTTATTTCCTATTTTTCAATTGGCAGCAGAGCATACATTCGACCCTTCTGCTTCATTTCACCCGCCAATAACTCCGCGCGTTTTCCGGTACCGAAAAATACATCAGCACGCACAGGGCCACTGATGGCCCCGCCTGTGTCTTGCGCCACCATCAAGCGTTGATACGCAGATCCATCAGGCAGGGTTGTATCCAGCCACACCGGTGTGCCCAGCGGAATCACACGTTTATCTACTGCAAGGCTTCGCTCTGCAGTCAACGGCACATTAAGCGAACCGCGCGGGCCTTCGTTGATATCTTCACGCAAGTGGAAAAAAACGTAACTGGGATTACTGTTTAACACTTCATCAGCGCGGGCAGGATTGTCTTCAAGCCACTTGCGAATGGTGAACAAACTGATATCTTCCAGCGCCACCTCCTGCATCTCTACAAGCTTCTTTCCAATCGCAAAGTAAGGATGACCGTTTTGATCAGCGTAGTTAACGCCCATCATCGTGTTGTCATCAAGCCGCACCCGACCTGAGCCCTGAATTTGCAGGAAGAACGATCCGTAAGGGTCATCCACCCAGACTATTTCTTTTCCCGCCAAGGGCTGCGCTTTACCATCTATTATTTCACGCGAGTGAAACGGGACAATTTTGTTGCCCTCCAGGCGACCCCTGAGTCTCATGCCTTTTAGATCCGGGTATAGATCTGCCAGTTCTATGGTGAGCATGTCTTCCGGCGGGGCGTAGATCGGGTAGGCATATTTTTCTGTCTTAGTCAGACTGCCGTTGAGAATGGGTTCATAGTAGCCGGTGATAAGCCCTTCGAGTTTTCCGTACTGACCGTAAATTCTGTGCGGTGTGAAATACCGCTGAAGAAACTCGCGTACCTGCCCCTCTGTGGGTGCCTCAAGTGCGGCAACGGCATTGCATATCGGCTTCCAGACGTCGGCTTTTTTTGTCATCCGTGGGCACTGCGCTTGTATACCCAGATAAGCCTGCTTGACGTTATCAGACTTCCAACTGGGAAGATCCGACCAATCGACCTCCTTGCCAATGCCCGGCTCGCGCTTCGTCAGATAATTACAGGCACTCAGCAGTGATGCAGTCAGGATAAAAAATACAAGCAGGCGCAGGGTTTTCAATAGAGTGACAAGCTGTGAAAACCTGAGTGTAACCGCCCTGTTCCCGTTACCACGCAGTTCAACATTATTGTAATGCTGTCACTCGTGTACGACGACGATACAGGCAAAAGCCAGCCATGCTTAAGACCACCGAAAACAACGGATCAAACGCGGCCGCAGAGTTCAATACACAACCACCCGATCCACCCACTTTAAAAGCGCCCGAAAAGAGCGTCCTGTCATCTGCACCATCGTTATTGCTGTCGACAAATCCACTATCCTGTGAGTCAAGCTGACCATTGCCGTCACTGTCCAGGTATTGCCATCTGCTACTGGTGATATCAAACGGACCCGCGCCATCATTTAAAGCATTAGTACTTTCAAGATCATACAGATCACTGAGTGAGTCACCGTCTGTATCAGGCGGTGCGATCAACGCGCCACGCCGCTGTACGTTGTCAATCAAACCATCCAATCCCTTGTCGGTGCCACCCGCCTCCTGTACGTCAGCCAATGTGTCACCGTCACTATCCAGATCAAAGCGATTGGGGATACCATCGGCATCAATATCCGGACTGGCCGCGTCTTCTATTGAATCCGGTACGCCGTCGTTGTCATCATCGATGTCTGCGTTATCACCCATGCCATCAGCATCGTTATCACTGACTTCATTGCTATCAAACGGAAAGGCATCCAGGGTGTCCGGAACCGAGTCGTTATCATCATCCTCATCCAGCGTATTCGGCAGCCCGTCACCATCGTTGTCGATGGTGGATGTTGCACGCGGTTCTGATTGATCAATTTGCAACAGGTAGGCAACAAGATCATTCATGTCCGCAGTGCTCAAGCTGGCTACATTAAAGCCCACCTGCAAAGACCGATGTGCTCGCACGGCAGCCGCCAGGTCCGGAGCAGAACCATCATGCAGGTACGGCGCACCATCCCAAAGGCCGCGTAATGTCGGTGTATCCAGCCCATTGGCCACCAGCGCCTGCCCCAGCCTGCTGCCTGTATCAGCGTCGACTGTGCCTATGTTGTGAAACTGTTGCTGCGGGCTGTCAGTAAATTCATCGCCGCTATGGCATTTGGCACAATTCGCCTCTCTAAACACTTTATGGCCGCGATCGGCTGCCGCACCTCTTTGCGATGCAGATACCCGATACGGGCTGTCTGAAAACGAATCAAGTGAGGATACAAAGCTTGCCAGTGCATCCAGCCGTTCACTTAAGCCTGCTTTCGGATTGTCTGCATCCAATATGCCGGAGGTGAGATTGTACTGATCATCCGTCAGCAACCCGGTGCCATCAAAGATCTCTCTTATATCGCTTTCGAAATCGTGTATCTCATCAAAGTTGGCGGTCCAATGTATGTTGCCGTGCAACAGTCCTCCACGACCGCGAAGATCAATGGTATTACGCAAGCCTTCACCTGCATCTGAGAAGTCCCAGGTGCGGCCATCATGACCGCCCTCTGAATGACAGACTGCACAGCTTATATACTTTTGACCGGTAAGTGCTGCATCTGCGGCATCATGAAATAGCCGCTTGCCGAGCAGTATTCGGGCATCAAGAATTTCACTGCCAACCGTATCTATTGTGCGCAGTAAAATCGCGTTGTCAGACGCACCGTTCAAAAGTTCGGTAAGGTCAAACACTGACACTGTTCGTGACAAGGTATTGTCTACATACAGCTGCGTGCCGTCTTCCGACAGCGCGAGGCCCTGAGGCGCAAAGCCGACATCGGTTGAAAAAATAATCTCGCCACTATAAACATCAAATATTTCCAGCAACCTGCTCGCTTCATGCACAATAAAAAGATAATTACCGGTGGGTCCGACAACGATTGCTGTAGGCGGGCTGTTGTTGTCGAAATCAATGCGTTTATCGAGCAGCTCTTCGCCTGTTGTGACGTTAAGTGTTGCCATCATACTGCGCACAAGCATATTGTGCTCACGTGAGTTACCATCACGCATAGAACCACGATAAATATTATCGAGCTTGGCCGCGACAAAAGCATCGCGACCATTGGGTGATAGCGCAGGCGCCATTAAGTAGTTCGGAACCCCTCTGGCACTGCGATCAGTATCTTCTACGTTGTTGTACGGCAGTCGTATGCGAGCTTCCACAGATAGTGTATCCGCTCTAACACTAATTACCTCACCACCGCCATCAGTGCTAACTTGCCGGCTACTTTCCCCGGCCATCGGCGCCGTAATAAAGCGCGCCACATACAGGCGACTGCCGTCAGCGCTTAGCGCAACATGCCGCGGGTGGTCAACAATTTTAACGCGCGCTACTTCGGCTTGCGTAGCGATACTGAGCTTGACCAGCTCCCCCGTACCTTCAAGTACCAGATAGACAAACCCGCCACTAGTGTCTGCCACTATTCCATGCGGTTTCGCACCAGGCTTGAACTCGATCTGATCCACCATCGATAAAGAATCAGTGGATAACAACGAGACACTGGAAGACGCTTTGTTAGTCACCCAGACAGTGTCACCCGCAACAATCAGATTCTTCGGCGTAGCACCCACTGCTATTTCCGCCAGTCTCTGACCCGTTGCTGAGTCCAGCACAGAGACACTATTATGGTCCGCGTTAACCACCCAGATATTCCCGCTATGGCTAATCAACGATGAAGATGATTGCGATCGGCCTGCCACCAAAGATTCATGCACTCGATGATTCAACGTTACCTGATCACTGCCAGAATCATTGCGCGCGCTCACACTGATGAGATAGCGGCCCGGGTTTTGATACACGTGAGTCGCCATCGGCTCGGTGGTATTGGCCACCACGCCATCTCCAAAGTCCCACTCATAAGCGACATCAACCCCGGTTAACAACTGTGCAGTAATGTTCACTGCAGCACCTGCCTCAGAAGGTGTTGTCTGTATGGCTTCAAGCTCAATCACTTTTGTGGGCGCGTCATTAAGGTATACGCCATAACGACGTTGATGCGCGACAAACAGATCCATATTACCGTCACCATTAACATCGAGAATTCTGGCGTCCATTGACTCATCACGCCCCCAATCTTCTCCTGTGAAAGGTATAAAGGCCCCTGAATTAACACCTGCATTGATCACCAGCTCTGTGCGCATACCTTCGAAGGTATTATCCAGTCCACCGAAATTTCGCATCATGCTCGACAGCACGTAGTCAATATCTCCGTCACCATCAATATCACGCATGTGTGTCGTGCCATGTTTGCGATTACCGCGCGTCATCGGCGCATCTTGTCTTAACAGGTAGACCGGCAACCCGGCGCTGTCATTGATCGTCGTTGACATGGCTGCCATTGGTGCCGTGTTGGAGTATTGGCGAAAGTCAAAACGACCGTCACCATTGAAGTCGGCTGCACCAAAAATGTAGGCAAAGCTATCTGAGTTCTGAAAGGTATGACGCTGCTGATTACTAAAATTGCCCTCACCATCGTTGTAGTAGACATACAAAAACAGATCCGATTCTATATAGACAATATCAATGTCACCATCGGCATCAGTGTCATCAAGCAATGCTGAATGACCTCTTTGCAGATCACCCAGACCGCCTAGCTTTTCTGATTGATCGCTGAAATTTCCATTGCCATCGTTGACCAGTAGTTTGTTGGTGCTTAGCTCAACTTCAATAACAAGAAGGTCCGGCGTGCCATCACCGGTGAGATCACCCGATTCAATCACCAGGCCATTACTTGCCGCCTCAATACTCTGGCCCGCAGCAAAACCCTGCCACACACCCGAGTCATCATTGCCACGGTTTAACAGCAACCACGGCGTTCTGTCCAACCTTGCAAAGACAAGGTCAGTCCAGCCATCACCGTTTGCATCAAAAGCTTCTACGTAGTTACTGTGGGAAGCGCTCTCGGGCGCGACAATATATTCTGTGGTTTTGTTGCTTAAGATGCCCTCTTCATTTATAAGCAACACCGGGACGGCGTTCCAACGGGCTATAACAACATCTTCCAGACCATCTGCATTAAGGTCCGCCGACTCAAGTGTTTTTACGTTAACGTCATTGCTTAAACCACGTAAGGATTGCGCTGTGCGATCAGTTAGCTGCGGAAGCTCCTGCGCAACTGCTGCACCACAGGAAAAAATCAGTACTTGCAGACTGACACATAACCGCGTGGGACATATACGAATCACCACTTAGCGCCTGGCGCCGGAATTAATCCACTGTCTTACAGCGGTAATTGTGTCTGCATCCAGCTTCGCCCCCCTGAACGGCATTCTTGCACCGATGGTTTGCGTGCCTTCAAACTTCCTTATCAGTAGACTCTCTTCAGCGTCACCGGCACTCACCCTCAACAGATCAGGCTCTCCAATACTAAAGACGCCTACCAGCGTGTTATAGCTGGCATCTGCACTGCTAAGATCCATAATGGCGGGCAAGCTACCCCCTGAGCCGGTATGGCAGCCGGAACACACTGGGGTAAATAGCTTGGCTTGCAAGTCGTCAAGCTCAGCGCCAATCGCCAATGCCGGAAGCTCTGCACTGAGCTGACCGCGCAGCGCTATATCACCGGCGTGAATATCGACATAAAGATTTCCAGAGGTGTACAACTGCATTTGCTGGTCTGTGAGAACGAAGTCTGCAGGGACATTAAATATCGTATTGCCCGCGCCAGTTACACTTGCGATGAGACTCACCACAACGCTACCCGCTTCCCCAGCCCCGCCTTCATGCAGGTGCACAGCACTAACATTTTCCAGCGAGGTGACCACCGTTCCAAACAATTGGCCGGTTTGCTCATGGATGGTAAATTCTGCCTGCCCGGTATGTCGGGTATCTACCACTGGCAATACTTGAGCGCCACTCAAGCGCACGCTGTAGCGATCAACGCTTTCACCCTGCGCCGCACCAATTTCATACCCAGCGCCGGGTGCGGTATCTGTGACGGTGCCAGAACCCCCGCAAGACATCACAAACAACACCGATAGTGCGACAAGTAGCTTCGCAACAATCTGTTTATTGGCTAAATGAACATTCATACAAACTGCCTACAGCACAAAGGGCATTGGGAAAAGGGCATTGGAAAATGTGAGGTTGTGCAGTTATTGCGCCACCAGACTATTGATTATTGGCAGCCGAAGACAAATGCGTTGAGACCGTTCTAAAGCCCACATGGTCTGTGCTGAAATCCTCTTCCTGGCCCTGCCGTGCCTGTGGCCGGTCGCGTTGGCAGAAGTTATCTGAACACAAGTATGACCCGCCCTTGATCACTCGCATCGGCGCTAAGTCGGGATCATGTTGCGCTGAATCAAATACATCTTGCACCAGCTCCCACACGTTACCCTTCATATCGAAAAGACCATTGCTGTCCGGGCTGTAGCAACCCACGGGGGCAATACCATCAAAACCATCGAGTGCTTTATCTTGCAATGGGAAATGACCTTGCCAGGTATTAGCCTCTTTAAGCTCAGCTGAGGCCTGTGCCGCCAGTTCCCACTGCGCCTCGGTCGGCAATTCCCTGCCGACCCACTTCGCATAAGCCAACGCATCCTGGTAGCTGACATGTATTACCGGGTAGTGGCCTCTGCCTTCGAGGTCACTGCCGGGTCCACTCGGTTTCCGCCAGTTTGCCCCCTCGATAAATTTCCACCACTCACGCCACTGCCCTTTCGGGCGATCATCCAGTTTGACGAATGATGCCGAACCGGCAACCAATGCTTCGGGCGGAATCTGGGGATACAGGTCGGGATCAGGTTTGCGTTCGGCGGTGGTGATATAGCCTGTGGCCTCCACAAAAGCAGCAAATTGCTCGTTCGTGACTTCATGAATATCAATCCAGAACTCATCCACTGCGACCAGGTGTGCAGGCAATTCTTCCGGGTAGCCGTAATTTGTGCCCATTGTAAATTCGGACGCAGCAATGCGAATTTGCTGATGTGAGTTAACGTCTTTCTGAGTCGCCGCCCCGGTAAATTGAGAGCCGACAGGAAAACACGCATTTCCACCGGCGACCGCTACAGCAGGCCTGAATTGATAGCCCACCGCGGTCAACACGACAAAACAGCTCACCACACCTAGTTGTTTGATCAGCCTCACAGGACCCGTCCAATCGTAAAGGACTGTCTGACATGCCAAACTCGTTCCACAATTCGTTGAAGTATCAACGTTAAATGGCGGGGATTCTGCTACTGCCTACGCACACACACGGTTTTACCCCTGGAGCTCTCAATGGCAATCGATAAACTGGTCATCGCTGGACTATTACTTTGCGCAATAATCCTTTTGGTAGGCTTCTACTTTGTAGAATACTTACCGCACATAGGATCCTGATTACTAGCGCTTGTCTGGCTGATTTTTCAGCTGGCCATGCGCGATCAGAAACAATGCGGAAATCAGGGAAGAGATAAAATTACAGGAAGCAAATACTTCGGCGAATTCGCCTAAAGTTGTATCTATTATGGGTCACTACGGCGAGAAATTGCCGTAAGGCAAAGAAAAGCGATCGCAGCGCAAACAAGTAATGACATGAATAAACTCCTGTTTTTGCTGGTTTTTGTATTGGGTTCCTCACCAGCCCGACAAGAGTAAACCATAGCCATAGGTTTGTCACTTGATTGCTTCACATTCTTGACGAGCCTGACCGGGGCATTTATTTCCCTTTATTTTGCCCTGACGCCAAAGTTCGCCACAGCCTGAAAATCAGGCTATCTGCACTTGCAGCGCGTGATGGACGCGCCCTTGTCCGACGGTTAACTTTGCTGGTTCTCAGAAACTATCCTTTCAAATGCCTGTGTTCATATTATGTAACATTGTGCACAGTTTTATTTGCAGATCTCGATCAACATCCCTCGATCGCCTACCGGGAGCCTCTGCCTTCGGACAGGCGCAACGATGGAGGAGACCATCATGCAAACTTCTACACCGCTTACTGAGCGTAAATCATCTGCCAGGGCACTGAACCTGCTGGCAGCCGGCGGTATTATCGCCATCCTCATCATGGCCGCTACTGCAATGGTACTGGTCAATGGAACCTCAGATCAGCAGACATCCTCAGTCTCAAGCTGAAGCAACATTTTCCGTTTAATAAACGGTAATAGCGCGCCCGTCTAAAGACGGGCGTTGCAGCGCTTGTCCCAGCCCTCTAACATTAGCCTCTTCGATAGCGAATCCAACATTCCGAGAGGCCTCCTTTGCCAGCCAAGACCCTGTACGACAAAATCTGGGACGCGCATGTCGTGAGCACAGAGCCAGACGGCACTTGTCTCATCTACATAGATCGCCATCTGGTGCACGAAGTAACCAGTGCACAAGCATTCTCGGGCCTGCGAAAAAGCAACCGCCTGGTGCGGCGGCCAGAGCTGACCCTCGCTGTGGTCGATCACAACATTCCCACCACAGATCGATCTGTGGGCATTGACGACCCGGAAAGTAAACTGCAAATGGACACCTTGCGTACCAATACCTCAGAATTTGGTGTGGAGTACTACGATGAACTGGATGAGCGTCAAGGCATTGTGCACATCATCGGTCCGGAGCAAGGCTTCACTCTGCCCGGCACCACCGTAGTATGTGGTGATTCGCATACCGCAACTCACGGTGCGTTCGGTGCGCTTGCGCACGGCATAGGCACGTCAGAGGTTGAGCACGTACTGGCCTCGCAAACGCTGCTGCAGAATAAATCAAAGAATATGCAGGTGCTGGTGAAAGGCAAGTTGCCGGACGGTGTCACGGCCAAAGACCTTACATTAGCAGTCATTGCAAAAACCGGCACAGCGGGTGGCACGGGCCACGTTATAGAGTATCGCGGTGAGGCGATATCTGACTTATCCATGGAAGGCCGAATGACGCTGTGCAATATGGCGATCGAAGGGGGCGCAAGAGCTGGCTTGGTGGCTCCTGATGAAAAAACATTTGAATATTTACAAGGACGCCCGAAAGCCCCCAAAGGCAAAGACTGGGATGATGCTGTCGCCTATTGGAAGACACTCAAAACAGACGATGGTGCACATTTTGACCTCACCGTCGAGCTTGATGCCAGCCAAATAGCACCGATCGTGACCTGGGGCACTTCACCTGAAGATGCACTGCCTATCACTGCGACGGTTCCAGACCCTGCCTCTTTTAAAGACGAGCACAAACAGGCGGCTGCAGCTCGCTCTCTCGAATATATGGGGTTAACCGCAGGTACGGCACTGAATGAAATAGAAATCGATAAAGTCTTTATCGGCTCATGCACTAACGGCCGTATTGAAGACTTGCGTGCAGTGGCTAAGGTGGTGGAAGGCAAAAAAGTTGCCGATCATGTTAGCGCGATGGTGGTACCGGGTTCGGGTCTTGTTAAAAAGCAGGCAGAACAGGAAGGCATTGCCGATATCTTAAAATCTGCAGGATTCGATTGGCGCGAACCAGGCTGTTCGATGTGTCTTGGCATGAACCCCGATCGACTCAAACCTCAAGAGCGATGCGCGTCCACTTCAAATCGAAATTTTGAAGGTCGACAAGGGCATGGCGGTCGCACTCACTTGATGTCACCGGCAATGGCCGCCGCTGCCGCAGTCACTGGCAAACTGACTGATGTTCGCACCATCACGGGTGATGCATGAAAGCACTTAAAGAACTGACCGGCGTTGCCGCGCCGATGCCAATGATCAACGTTGATACTGACATGATCATTCCAAAACAATATCTAAAAACAATTAGTCGTGATGGATTGGGTAAAGGCCTGTTCCACTCTATGCGCTATAACGATGATGGCAGCGACAACCCGGATTTCATTCTCAACAAAGACGCTTACAGTAAAGCGTCGTTTCTAATTGCAGGGGATAACTTTGGCTGCGGCTCGTCGCGTGAACACGCCGCCTGGGCGCTGGAAGACTTCGGAATAAGATGTGTTATTGCCCCCAGCTTCTCAGACATTTTTTATAACAATGCCTTTAAAAACGGCATGCTGCTTATCCAGCTGCCGCATGAGGCAATAGATAAGCTCACTGAGCTTGCAGACTACGGCTCTAACGCTGTCTTCTCTGTTGACCTTGAATCACAGACCGTCACAGCTCCTGACGGTTCAGAACACACTTTTGAGCTGGATGAATTTCGCAAGCATTGTCTATTGAACGGGCTTGATGAGATTGCATTGACACTTGAAAAAGAATCTAGCATCGCAAACTTCGAAAGCGATACATCCAATACGCATAGCTGGCTGACCCCTGCTTCTTAACCACTAGAGCCTATCAATGAAAAACGTTTCTCTTCTGTTGCTGCCCGGTGACGGCATTGGCCCGGAAGCTGTTGCTGAGTTAAGTCGTATTATCGATTGGTTCGGTAATCATCGTGATATTAACTTCAATATCACCACAGACGAACTCGGCGGCGCCGCCTATGACAAGTACGGCACTCCCCTGGCAGATGCAACGCTTGAGACTGCAAAGCAGGTAGACGCCATCGTAATGGGCTCTGTAGGTGGTCCTAAGTGGGATGACGTTGAACGTCACTTACGCCCTGAAGCCGGACTACTGACCTTAAGAAAAGAGCTTGATCTATTCGCCAATTTGCGCCCGGCCACTTGCCGCGCAGCACTTGCCAGCGCCTCTTCTCTGCGCGAAGAACTTGTGTCTGGTCTTGACATTATGATCCTGCGCGAACTCACCGCTGGCGTCTACTTCGGTGAACCGCGCGGCATTGAAACCATGCCTGATGGCCGCCGCCGGGCTCTCGATACACAAGTGTACTTTGAGGAAGAAATTGAACGACTGATGCGAGTAGGTTTTGAACTGGCCAGAAAACGCAACGGCAAAGTTCACTCTGTAGAGAAAGCCAATGTGATGGAGTCAGGGGTATTCTGGCGTCAGGTCGCTACCCGGGTAGGCAAGGATTACCCGGATATCACCCTTGAACACATGTATGCAGACAACTGTGCAATGCAACTGGTCAGACAACCGAAACAGTTTGATGTCATTGCAACAGACAATTTGTTTGGTGACATACTGTCAGATTGTGCAGCAATGCTTACCGGCTCTCTCGGCATGTTACCTTCTGCATCACTCGGTGCAGAAATTAATGGCAAGCGTGCAGCGCTTTACGAACCCGTACACGGATCAGCACCTGACATTGCCGGACAAGGCTTGGCCAACCCGCTTGCAACACTGCTCTCTTTTGCAATGTGCTTAAGGTTCTCATTTGACTTGCAAGCTGATGCAGACCTGCTTGAGCAGTCTGTAGACCTTGTATTGGCTAAAAACATTCGAACTGCTGACATAGCAGCAGATGGCGTTAACCCTGTTTCAACCTCTGAAATGGGAACCGCAATACTCGAAGCGCTAGATGAGCTACATGCTCAAAGCACGTAAGAGTGACACCGGACAGACAACGTATATCGGTCTATAAATAACCGATGACATTGACTGAAACCGGAACATAAAGATTGGGTGAACGGAGTAAATCATGCTTAAAAATATTCGACAACTGGGTCGTTCGCCATCTGACACTAAAAGTAGTGACAAGGGTAGTGACAAAGGCAAAGATAAGAAACCGGCCATGCCGGCCACAGAATATTCTCTGACCGATCCGTTAGAGAAAAACCGTGTCAAGGCCGCCACCAATCACACCGATGCAGCAGCCTTGCTGAGCATGGCCAAGTCAGATGATAGTGAGCTGGTGCGTGACACCTGCACACGGCGGTATTCGCAACTTATCACTGACAATGAAACGGAGCGACAAACGCTCGCAGATCTTCTGGCAAACCACCGGGCATTGTTTTTCTCCATCACAACGCAAAGCACTGAAGAATCATTGCGTCAGCTCGGACTGGAAAAGGCGACCAACGATGAAGATTGGTTGATCATCGCAGATAAATCTAAATTCCATGACACCCGACTCACCGCTGCAAACAAATTAGACACACTGGCAAGTGTTGATAAATGTTGGCGCAGCATGAAAACAAAAGACAAGCTGGTCGCCAGAGAGCTCAAAACACGCCTTGATAAACACCGCGAAGAACAAAGCCTGGCGGACGCGCAGGAATCACAGGTAGACAAATTACTTGATGAGATGGACAAGATAGCCAATGGAATCTGGCAACCGGGAACAGTCAATCGCTTTGATCTTTTCAGCACCCAATGGGATCAGCTGGATTTTGAACCTGCGTCAGACAAGAAAGCTCGTTACGTAACGCTACATCAGTCAGCCAGTGAAAAAGCCAAAGAATGGCGAGGGAAACAGTCACTGCAAGACCAACGCCTGTCGGTAATTGCAACACTTAAAGAACTCACTGAGTCCACTGACAAAGCCACGGCAGAAGAGCTCTCTACTCTACTACCAGCCTGTACTAGCAGTCTTGCCACCCAGCGCAAGCTCTGGGCAGACCTTCAAGCTGAGGCCGAAGCGGGTCAGACACAACAATTTAATACGCTGAGCAGCTCAATAGATTCAAAGCTTAAAAACGCGGCCACTGTCCTCAAAGCACAGCAGCTGCTCAGCAACGATAGCCCGGCGCCAAAAGCGCTACAAAGCACACTTAAGTCGCTCGAGGCACTGCGCGCAGACACAGGGACCGCTGAGTTTCAAAAAGCAGCACCGCAATTAATCGATACCGTCAAAACCAGGCTCGATCAAAAAACTGCTGCCGATACCGAACTACGGCAACAGATTCACCGGCAGTTCGCAAGCCTGAACAGCGCGGTCGCCGCAAAACGCTGGGGCCCTGCCAAGTCCATTCAAGAACGACTGGCAAAGAAAATCGCTCGACTGCCCGCATCAGACAAAGCAGGCTATACAGAAAAGCTGGCGCGCCTTGAAACCAAAGTCAAAGAGCTGGGTGACTGGAAAGAATTTGCGTCGGAGCCAAAGCTAATTACCCTGTGCGAGCAAATGGAGAAGGTACCTTCGCAAAAGCTACCGCCCAACGATTGCGCAAATCGTATTAAAGACCTTCAAATGCAATGGAAAGCCATGGGGGCAAGCCCGGCGCAAGAGCAACATTGGCCACGCTTCAAAGAAGCCGCAGATATTGCCTACGAGCCATGCGGAAAATTTTTTACAGCACGGCGCGAAGATCGCAAAATCAAACTTGATAAACGCAAAGAAATTTGCGAACTCCTTGAGCAATACGAAAGCAACACGGACTGGACACAACCCGACTTTAAACTGGTCGAGAAAACGCTGAGAACCGCCAAACAAGAGTGGAAGCACAACCAGGTATTTGACAAAAAACGTGGCAAAGCGCTGGACGATCGCTTCACGAAAATTCTTACACTGTTAGATGGGAAGCTTGACCCGGTATACGAGGCAAACGCCGCCGAGAAAAAAGACCTGATCGAAAGAGTGACAAAACTCGGTGAAGGCGATATCAATCAACACGGCATTAATCAGGTCAAGAGCCTGCAGTCGGCTTGGCGGCTCAGCGGCGCCTGCCGGCAAAAAGATGATCGTGCGCTGTGGAAAGAATTCAGCGCCGCCACCAATCAGGTCTTTGAAAAGTTTCGCGGAATAAAGCGCGAGCAACACGCGGCAAGCGTCGAACATGTTGTGCGCGCCAGAGAAATCATAAGAACCCTGGCAACAATAAAAGACTCCAAAGAACCGGTTAGCGAGAAAACACTGACCGATTTGCAAACCGAATATGCAGAATTACCGGAGTTTCCAGAGAGAGATCAGAAAAGGCTCGAACGCGATCTACGCAAAGCGCTTGATTCAGTCGACCGCTACCGACAACAGACACTCGACAACAGTCGAAAGCAGGCTTTGCAAAGTCTGCAACACAATGCCGATCTATGCCAACAGTTGGAAAGTCTCGCCGGGCAACCCGCTGAGGAAATAAAAGATCAAATGGAGACCATACTGTCAGAATGGCAATCGTCCAACCGCGGCGAAAACCCACAGGCAGTGAAAGCACTGGATGCACGTAAGCAGGCAATAGTTGATCTGCTAAACGCTGGCGATACACCGGACTACGACACCAACACAACGGCGCGGCGACTCCTTTGCATTGAGCTTGAAATATTGTGCGACAAGGAAACACCATCTGAAGACAAGGCCATTCGTATGCAGTACCAGCTTGAACAACTACAACAAGGCCTACAGTCAAACAGCGCCGCACAATCTAAAGCGCAACGGACAGAGCAACTGCAGATCAAATGGCTCACCGCCGCACCAGCTGCGCCAGAATTGCGTGACAAACTCGAATCAAGGTTTAATCAGGTACTCGGGAAAAACTAAACCATAAGATGAGTCATTTACCGCATGTCGGCAAATGGGAAGCGTTTTGCAAGTGACTCAACGGTTGACCTTGATGAGTGATTGAAACAAACTTGTCGCTTGCTCCCGCACAAACAAGAGAGACCTATCTTGGAATATCTGGCTCCCGAAAAAACAGCTGATGCTGTAAAGCTATTGGCTAAATCCAAAGGCAGTGTTCATGTGCTTGCCGGCGGCTCAGACCTGCTGGTAAGAATGAAAGGCGGTTATGTCGAGCCTGACGTAATCATTGACATCAAGCGCATCAAAACGATGCAGGAAATCAAAAAAGGTGCGACCGGTTTTTCAATAGGTGCCGCCGTATCCTGCTCAAAAATGGGAGAGCACAAAGCGCTGCGTAAAGCGTGGCCGGGCGTAGTGGAAGCCGCCAACCTCATTGGTTCTGATCAAATTCAAGGACGCTGCACCATTGCAGGCAATCTCTGTAATGCCTCACCGGCGGCAGACAGCGTACCGGCATTAATAGCCGCCAAAGCCGTGGCGGTAATTAAGGGTCCAAAGGGCACGCGAAGAGTCGCGGTAGAAGACATTGCCACAGCTCCCGGTAAAACCTGCCTCAAAAAAGGCGAAGTCGTCGAATATATTCAACTGCCCAAGCGCGCCGCTAAAATGGCCGACGCCTACCTCAGATTCACACCACGAACTGAAATGGATATCGCCGTGGTCAGTGCTGCTGTGAACCTCACCCTGGGTCCGAGAGGCGTGATCACCCATGCGCGCGTCGCACTAGGGGCGGTAGCACCCACCGCAGTGCTTGTGCCAGAAGCCACAAAAATACTGAAAGGTGGCAAGCTTGACGATGCAAAGCTCGAAGCACTGGCAGAAATTTGCAACGCAGCGTGTCGCCCCATTGACGACAAACGCGGCACCATACAATTCCGAACCCACGTAGCTGGCGTACTTGCGAAACGCGCCGCACGACTGGCCTACACCCGCGCCGGAGGCAAACTCTAATGTCAGTACTTGTTAGCTCAATTATCAATGGCGACAACATCGAATTCGCCTGCGAACCAGATGAAACCCTACTCGATGCCCTGCGCGACCGGGTCGGCATGACAGGCGTAAAGGAAGGCTGTGGCACTGGTGATTGCGGTGCCTGCAGCATCACGTTAGACGGTGCACTAGTGTGTTCGTGCCTGGTACTCGGTGCAGAGGCTGAAGGCCGAAGTATTGAAACAGTGGAAGGCATGAGCGACGGCAATGTTCTGCATCCGCTACAACAAAAATTTCTTGAGCACGCAGCACTACAGTGTGGCATCTGCACACCCGGTTTTTTGATTGCCGCAAAATCACTGTTAGAAAAAAACAACGACCCGACCGAAGAAGAAGTCCGTTATGCACTGGCGGGTAACCTGTGCCGTTGCACCGGCTACGACAAAATAGTCCGCGCGGTGTTAGATGCTGCAAAACAAATGAGAAAGGCATAGTCATCATGGGAAAAGACACTCAACTTACTGATCGCGTCTTTAAATCTGTTGGCACGCGTCCAATGCGGCCAGACGGTATAGACAAGGTAACCGGTCGCGCTCGCTACGGTGCCGACCACAACATGTCCGGTCAATTGCATGGCAGCATCTTACGCAGCCCGCATGCACACGCCAGTATTAAAAGTATTGATACAAGCAAAGCAGAGAAGCTCAAGGGCGTTAAAGCCATCGTTACCGCCAAGGACTTTAAAACCAAGGGCATTACTGATCCGGACTTGCTGGATATCATCGATAACTGCATGGCCAGTAAAAAGGCTTTTTATGACGGCCACGCCGTCGCGGCGGTCGCTGCAGTTGATGCAAAGACAGCAAAGGCCGCACTAAAGCTGATCAAAGTCGAATACAAAATTCTGAAACACGTCACCGATGTTGATGAAGCCGTACAACCCAAAGCGCCTTTATTAAATAACAAATGCTTCACCAAGGGTGTTGATCCGACTCCGGACAAAGCATCAAACATTGCCAAAAGATCAGAGTTTGGTCACGGCGATGTAGCAGAGGGATTTGAAGCAGCAGATGTAGTGATTGAGCGCACTTTTAAAACCGGGCAATCACATCAAGGCTATATTGAGCCGCATGCCTGCGTCGCCAGTGTCGGTCCTGACGGCACCGGAGAACTATGGGTATGTACTCAGGGACACTTTGTGTTCAGACAACAATGCGCCAAAATTCTTGGGCTTGATGAAGCCAAACTGAAAGTGACATCATCCGAAATCGGTGGCGGATTTGGTGGCAAAACTCACTTGTGGGTCGAGCCGGTTGCCCTCGCCTTGTCACGCAAAGCCAATCGTCCGGTGAAACTGGTCATGAGCCGCGAAGAGGTGTTTCGCGCCTCCGGCCCCACCAGCGCCACTTCAATTGATATTAAAATGGGCGTCACCAAAGACGGCGTTATTACCGCCGCTGAAGCAGAGCTGCGTTACACGAGCGGCCCTTATGCCGGATCATGGGCAACACTCGGCGCGATGACATCCTTCGCGTGTTACGACCTCAAAAACGTAAAAACTGTTGGCCTCGAAGTATTAGTTAACCGACCAAAGACGACTGCCTACCGCGCACCGTCAGCCCCCATGGCAGCCTTCGCTGTGGAAAGCATGATTGATGAGCTGGCCGATCGCATTGGCATGAAAGCGATCGATATGCGAATCCAGAACGCCGCCAAAGAAGGCACAAGGTCATCTTATGGACCGGTTTACGGCCCTATCGGCATTGGCCCGACGCTAGACGCTGCAAAGAAACATCCGCACATGTCAGCGCCACTCGGGCCCAACCAGGGCCGCGGCATGGCCTGCGGTTTCTGGTTCAACTTTGGCGGTCAATCCTGTACTGATCTGAATATAGGATCGGACGGTACAGCCACAATCACCGTTGGCACCATTGACGTCGGTGGCGCCCGCGCCTCTCTTGCACTCGTGGTCGCCGAGGAACTCGGCATACCCTACGATCAGGTCAAAGCAGTCATCGCTGATACCACGGCACTGGGCTACAACGAAATGACTGACGGCAGCCGCGGCACCTTTGCCAGTTCAATGTCTGCCATTCAGTCCTGCCGCATGGCAATCGCTGACATGCGCCAACGCGCTGCCACGCTGTGGGAAATTGATGTTGATGAAGTCGTGTGGGAGAACGGACACGCCTATGCCGGGGAGTCAGGTTTGAACGACAGTAATTCAAACCATCCGCCCTTATCCATTGCTGATCTGGCGAAAAGCGCTGACAAAACAGGCGGACCCATTGCCGGGCACGCACAGATTGTCGCAGACGGCGCCGGGGTATCTTTCGCGACGCACATTTGCGATATTGAAGTTGACCCAGAAACCGGGCAAACACGCGTTGTACGCTACACCGTCATTCAGGATGCAGGCAAAGCGGTTCACCCGACGTATGTTGAAGGTCAGTTCCAGGGTGGTGCGGCACAGGGCATCGGCTGGGCACTCAATGAAGAATATATCTACGGTGAAGACGGGCGCTTGCAAAACGCAGGTTTTCTGGATTATCGAATCCCTGTCTGTTCAGACCTGCCCATGATTGACACCCAGATTCTTGAGATTCCTAATCCGAATCACCCCTACGGCATCCGTGGTGTGGGAGAAACCTCCATTGTACCGCCGCTTGCCGCTATCGGTAATGCGGTATCAAACGCGACACAGGTTCGAATGACCCATGTGCCCATGTCACCGCCGCGTATTCTGGCGGCCATCCACGCTGAAGCGGCATCTGACGATTAATGAATAAGGTGTTTTTGTGGGGCGGCTTACGCCCCGCAGCTGGCGGTGCTGAATTCGTTGAAATTGAAGCGCTCACTATTCGTGAGCTATTGCGCAAACTTGCCGAGCGACACCCGAAACTAGAGACACTAATTGATAGTGAAATCGCCGTGTCCATTAATGGCACCATCTATCAGGACGATTGGTCAAAAAAAATCCCGAAAGATGCAGAGATTTATCTATTGCCCAGAATAGAAGGCGGCTAAATAGCCCGTGAAACGGCGTCTCAGAGCGATACAACTGCACCAGAATTGCAACGTTTCCGCACCAATAGTAGCAGTTTGTGATAACCACTACTGATCACATGACAACCCTTTCTGCCGCTGGTAGAGTCCGTCTCCACTGACTCTGTAAGCAATATCCATCGTGATTCCAGTAAAAACACTATTTGTTGTTCTCTCGTTTTTTACTTACTCTTTCTCAAGCATCAGCTTCGCTCAATCTGGTGTTTACAGTCCTTGTATTGATGCCCCGCCGCTGCCGATACCACAAGATAACGCCGTCACCGTCGGCAATGTCGACCAACTCTATGCCGCCATGCTGGAGCTTCGCGAAAACAGCACCATATTACTCAAGCCCGGGCGCTACCGGCTCGCCTCTTCAACGCTTGGTATCACCGCTGACAACGTTACTATCAGGGGACTGGAGAATAACTGCGATTCCGTAGAATTGATTGGTCCCGGCATGGACAACCCCAAACGCAAGAACGTTGACAACGGGTTCTGGATAAGCGCAAAAAATACCACCATCGCCAACCTGACCATTAGCGAAGTGTACTTCCACGCCATCCAGATCGACGGCAATGCCCGGTCACCCCGTATTTACAACGTGCGGATGGTCAATTCCGGACAGCAATTTATCAAAGCGAACCCAAGGGATTTCAGCCGCGGTGTTAATGATGGCGTAGTCGAATACAGCATCATGGAGTACACCAACGGCCCATCGCTTATCGACCACAACGGCATCGGCACGGGCTACACCAACGGTATAGATATTCACGCGGGCGTCGGCTGGCGTATCAGCAACAATCGCTTTAGAAATTTCCACACCCCTGACGATGCAGATCACCTATGGAACGCAGCAGTACTGGCATGGAACGGGGCCAGTGATACAATAACCGAAAACAATACTTTTATAGATGTGGACCGCGCCATCGCCTACGGTCTCAAACAAAAGAACTTTGACCATCGCGGAGGAATCATCCGCAATAATATGGTCGTGATGACCCCGGGGCTCTACTCAAGCAAACGCACTCAAGGTGCAGACGCCACCATTGTGGCATGGGATTCCCCCGGCACTAAGATCTTGCACAACACGGTGCTCACCAGTGGCAACTTACCAAAGTCGATAGAGTTGCGTTTTGAGTCTGACAGTATTGAAGTTTCAAACAATATCGTTGATGCACCAATTGCACACCGTGATCAAAAGTTCTTTATCTCGGCCAATAACGTGGACACCGCACGGGCAGACTGGTTTGTTAATCCAATAACCGGCAATTTGCGCCTCAAGGAAGGTGTGAATGAGGTGTTAAACAAAGTACGCAGACACCGACTGGCGCAATTTGATATCGACGGTGAAAACCGACCTTTTGGCAGAAAAGTGGATATCGGTGCTGATGAGCTGTAAACATGATCACTGAGTATCACTGCAACTAACCAGCGTGACGAGAAATGCGCGGCTCGTCAGTCTGTCTAAACCTTACACTCCGCTACGGCCCGACTTATCTAGTCTAAGCAACTTCACCGACGAGCAACTTTACGTACTGGATATCCCTCGCTAACGCTAGCGGGTTGGCTATCAAGCGCGCCATCTAGCTACTCAACCCGCCAGCGTCAGCGAGGGATGTGCAGCTCGTCAGTCTGTCTAAACCCCACACCCGCCTGTGGCTCGACTAATACTCTCAGCACACCTCACCGATAGGCAGTTTTACGTACTGGATCCCTCACTGACGCCAGCGGCTGGCTATCGGGGGAGCGCAAGGCGCTGGCTGCCTAAAACGGCTTAACAACCACCAAAATCACGATAACAATCAACGCAACAAATGGCAGCTCATTCAGCATTCGCAGCTTCTTCACAGACACATTACTCTCCCCTCCATCCAGTGCCCGCCCTACTTTAGTAAAGTAGATATGCAGCACAGTGACAGCAATCACAAGCAGCAGCTTCACCCACATGAACTTTTGAGAAAACACAGAAGGATTAAGCGCTATTAAAGTAATCCCCAGTAACCAGGTGGCAATCATTGACGGAATCATAATGATTCCACGCAACTGTGCAGCGGCGGCTTTCATTGTTTCAAACAAGGGTTCACCTGAACTGCTCTTGGCCTGGTGTAATTTGTAGCGAGGATAGATAAGCAACGAGGCCATCCATGCGACCATAGCGATAATATGAAACGCTTTAACCCATAAATACATAATTCAATCCTCTGCCCGCTACCTTACTTACCCAACAACCAGCCGCCATCAACATCAATGGTGGTACCGGTAACAAAGTCGTTCTCAACCATAAATACAATCGCCTTAGCCACTTCATCGGGCTCGCCTGCGCGTGGAATCAGGTGCAGGGCAGTGAGGTTTTCAAAATGTTTTTCACGTGCATCACCTTCCAGAGCTGACATGGGTGTATCAATCGTACCGGGAGAAACCGTATTTATTCGCTTTGGTGCGATCTCAGGCGCCAACGCCCGAACAAATGCCTCTACCGAGCCGCCAACCGCTGACAAACTGATCTGACCGGTCTTCGCCTTTCTTGCCGGAGACCCACTCACGAGCACCGCGCTGCCGTGTTCTGACAGATGCGGTATTCCGTAACGCGCGACGTTGGCGTAGCCCCACAGCTTGTCGAAAGAACCGACAAAACCGTCCATGTCCATTTCTAAAAACGGCCCTAGTGCTCGCCCACCACCGGTTGCAGCACTAATAAGTATGTCAAACGGTGCGTGCTTCTCAAACAGTTGCTGCATCGCCTCACGATCACGAACATCACATGCCTCAAGCGTCACACCGTCTGGCAGCTCTCCCGCTTTCGATGGATCACGGCTGATCGCAATCACTTGTGCACCGAGAGATGCCAGTTGCCTGGTTGCTGCCAGCCCGATGCCAGAAGTACCACCAAAAACCAATGCTTTCTTTCCAGAGACTTGCATTTTTACAGTGCCCTTAAATGTGAATACGTACGCTATGATCAGCTCACAAGGCTTATCAATGCAAGTGATTTATGCCGTAGCGTACAGTTGCTTGAGCACGGGGGTAGTGATCGTCAACCGCAGTGGATATACTCTCTGACCACCCAAACCCACCAGGCTTTCCCACCTTGAGCCATACAGTATTGATCAGCGTCAACGGCATGGACCGACCGGGGATCACTTCCGCCCTCGTCAACATCCTCGCTGGCTACCCCGTCACCGTATTAGATATTGACCAATCCGTTATACATAATCAGTTGTCCTGGGGCATGTTGGTCGCGGTTGACGCCAGCGCCTGCGGCGACAACGGCAAGCCAGATGCATTGTTCAAAGATTTGCTCTTTAAGGCCCATGAACTGGAACTTACCATTAACTTCACGCCGGTAGATACCCCTGAGTTACAGCAATGGCTTAATGACGGCGCGATAGATCGCTACATCATCACACTACTCGGGCGCAGTATGAATGCCGCCTTAATTGCAGAAGTGACTGAAGTCATTAGCGCCTATCAGTGGAACATTGCAACCATACAGCGTATTTCTGAGCGCCACCGCAGTGATACCTCTAACGATATGCCAATGATCGCCGTTGAAATCCGTATACACCACCGCAGCGGAGATATCGACGGGCTACGTCGCGATTGCCTGGCGCTGGCTGGCCGGAGTGAGATGGACATCGCCATTCAACAAGACAGCATCTGGCGTCGCAACCGGCGCCTGGTATGTTTTGATATGGACTCAACACTAATACAAAGCGAGGTTATCGATATGATGGCTGACGCCGCCGGTGTAGGTAAGCAGGTGAGTGATATCACCTCGCGCGCCATGCATGGTGAAATGGATTTTAAACAGAGTTTCAAGCAACGCATGGCACTCTTGGAAGGTCTGCCTGTCGATAAGCTCGATCAGATAGATCGAGAACTTAAAGTCACAGAAGGTGCCGAAAAGCTGATAAGCAACCTGCGATTACTGGGTTATAAAACCGCTATCCTATCCGGTGGGTTCGAATTCTTTGCTACCCGCCTGGCCCGCAGATTGGGCATGGACTATGTCCACGCCAATGGTCTCGACATCATTGACGGCAAGCTGACAGGTAAAATAAGTGGTCAGATTGTAGATGATCAGCGCAAAGCGGAACTGCTGAGATCAATTGCGGAAACCGAGGGCATTCAAGTACAGCAAGTTATCGCGGTAGGCGACGGCGCAAATGACATACCCATGCTTTCAGCTGCGGGTTTAGGCATTGCCTTTCACGCCAAACCAAAGGTGCAAGATGAGGCAGGTAACGCGTTTG
The DNA here is from genome assembly GCA_937928685.1 of uncultured Granulosicoccaceae bacterium. GTDB lineage: Bacteria > Pseudomonadota > Gammaproteobacteria > Granulosicoccales > Granulosicoccaceae. The sequence continues at coordinate 36,715 of CALGJU010000193.1, forward strand.
GTACTGTGGGGCTTGATGGAATTCTGTACCTGATTGGTATGCGGGAAAACGAAATCAGAGGCTAACCTATTACCCAGCGCTTAGAGAATTATTGATAGCGATCAAGATAGATGTTGTACATGTCTGCCGAATCCATCCAATCACAGCTGTCGAGATATGCTTTGGTAAACCCGACCAGACTATATCGGCGGCGCTTACCATTGCCACTATCAACGTTTAACACCGCCCCGGCAGACATTTGAGCAATTAACATCCAGAAGCCGGTCTCGCGATTTGTAATGGTATAGCGCTCTCCCTTACGCTTAAAAGCCAGTTCAATGGGGGTGAGTTGATCGACAGACACTACAATACTTGAAGGTGACGCGCTTTTGCTTATTTCACTATCAAGATATAACCAGAAACTATCCTCTTCAAAACAAACCACATTCAGTTCGCCTTTTCCAGCGGCCTCACTGGTCGCTGTGATCTGACCGAAAGGACGACCAAGCAGTGTTTTTTGGTTTATAGATCCAGACCAATCAGCGACCGCATTGGACACAGGCCATAGAGTCACTAATAGCAGTGCCGATATTGCACCTTTCAGTTTATTGATAACACCCGTATTTGAAATGGCGGCCATGGATAGGTTCCGGATATTGGCTGATTAAGCGATTTTAATCCGTGCTTGGCAATACACCTGACACTATCTGCTACACGGTTGTACCTGCCCGTTGACGTATTCACAACCCTACTTCGATGGGCAAGTTCTATTAGTCCAACAACCTATGTGATAGTTGGATTGTCTATCTATAGATTATCCCCAAATGCAATTGTCCATGTAAGACACGATGACACAATTTCACATATCGGTGCCGTATTGCCAACAGCCTGGCGAGCTGTTATTTCAAAGCAACGCTCATAAATACAATAGATACTCAACAAAACCGTGCACACATGCATCACAGACTCGTTAAAAGTGCGGACACCGCACCAGCATTACACAGTCGCAACTTCTTCTTTTTGATAGAACTATACTGAACCCTCAGCTCAATGAGCTGAGGGCTGTCGCTACTTTGTCCTCCTTAACATATCAAAGTTAGTTTCATTCCCAACGGCACGGCTATCGGTAGTGCCTCTATTTTGCGCTGCTCGATCGAAGCAAGCGATGAACAATACAATTCTAATTAACGCTATCGCCAGGCCAATCAATTCCAGAGTGCTTATATCCATTGTCACGCCCCACAAAAAAAGGCGACTCAAGTTGAGTCGCCTTATTTTCTGTGGGGTGGCAGTTAATAGCCTCAGGCTAAACTGTCAATTCAGGTTGTGGGTTTTATCCTTACATTGTGATACGAGAACAGTCACCGGTACACTCGCACTCACATCCGTACTCACATGATCTTTTTCTTTTTAGGTATTTTGAAAGTACACCATACTCACTCGCTACCCTGTAGGCATCAACTATTCTCGCAGCCGCATAGGCAACTTTATTATGGGGGGGAGTGATATGTTGCAGATCATCAAGCCATTGATGGTGGTAAAACTCACGCACCGGGAATTGATGCAGCGGCTCAGGAAGGCGCTTAATAGTAAGCAGTGGCAGGCAGGAAAGTAGTAGTAGTGTTTGAGATATCAGGCTACAACCCACCGAATAAATTCGATAAAAAGGGTTCGTTGCCGCCACCTGATAATGCGGTGTCGAGACACTGAAATAGTGGTCACGAATATACTTCAAGTTCAAATTTGCCATTGTCGTGCTCCAAAAGGAGTTTCGTGCCCATGCTGACCGGGCACGAAAGTTATTTGTTAAATATCCATAGGTAACGCGCCGCACTTGAAATTCTCTGGTGCGGACTCAATACCTTCCTGATAGCGATGACAGTTATAGCAGTGCAAACCCTGAGGGGTTATCGAGTATCTGTAACCCTGCTTGTGTTCAGGGTTAGAGTGAATGCTCAACTGACCACTGACTGCAAGCTTGGTAAGAATGCTGTACTTTGCTGTTTCCGAAATCTCAAGACTGGCCAGGTTGAATATCTCGCGAGACTTTAACTTTAAGAAATCGGACTCTTCCTCAGGTACCGCATTGACTTTGCACTGCTCATTGTAGATCGCACGCAATATTTTGAGTGGATTGTTGGTTCTGAACGAATGATTGCACGTCATGAGCCTTCCTCCTTGTTTCCTTGCCCTTTGCACGCTAGCAAAGACCTACACAGGGAACCGTTGCCTACCCAAGGGTATTGGGTACGGTTCCATTGTGGAAGCAAGTTAACCTTAAAGCAAAAACCCTCAACTTTGGAAAGGTTTATTATTACCGTCGGCCATTCATCTTTTCAGACAATATCATTCCGACAGCTCATAGCGTGAATACTCACCAAATTCACGGATGCCGCAGCGGAGAAAAGGCGTCGATTAAGCTGCTACCTCAAGGCATATTTTCAAGATTGGTTAAAAGCTGCTGCACCACCTTAAATGCAGGAGCACCGGCAGGAAATTCGTAGACAGCATGCAGCAGCGCTCGATCAAACTGAGTTATCTTTTTTTCTACTACGCGATTATTAAAAGAATAATACTCAGAATCCGTAAAATCATTAAATAATCCGAATGACTGATACAGCTCTTCCTGCAAACAGGTATGAATCATACCGAGGGGCAGATCAGCATGTACAAACACCATCGCCTGGCGTATCACTGAAGCACGCTGAAACGGTGCAAAAAAACACACCACTTCAGTACCTGCGGCACGCTCGCCTGCCTCAAGTGAACGTTGATACACCTCCCTCAATGGCACGGCACGCGCTATCTGACTCATAGAATCGATATCAGACACAACAACAACCAAATTCACACATACGTTCTCTAAAGAGCATGGCAATAATTGATAAGGCTCTGCTTGCTGAAGTGCTCGAACATAACTCGCGATCGAATCATATGGCGACCGAACCTTTTCTAGCGGAAGCGAAGTTATCGTGGAAATTTGTTTCAGCACGCCTAGCGTATAGTTTTCAAGAGTTGCATCATCTGCCACCACAACAAAACGCACATCATCAACCCATCGACTGGTCACGTTGGCGTTGCCACCAAGAATGTGGATTGCCTGATCCCATACCCGCCCTTTCTGCACGATACTCAAGCTTGCAAAATCAATTTCGCTAACAGCACCTTCCTCTGCAGCTGCTCCCGAAAGCGTAAAACAACAGAACGCGAGAACGATCAACCTGCGTAAAATCTGCACATCAATCCGTCATGTCAGAGACCTGTGCTTTACGCGGCCTGCTAAACCAGACAACCGCCAACACGATCGCTACGATCATCAAACCCATGCCTTCGCGCGCTGTTTCTACTTCCCACCAGATCTCTTGTCGCCACCAACCAGGCGTAGTAGGCCAGTAGAAAAGCATCCCCGCCACGGCGGCCATAATGCACATCAGCAACAGCAAATGAGCCATTTTACTGGCAAGCAGTTGGCGACGAAAAATAACGATAGCGGTCCAGACAGCGGGGATTGCGTAGATTGCCATCCAAAGCGTGCCGTCAGGATCGTTATATTGCACCGCGATAAACAGGATCATTAACAAACACAAAGCAATATTTACCAGTCGCATGGTGTATCCAGCCTACTAAATTCTTCACTAATGAAATGAAATATCACGCAAAATACCCATGGTAGACGGCCGCACAATGTGTGCTCGCTACCGCACAGGCTCCGTATATACAAGTTGACAGCAACTACTGTTGGTTATTATCTTAAGCTATAAAAAGCGAGAAGCACGATCATAATCATGCCAGAAAACACTCAGTCGAACGACCCTCAAATCACTGCGCATCAAAAAGATCACTCTGACACAAGCGTCACGTGGCAGAAATTCTCGGTACCGTTTGACTATCCGGTTTATTTCACAGAACGGTTATTTGACCCACAAAACACGGTTCTACTTGACACAGTCAATCGCTTCGAGCCAAACAAACGCCATAGAATCATCGTTTTCGTTGATGGCGGTTTGCTTGAAGTACGGCCCGAACTCCCACGCGAGATACAGGCCTACGCCGACTTCCACAGCGACTCACTTGAATTGGTCACCGCCGCTATAACAATGCCTGCAGGCGAAAAGATCAAAGCCGAGCTGCACTTTATCGAACAAATGCAGAAAGCGATGGCAGAGCACCACATTGACCGCCACTCTTACGTGTTGGCTATTGGTGGCGGCGCACTGCTCGATGCGGTAGGACTCGCGGCGGCAACCTCTCATCGTGGCATCAGACACATTAGAGTTCCCACCACTGTATTGTCTCAAAACGATTCCGGTGTCGGTGTAAAGAACGGCGTCAATCTGTTCGGACAAAAAAACTATATCGGTACTTTTGCACCACCGTTTGCGGTATTGAACGACTACGATTACATTCGTTCGCTTTCGCAACGGGATAAAATAGCGGGCATGGCAGAAGCAGTGAAGGTAGCGCTGATTCGCGATGCAGACTTCTACCAGTGGCTGGAACACAACGCTGATGCACTGGCGATCTTCCAGGAAGACGCCATGAAGTATATGATCAAACGGTGCGCTGAACTGCACATGCAACAGATCGCACACGGCGGCGACCCTTTTGAGACCGGTAGTGCCAGACCCCTTGACTACGGCCACTGGGCAGCCCACAAACTTGAAATTATCACCCGCTATCACTTGCGGCACGGCGAAGCAGTCGCTATTGGCCTTGCGCTCGATACACGCTACTCAGTACTGAGCGGATTGCTCGCACATGGCGAGGAGAATCGGGTCTGCTTCCTGTTGGAACACCTTGGTTTTAAACTGTGGCATCCAGGCTTGATCACCAAGTCCCCCGATGGTCAGCTGACAGTGTTACGCGGGCTCACAGAATTTCGGGAGCATTTGGGCGGCGCACTTACCATCACCCTTTTGGAAAAGCTCGGCAGCGGCGTAGAAGTACACAAGATGGATGACGAGCTGGTGATGCAAAGCATACAATGGCTAAAAGCGCGTTGCGACTAATACCCGCTCCGCCGAAACCATACGCACCGTGGGATCACCATGACAAGCAAAGCCGTAGACCTGCTGGAGCAATGGCTCGGTCATCGACTCAAAGATGACCATTCAAGCTGGCTGCAATCTCAGCTGAAAAAAGTTCTAACGTCAAACTCTGACCGGGAACTACACATCACCCTGGGGCTTATACCGCGTAAACTAGGCCGCGAAGACCTCAATCTGACTCACTCAGAACTCACGGAGGCGAACAATGCGATAAGCGGCTGGAACCCCGGGGACTGGAGCATCGACTGTGCTGCACGTATAGCAGTGTTGTGCCGACTGTCAGAACACGACAAAGAAGGCTTTGGCGACACTATCACCGACCTCTGTCGCAACGCTGACCTGGCAGAGTCCATCGCACTCTACAGCGGCGTAGCGCTTTTTCCAGACAGCGAACAGCTTGACCAACAAGTCGCCGAAGGCCTGCGCACCAACATGCGTGCGGTCTTTGAGGCAATTGCACACAACAACCCCTACCCTGCGAATCATTTTGATGAGAACCGATGGAATCATATGGTGCTCAAAGCACTATTCATCGATAGCACCCTAGCGCCCATCTACGGTATTGATCAGCGCAGCAACAAAGAACTCGCTATTATTCTATGCGACTATGCACATGAACGCAGGGCTGCTGGGCGACCGGTCACCGCAGAATTGTGGCGTTGTGTCGGACCACACGCGACTAATGCAATGATTGACGACTTACAGCTAACTGCCGGGTCAACCATTGCTACAGAGCATCAGGCCGGAGTGCTGGCACTTAGCCAGTGCAAAGATCCCCTTGTTCAGCAACGAGCTCATGAACTTACTGCGTCCTACCCTGAAACTATGGCTGAAATAGTCAACGGCACAATTACATGGGACGTTATTTATCAGCGCCAACAGCACCAGTCAGGTAATTAGTTATGATGTTTATTGACCCTCACGCTCACATGATCTCACGCACCACCGATGATTATGAAGCGATGGCTGCCGCGGGCGTGGTCGCTGTGATCGAACCATCATTCTGGGTCGGACAACCCAGAACACACGTTGGCACCTACATAGATTATTTGTCCGCGATCATAGGTTTTGAGCGCTTTCGCGCCGGCCAGTTCGGCATTCGGCACTACTGCACCGTGGGCCTCAATTCCAAAGAGGCAAACAATGCAGAGCTAGCGGAAGCGGTGATGGAAATACTGCCGCGTTTCGCACTCAAGGAAGGTGTAGTAGCGATTGGTGAAATCGGCTATGACGAACAAACAGAGCTGGAAGACAAGTACTTTAGATTACAACTGGAACTTGCCAAGGAACTAGATCTACCTGTCATGATCCATACACCACATCGGGACAAAAAACGTGGCACCTCACGTTCAATGGATGTTTGCGAAGAGCACGGCATGGATCCATCAAAAATTATCGTTGACCACAACAATGAAGAAACCGTTCGTGAAGTGCTGGATCGGGGCTATTGGGCCGCATTTTCAATCTACCCTTCTACCAAAATGGGTAACTCCCGTATGGTAGATATACTGACCGAATATGGCGCAGAAAGAATCATGGTTGACTCCGCATGTGACTGGGGAATTTCAGAACCACTCGGTGTGGCGAAAACCGCACGCCTTGCATTGGAACGTGGCATACCCGAAGAGCAGGTTCGTTTGGTCTGCTATCAAAACGCACTGAGTGCCTACGGTCAAAGCGGACAAATGAGTGAAGACCACTGGTTAAATCCAGCCGCTATTGACCAGCGCACAGTCTACGAAGGCAACTCCATATTGCGTGGCGGTCGTGAACCGTTGGTTGAGGATGCGGCCGTTAAACGAAATGCAAATAATTTAATTATCGAATGAACAACAGTTCCACGCCAGAAAGCGCTTTACAAGATATTGGTTTGCATGAGCAAATAACCGCAATTGAAAACCTGTCTGCCAAAAGTTTTTACGCCATAGACAAACTAGAAGCGCATATAAAAAATATTCCACACGTAGCAATATCCATTTTCGTCTTTCACGAAGATCGCCTGCTGCTACAACGGCGCGCCGGAACCAAATATCACTCGGCAGGCCTGTGGGCTAACACAGTGTGCTCCCACCCAAGATGGAATGAAAGCGTACACGATTGCGCTCAACGTCGCTTAAATGAAGAGCTCGGCTGGCAAGTCCCGCTGCAAAGGTTTGGTTCGATCGACTACGCTGCAAAAGTGGGGGAATTGTTTGAAAACGAACATGTGCACTGCTTCCATGGCAGTCACAACGCGAAAAACAATGTTGAAACCTTTAACCCCGCAGAAGTCGATTCCATCGAGTGGCTGACCATCTCTGAAATATTAGATCAAATCAGTAAGCGACCGGAAACATTCACTGAATGGTTCAAAATCTACATGACCAATCACAAACAAATGATTAGCGCGCTTCTAGTCTAAGCCCTTCCGCACATCACGTTGCAATCGTTTATTACCAATCTGCACTTGAACTGCAGTCGTATTCATTTTTCTATTCTTCAGTTCAATCATGTGATAACGTCCTCTGCTATGCGAATGTTTTTCGCATTACGCGCTTAACAGCGCAGCAGCTAATACACGCAAGTGTACTAGCCCAACAACCCGGAGGAGAATCCCATGCAGTTGAATAAACTGTTGATGGCGGCCGCATTGAGCACAGCCTTATGTACCGTTGCCCCTGCACAAGCCGAATCTGTAAAAATCAAACTTGAACCCTACGTCACCGGTCTCAATTCACCTTTGGCAATGGTTCAGCCAGATGGCGATGACCGTAAATTCGTTATCGAACAATTTGGCCGCATAAGAGTGATCAACGCGGAAGGCAAACTCGAAGCCACAGCTTTTCTAGACATACGCAACTTGATCGTAAAACAGTTCTCAGATTTTGACGAACGCGGTTTACTCGGCCTGGCCTTTCATCCCGAATTTAAATCCAATGGTAAATTCTACGTCGCCTATAGCGGGCACTTGGATTTCGACGCAGACCTCGGTAAAGAATTCTGGTGGGATCACACCAACACGGTAGCCGAATTCACGGTTTCATCAGAGGATCCAAACGTTGCAAACCCTGCATCAATGCGAATCATTACTGCCACTGACTGGCCACAGTTTAACCACAACGGTCACTGGATCGGCTTTGGTCCTGATGGCATGCTTTACATCAGCATGGGGGATGGCGGCTACGCTAATGACTGGGGTATAGGCCATAACGTTACTGAAGGCAACGGGCAGGATCTAACGACCCACCTTGGTAAAATTCTACGTGTTGATGTAAACAACACAGAGAATGGTAAAAACTACGCCGTCCCTTCTGACAATCCATTTGTCGGCAGAGATGACGCACAGCCTGAAATCTGGGCATATGGCTTACGTAACCCGTGGCGCTGCTCTTTCGACATGGAAGACGGCAAGCTGATGTGTGGTGACGTACAGCAAAACAGCTTCGAAGAAATTGATGTCATCGAAAAAGGCGGCAACTACGGCTGGCGCATGATGGAAGGCAAACACTGCTTTGAATACACAACTCCTGATGATCATCCGGCAGTGTGTGATACGGCGGGCTTAATTGAACCCGTCATGGAATACAACAACTGTACTGCGCAGCCAGACGGTTGTAAGGGTATTTCAGTCACCGGTGGTTATGTTTATCGTGGCGCGGTAGACGCCTGGAAAGGTAAGTACATTTTTGGTGACTGGAGCCAATCTTTCGCTTCAATGAAAGGCCAGGTGTTTGTTGGCTCACCCGGTGATGACGGAGCATGGGAGATGAGTGATACCGAGGTGGTTAACATGCCTGGTGACAGACCTTACATCCTGGCCTTCGCGCAGGATGCTGAAGGTGAAGTTTACGCATTAACTTCAATCACTACCGGCCCTGTTGGTTCACTGGATACTATCTATAAGGTCGTCCCAGCAGAATAAACACCAACTTGTAGCAATAGATATAACTGCCCACGCTATGTGGGCAGTTTTATATGCACAAACTGACTCCAATATCCCTGGTATTATCTCTAACGATTAGCAAACTAATCGCGAGCTGAAAAATATGAAAGCTGTCTTCCTTTGTACTCTGTTGTTCTCAACGCTATTCGCACAACAAGCCCACTCCGCTCCTAATCCCGTCAAAGGTGAAGCGCTTTTTAAGCAATGCACCAGTTGCCACGCCATTGGAGAAGGTGCAGCCCATACTGTGGGACCGACTCTAAACCACGTGTTTGGTCGAATTGCAGGTAAAGCCGATGGATACACAATCTACTCCGATGCAATGCGTGCAAAAGGCGAAGATGAGGAACTCCTTTGGGATGAGAAAAGCCTGTATATTTTTCTTGCAGGCCCTGCGCGCTACATCCCGGGCACCACTATGGGGTTTGCAGGCTTACGCAAAGAACAGGAACTAAAAGACCTGCTCGCCTATCTGATTAATTTTTCACCTGCTTACGAGCCAGAATCCAGCACCGTCGTTAGCGCTGACGCAATTGCCGCCACCACACTTCCAGTGTTAAAAGCTGACGATGAAGAAGAAGCTCCAACATTCGATGAAGACTACCTTGCTAATGCTGAAGCCATCACCAGCGGCGGTGAGTTGTGGGCCAAGCAATGCCGGCACTGCCACGGCAACTCTGCATACCCTGGTAAAGCACCGAAACTTAAGCCAGCCCGATACAAACCAGAGTTTGTTTTTAACCGGGTGACCGACGGGTTTAGAAAGATGCCAGCATGGAAGAGCGTTTTCACATTAGACGAACGAAAAGCCATTGTTGCCTACGTACTAAGCAGACAATTTTCTCCATAGCCTTTGCCTGACGCTGAAACGCACTGGCCGACGAGAACGAAAAGAATTATACAGCGTCAATACCCGGGGTAACCCAAAGCGTGAGCGAGGGATACCTAGTGTACTGGAACAAATAGATCGCACATATGCACACTCTAATTGGTCCAGTACACTAGCTCGCTCAGCTAGTAAAAAAATTTTTTGTAAATGACAACATCGGATGGAAACAACCAGACAGAATATCTTTAATCGCCGAAGATATGCTTCAACACTAACGCCTTAAATTCAGTCGAGTGCACATCTCCGGATGGTAAATGCTCCGCTGATGAACTGATCAACACCGGTCCATGTTGTGGATCATCCGTGGGCCTGCCGTGCGATCCTTTCACCAACTGGGTATCTTTTAGCGAGATCACATCCAGCAGTGCCCGAAACCCAAGTTTCTTTTTCGCTAGCCGCGAAGCGATCGCCGCCATGGGTATTTTTATTTCAGGATCTATAAATAGCTCTACCGGGTCATAACCGGGCTTACGATGGATATCAACCGTTCGTGCATAGTCCGGTGCGCGCTCATCATCTAACCAGTAGTAGTAACTAAACCATCTGTCCGCATGAGAGATTGCCACTAACTCACCGGCCCGCGGGTGATCCAAGCCCCACTCTTTTTTGCCTTCCTCATCCAACACATGCTCAACTCCGTCGAGCTGCTGCAATAGGGAACGGGTTTGTTCGTAACATTCAGGGTTATTGATATACACATGCGCAAGCTGATGGTCAGCGACTGCAAAAGCATCTGATGCGCCAGCGTCGAACTGTTCGTGTTGCTTCTCAACACGCACCTTCAATAAACCAGCCTCACGCAGCGCACGGTTGATATGCACGGCATCAGTCACTGGCGTAATACCGTACTCAGAAACTATAATGACATGCTGTCCCTGGCTTTCAGCGGCTTCAATTAGTTGGCCACACAATGCATCTACCTGATTCAGATCACGTTGAATGTCCGCGTGTTCAAGATCTGGCCCATGTCGTTGTAAGTTGTAGTCCAGGTGTGGCAAATAGGTTAGCGTGAGCGTAGGCTCGCGGGTCTCCATCATGTGACAGGTCGCATCTGCTATCCATTTACTGGACGTGATGTCCGCTGCCGGCCCCCAGAATTTAAACAATGGAAACTGGCCGAACTTGCCGTCAAGCTCATCATGCAACTCTGCAGGGTACGCATAGTGATCAGGGATTTTACGACCGTCTGCGGGGTACATCGGGCGCGGTGTCGCGCTCCAGTCTGCGCTTGAATACATGTTGTACCACCAGAACATTTTCGCACAGGTGAACTCCGGATCTCTGGCTTTACCCGCCTCCCAGATTTTCTCTCCACCCACCAGCTTATTTGATTGCCTCCACAGCCATACCTCAGACAAGTCACGAAAGTACCAGCCATTGGCTACAATACCGTGCTCCGTCGGCAATTCTCCCGTCAGTAGCGTGGACTGCGCCGTACAGGTGACGGCGGGCGTAACAGCGGTCAGTGAACGCATGCCTCCCTTGCGAGCCAGCTTTTGCAGATGAGGGGTATGCTCACCCACGAGCGCCGGGCTAAGGCCGACGACTAATATTACAAGTGTTTTCTCCATCCGACCATAATACTGACCAAGGCTGTTTTATTGCAACCGTATTCGTGCTTCACTATCAACATGTCAACAGCAAGTTAATCAATATGCATGTGCAACACAGCAACGGTGGTACAGACCACCTTACGTACTGCTCAAATATCCATCCGGGTGAAAGCTGGGCAGAGGTGCTGGGCAACGTAGAAAAATACATTCCCCTGGTTCGTACCGCGCTCAACTGCACCGATGATTTCGGCATTGGCCTGAGGCTGTCGGCCGCTGCAGTATCAGAGCTTGCCGAACCCGACCAACTCAAGCAGTTTAAAAAGTTACTAAAAGATAACCAAAGCTATGTATTCACGATTAATGGCTTCCCGTATGGACCCTTCCATGGCACCCGCGTAAAAGAAGACGTCTACCTGCCCGACTGGAAAGATCCGGAGCGTTTACGCTATACCAATCAACTGGCAGACGTATTCGCAGAAATTTTGCCCGAAGGCCAGACTGGCAGCATTAGCACGGTACCTGGTGCTTTCAAAGCCTGTGTCACTAATGATGACGACATCGAATTAATCAGAAGCACTATGGTCAGTCACTGCATCCATTTGGCTCAACTGGAGCAGTCGCGTGGCATCAACATTGTCCTTGCACTGGAACCGGAACCCTGCTGTTTTCTTGAAACCATTGCTGAATCGGTTGCCTTTTTTCAAAATCACTTGTTCAGTACTACCTCTGTTAAACAGCTGCAGGCTGAGATGGATGTAAACTCACAGCAAGCAGAGGCTTTACTGCAAAAGCACCTCACCCTGTGCCTAGACCTATGCCATGCCGCGGTAGAGTTCGAAGATGCAAAAGCCTGCATAAACTCACTTAAACACGCCAACGTACAAATAGGAAAATTACAAATAAGCGCGGGCTTGCGTCTTGAACAGGTCACCCCTGAGCGCGCCGAGCTTCTGCGACCATTTGTAGATCAGGTATACCTGCACCAGGTGATTGAAAATCACGATGGCAAAATCAATCGTTATACTGATCTTCCAGAAGCGTTTGCCAACCTCACCGATGATAAAAAGCCGCGTGAATGGAGGGTGCATTTCCATGTGCCGATATTTCTTGACGATCTTGGTGAATTTTCTTCCACACAGTTCTTTATTCGTGAAGCACTTGCACTACACAAACAAGATCCAATAAGCAAACACCTCGAAGTAGAAACCTACACCTGGAACGTCTTGCCCGATCAATATAAAAACCAGTCAATAGAAGACGCAATAGCACGCGAACTGAACTGGGTACGTGAACAACTATCATGAGCTGGAACACAAAAACTATCTTGAAGCTTGGCAGGGTATCAAATCTGCCCACCGTGTGGAGTAATGCGCTTGCCGGGGTCGTACTCGCCGGTGTCAGCCCCTTCAACTTAAATTTGGCAACGCTGATCTTTGCCATGTCTCTTGCTTATGTCGGAGGCATGTTTCTCAATGATGCCTTCGATCGAAAGATTGATGCCGAAGAGCGCCCAGAGCGACCAATACCGGCTGGCGAAGTAAAAGCCGCAGAAGTGTTTGCAGCAGGTTTTACGCTGCTTGCGGGTGCTGTTTTTTTCACCTTTCTGGCAGCCTACGGCTGGGGTAGCAATGCGTTCATTGCAACGCTGCTGGCACTGGCGCTATGTGCAGCAATTACACTGTACAACGCATGGCACAAAAACAATCCATTAAGTCCCATTGTTATGGGCATGTGCCGTATGTTGGTCTATCTTTGCGCCGCATTTACCGCAACATCAAGCCCATCAGTCATGGTGTACGTCGGTGCGGTAGTCATGCTCGCCTATCTGATCGGGCTCACCTACGTTGCCAAGCAAGAGAACCTCGGCGAAGTTAAAAACCTTTGGCCCGTAGCATGCCTTGCTGTGCCGGCAATTTACGGTATTTATGCATTTTTCAGTGATACGCAAATATGGATAGCGCTGCTTGCATTCATAGCATGGGTAATATTTTGCCTGTACCTGATCAAAAGAAAAGCAAAGGGGGACATACCCAAAGCGGTCGTGTCTTTGATAGCTGGTATTGCACTGGTTGATGCCATTTTCATCGCCTCCACCAGCAGCCTTTTGATCATGACCTGTGCATTCGCCGCCTTCCTGGTGACGCTTTTTTTACAGCGATACATTGCCGGTACTTAATCGGTATCAATAACGCTGGTAACAACCTAAATGCGTAAAAAGACACGATGCGAAGTCGCAGTGATACAGCCACTGGATGAGTTGGAGCAATCAACCCGTCTTGACGTACTTTCGTGGATTGATTCCGGAGTTGATATTTGCAGGATAACAAAACCCGCTACCCCTCCGAAGCATCTGATCAGCTACTTCGTACTGGTCGACAATGAACATATTCTCCTCGTCGATCATATAAATGCCGAGCTATGGCTGCCAACGGGTGGTCATGTGGAACCAGGCGAACACCCCCAGGCAACTGTGCTTAGAGAAGCCTATGAGGAGCTATCAATCGAAGCTGAGTTTCTGTATGACAAACCGCTGTTTTTATCAATTGTGGATACGGTTGGCATTACCGCAGGGCATACAGACGTTTGCCTCTGGTATGCATTGCGCGGTGATCGCAATGCAAATTATACGTTTGATGAGAGTGAGTTTCGAAAAATCAAGTGGTTTCACAAAGATGATGTGCCATTCGATCAAACTGATGCACATATGCGCCGCTTTCTCGCAAAGCTCTATCCAGAGTCATAACCACCCCGAACGTCATTATGGCTAATTCCAAATGGATGTAAGATAACGTAATTAACTCTACGAAAAAAATATCTAAGACTATGTCCCAGCCATGTTGACAGCTGCGGGAAACCCGACGTGTGAGCGAGTGGATCAAGCCCCGTACGTCCTTCTGCGCCATGCCTGGCAACCATCTTCTGCATGCGCACAGATCCACAACGAATTGCCTCAGCCTGATTGGCGGCATTGAGATTGCTGCCTGGCACCGAAGGTCACAAGCGAAGCATTGATCGGAGGTCGTCACCGCTCTACAATAAAACGGTGCTGAAAACTCTTGCTATTCATAATTACCGCTCTATTCAATCTCTTGTTGCACCACTCGCGCAGCTAAACGTGATCACAGGCGCGAACGGGTGCGGGAAATCTAACCTTTATAGATCATTGCGCTTACTGGCTGATACCGCGCGTGGTGGCGTGATCAACTCCATCGCCGCAGAGGGAGGCTTGCAGTCAACCTTTTGGGCAGGACCGGAAAAAATCTCGCGCGCAATGAAAAAAGGCCATGTACCGGTTCAAGGCAGCCCGCGCCAGGATCGAGTGAGATTGCAGTTAGGTTTCTCCACCGAAGAGCTCAGCTATTCTATCGCCCTGGGCTTACCTACTCCCTCGCCTAGCGCTTTTACGCTCGACCCCGAAATAAAACGCGAATGCATCTGGGCCGGCAATACCTACCGACCCGCCAGTGCACTCACAGACCGGGATGGACCAGCCCTTAAGATTCGACGCGAGAGAAGCTGGCAAGTGATCAACCAACACGTACACAGCAGTGACAGCCTGTTTGATCACGGTAGTGACTTACTCACTACACCGGAAATCTATTCCTTGCGTGAATCTATTCGTGGCTGGCGTTTCTACGATCACTTCCGAACCGACCGTGATGCACCGGCACGGCAACCACAACTCGGCACACGAACACCCGTACTTCATCATGACGGTCGCGATGTGGCAGCGGCAATACAGACCATTCGTGAGGTCGGTGAAGCAGAGCAATTAGACATCGCTGTGAGTGACGCATTTCCAGGTGCAAGACTCAATGTAAAACAATCTGAAGACGGCCTGTTCACCTTGCAGTTCACTCAGGACGGCTTGCTAAGGCCATTGTCAGGCGCTGAACTATCTGATGGCACATTGCGCTATCTGCTATGGGTTGCTGCATTGCTTACCCCGCGGCCTCCACCGTTGATTGTATTAAACGAACCGGAAACCAGCTTGCACCCGGATTTACTGCCATCACTTGCGCGGCTGATTCTGCAAGTGGCAAAACACACGCAAGTCTGTGTGGTGTCACATGCCAACAGATTGATCGCAGCGCTCGAAGAAGATGAAGGTTGCCACTCCATACGGCTTGAAAAAAATCTCGGTCAAACTGAGATCGTGGGGCAAGGGCTACTTGATGAACCGTCGTGGAAGTGGCCCTGATTCCGGCTGCATACACCTGCACCGCAGCAAAGCGCACCCACCATTCCTACAGCGTATCGAAGATGCGTACCTTTGGACTAATGCAAAAAATTCCGACGAAAGGACACACACTGCGACATGCCACTCGCCGACGCGTCAGGTTTCCCGACGCCTGAACACACCAGTGCTTTTGGGCAACCCGACGCGTCAGCGAGTGGCCAGTCTGCAGCGATCCTTACCGGTCTCTCTGCAGACTGTAGACCAACCGGTATACGCTATTCTCATATGCCCCCTCTACGACGACTCCCGGATAGCTATCAGAGAATAACCATAATTAACCAACAAAATACAATGACAACTAAGCGAGCCCAGCCGATGCACCAGTAAGATTTACTCACCTGTTTCAGCTAAACTATTGGGCAATTACAAGCGCTAGCGGCCAATGAAACAAGCAATCGAAATTGTAGAAGTCTCACCACGGGATGGCATTCAAAATGAAAAGAAAATCCTCTCTACAGAAGTGAAGGTTGAGTTAATTAAGAGAGCCGTAGAGGCTGGGGCGCCACGCATTGAAGTCACCAGTTTCGTCAATCCCAAATTAGTACCGCAAATGGCAGATGCGGCCGAAGTGGCAGCACTTTTGCCCAGAGACAACAACACCAGCTATATCGGCCTGACACTCAACAAACGCGGGTATGAAGGGGTGGTCGCCGCGGGCCTTGATGAGGCCAACATCGTGGTTAGTGCCAGCGACACCTTCGGCAAACGCAATCAGGGCACAGATACAGAGGGCACTATTCGTAACTTCGCAGAGATCATGTCGCACGCCTCCGCAGACCTTAAAACCGGTGTCACCATCACGACCGCATTCGGCTGCCCGTTTGATGGCGAAGTTCCGCTTTCCAGGCTGTTAGATGTGGTCAGCCGCTGTATAGAGACCGAACCATTTGAAATTGGCATTGCAGACACCATTGGCGTTGCCACACCGGCAGACGTCACCGAACGGATAGATGCGATTCGGCAGCGCCACCCTGACATTCCGCTACGCCTGCACTTTCACGATACCCGCAACACAGGCATCGCCAATGCCTGGGCGGCAGTACAGGCAGGAGCGACTACACTTGATGCAAGCTTTGGTGGCGTTGGTGGCTGCCCTTTTGCACCACGCGCGACTGGCAATATCTCTACCGAGGATCTACTTTATATGTTGCATCGCTCAAATATTGATACCGGAATGTCCCTGGAACTGGCTATTCAGACTGCCGAATGGATCGAACATCAGCTTGGCAAAACGGTTCCGGGCATGGTCATGAAGGCAGGAATATTTCCACCAGCGGATCTGACAGAGCGCCATTAACCGCGGCCGGTGTTACAACATTGGCAAATCGCTGACGAAAACAGGCTGATTTGATAGCTTCGGTTCCACCAAATTTTTAACTATCAACGGAATTTACTACGAATGATAAAAGCACTACAAGGCTCTTCACCGGGCGTGCTACTAACACGAATCATTGTCGCTGCAATTGTCGTTTTTGGCAGTTACAACCCGACCGGAAAATCAGTCTATCACTGGGTCACCGGTCATGAAAACATGACAGATGCCTGGGTCATACTGGCAGCCATTATCGCCATTCTTTTGAATATTGCGCTACTCATCGCTGCATGGAAAGCACTCGGCTTTCTTGGCACCACCATCGTTTTAATTCTATTTGCAGCCCTGGTCTACCTGTCTTTTCAAGAGAACTGGGTGGGCGAAAACAGTGACTCTGTCCAGTGGCTGGCATTGATTTTATACAGTATCTACCTCGGTGTTGGCTTAGCCGGCGCAATAATATGGCGCCGCGCTACCGGCCAGGTCGTGGTAGATGATGCCGACGACGTTTAGCACGCAGGCAATAACTAGATAAACTACTATCGGGCAGCAATCGCTGCCCTTTCTTTTGCCTGAAGCCCTATGAACCTGCGCTCCCTGTTCGGTAATCCTTACGTTCTGCTAACACTCACCACGGTGTTCTGGGGCGGCAATGCAGTTGCGGGAAAGCTCGCAAGCTTTGATTGGCAGCCTTATACGATCACCGCCACCCGGTGGTTTTTAACCACATTGCTGTTGCTGCCTTTTGCCTGGACACATCTAAAAAAAGACAAAGATATACTCAAGGCTCACTGGCATATCTTCGCAGGACTGTCACTCGGCATGGCGCTGTTTAATCTTTGTATGTATCAAGCGCTCAACTACACCACTGCAATCAATGTGGCCATCGAGCAGGCTTCGATGCCGGTGATGATCATGCTGGCTAATTTCTATTTATTTTCCCAACGCACAACGACGCTACAAGTCATTGGCCTGATCTGCTCAATAGTCGGCGTTCTCGTCACCACCACCAGCGGCAAACCATGGTTGTTTTTCACGGAAGGCCTGAACTTCGGTGACGCGATTATGCTGGTGGCATGCCTGTTTTATGCAGCCTATACCATCGGCTTACGCTGGCGCCCGAAAGTCCACTGGCTTACGTTTATGTGGGTGATCTCAATTTGTGCATTCACCATCACGATACCTTTCGTCTCGTGGGAGCTGGGGCAACAAAGTTTTAGCTTTCCTCCGATTAAAGGCTGGGCCGTTATTGCCTATATTATTATCTTCCCGACCATACTGGCGCAGATATTTTTCGCGCGCGGCGTCGAACTCATCGGTGGAAACCGTGCCGGGCAATTTATAAACCTGGTACCCATTTTCGGATCACTACTGGCGATCCTGGTTCTCGGTGAACGCTTCCAATGGTTTCACGCCGTTGGCTTGGTGATGGTGGTAGGTGGCATATTACTGGCTGAAAAATTTGCAGTGGCTGAGACAGCTAAAAGCTAAATGACCATCACCACAAGCATACAACCGGAAACCCGACGCGTGGGCCAGTAGATCACTTTTGTATGTTTGATTCAGCCTCCGGGCTGTTTCTTTCAGTTGTGAAAAGATCATCAATACCCGCTTGCACATCGATCAACAGCAACACAGAACTGTTTAAGTCATTCATCATTATACTCTGTTACTCACGGCCTGCCTTCAGCATGATTGGGCACTTGCCCGTCCGGTTCAACCCAACAAGCTTTGTTGGCGGTATAGATATGAGCGTCTATTTCTACCGGAATATCATCGTCAAAGCATGCTATCGCCAC
>CALGJU010000194.1 GCA_937928685.1 uncultured Granulosicoccaceae bacterium
ATCACCACGCGCTGGCGCGACAATGACGTTTATGGTCACGTGAACAATGTAGTGTACTACTCGTGGTTCGATACCGCAGTTAACGGCTATCTTGTTAAAAGCGGTGTGCTTGATTTTGCCAATGGCAAAACAGTTGGCCTGGTGGTTGAAACGCATTGCAACTATTACCAGCCTGTCGCGTTTCCGGATCAGATCACGGCGGGTGTTGTTGTAGAGAAGATTGGTAACAGCAGTGTGCGCTACAAGGTCGGTATTTTTCGAAATGACGAGACCGAAGTGTCAGCCAGCGGCCATTTCATTCATGTCTATGTTGATGCTGATACTCGCAGACCAGTATCGTTGCCCAATAATTTGCGCCAGGCGCTGGAACAAATAGGCGCTTAGTCCAGTCAAGCCCCTCACGTCAAAGGAAGCCCGACGCGTCAGCAAGCGGACCAACCCCCACACGTAAAAGAAAACCCGACGCGTCAGCGAGCGGACCAACCCCCATACGTCAAAGGAAGCCCGACGCGTCAGCGAGTGGACCAAGTCCCACACGTAAAAGGAAGCCCGACGCGTCAGCGAGTGGACCAGCCCTCACGTCAAAGAAAACCCGACGCGTAAGCGAGCGGACCAAGCCCCACACGTCAAAGCAAACCCGACGCGTAAGCAAGCAAACCAAGCCCCTCACGTCAAAGCAAACCAAGCCTCACACGTCAAAGCAAACCCGACGCCTAAGCAAGTGGATCAACCCTCTCACGTAAAAGGAAATGCCGTCACTCCGGTATTGAACGGAGTAACGACAACACAATCAGTCACTACCAGCCAGTGGCCGATCAGTATTCAGTAGCTTTTGAACTTCATTCACGGCCAGAGACAACATGGCGTAGTCCACCTGACTGCTTGCCATAATCTCTTTCAGTCGCTGTCTATAGATTGACAGTCTCTCGTCCGATTCTATGGCCCAGGCTTTTACAATCGCATCTGGTGTTTTTAACTTTCTGACATCACTGGTCTCGAGAATCTCAGCGCATAAGTGACGCTGCCTGTAGTGAATGTCTGATCGCAGTGCAGACTGCGCAAGGATATGCCAATGACTATCGACTTCCAGTAAGCCTATCTGCTCACGCAGCCATTGCAGCTTCAGAAAATCACCCAGGTGGAAGTACAAGCTGGTGATGAGCTTGAGGTTCGAATTGGAAGTTTTGGCAATATCGATAATGTCGAATGCCGAAGACAAGGGGACCACAGCAGCAACTTTCTCTGCGAGTTCATTGTTAGCGCCAGCCTTGCTGAAGTGTTTGCAGCGCGCACGGTAGCTGGTTTGATTCGGCTTTGCCAATGATTCAGGAACCAGCGAGATGAGATCGTTAATTCCGTCACCGAAGTGATCAATGATATCCTGCACGCCGTTTTGATAGCGTCGGTTTTTAACCAGCCAGTGCACACTGCGTTCAACCCAGCCACGTACCATGAGCAACATTTCGGTTTGTGCTGCATTGGTTAGCTGGTTGTCCAGGCTTTCTATTTCGTTCCACAAGCCGCGCAAGTCAAACAGGTGTCTAACCGCAACAAAGGCGGTCAGAATTTCACTGGTTTGTGCACCAAGATCATCCCGTAGGCGCCGAAGGTAGGTTGGGCCAAGCCGGTTAACAAAGCTGTTCGTCACTTGCGTTGCGATAATCTCGTTACGTAACTGGTGCGACAAAATGGCATCAGGGTATTTCTTTGATAGCTGTGGTGGAAAGTAGCTTAGCAGTTCATGGTTATGGTATGGGTCGTCAGCAAAGGGTGAGTCGAGCAAACGATCGTAAATATCCATTTTGCTGTAGGCAACCAGCACAGCGATTTCAGGTGCTGTTAGTCCCAGACCCCGGTTGGTTCGATCATTGATCTCTTCTTTGTTAGGTAAGAATTCAATGTCGCGATTGAGTTTGTCTTCTGCCTCCAGCGCGTTCATAAACCGGCTGTGTTCACCCAGCCACTTGGGTGCCTCTGCCAGAATCAAACTGATGCATTGTGTCTGCTGGTAGTTATCCCGGAGCACCAGATCTGAGACGTTGTCCGTCATGCTGGCCAGTAAAGCTGATCTCTTTTTAGCCGGCAGTTTGTTGGTGTTAACCAGGCTATCTACCAGAATCTTGATGTTGACTTCATGGTCAGAGCAGTCAACTCCTGCCGAGTTATCAATGGCGTCGGTGTATATTTTTCCACCGTTGGCGGCGAATTCTATTCGACCGAGTTGCGTGCAACCCAGGTTGCCGCCTTCACCTACTGCGCGGCAGCGCAGTGCGCTTGCGTCAACACGCAATGGATCATTGGTTTTATCTTGCGCGTCAGCGTGAGTTTCATCGGATGACTTAATATAAGTTCCAATGCCGCCATTCCATAGCAGATCGACCTTGGCTTTAAGTAGCGCATGGATTAGATCGTTCGGTGCCATCTTTTTTGTTTTGCTTGATATTAGTGCCTGAACTTCCGGGGACAGCGCTATTGATTTTGATGATCGCGAGAAGATACCGCCGCCTTTTGAAATGAGTGACGGGTTGTAGTCTTCCCAGGTAGATCGTTCCAGGTTAAACATTCGTTCGCGTTCGGCAAAGCTCTTTGCAGGGTCCGGATCAGGGTCGAGAAAAATATGCATGTGATTAAAAGCCGCCAGCAGCTTTATTTTCTTAGACAGCAGCATGCCGTTGCCGAAAACATCACCACCCATATCACCGATACCTACCACAGTGAACTCTTCTTTTTGAGTGTCATGGTCGGTTTCGCGGAAGTGTCGCTTGACCGATTCCCACGCGCCTTTGGCGGTAATACCCATGCCTTTGTGGTCGTAACCTACCGAGCCGCCAGAGGCGAATGCATCCCCCAGCCAAAAGCCGTACTCGTCTGAAATGCCATTGGCGATGTCTGAAAACGTCGCCGTGCCTTTGTCTGCCGCAACAACAAGATACGGGTCTTGTTCGTCGTGGCAGGTCACGCCTTCAGGCCTTACGACCTCGCCATCGATATAGTTGTCTGTTACGTCAAGCAAGCCGCGTAAAAAATTTTGATAGCAAGAGATCACCTCTGACATTAGTTCATCGCGGCTGCCGCCGATCGGTGGTTGCTTCACTACAAAGCCACCTTTTGAACCCACCGGCACGATGACTGAGTTTTTCACCATTTGTGCTTTCATTAAGCCAAGCACTTCGGTGCGGAAATCTTCACGGCGATCAGACCAGCGCAATCCGCCGCGGGCAACTTTGCCACCTCTTAAATGAGTGGCTTCAAAGCGTGGGGAGCAAACGAATATTTCGAATGCCGGGCACGGCAGAGGCATGCCTTCAATTTGTGACGGCAATAGTTTCATTGAAAGGTAAGTGCGTGACTGTCCTTTGTCATCTGTTTTGTAGTAGTTGGTCCGAACCGTCGCACTTATCGCATTTTGGTAGGTTCGTAGAATGCGGTCCTCATCCAGGCTGACTACCGCATCAAGCATTGATGCAAATTCATTGCGAAGCGATTTTGTTTTGTTGCTTTTTAGCTCAGGGTTGAATTTGGTTTCAAACTGAGTGGCAACATTCTTTGTCAGCTCTGCGTTGTTGATCAGGCAGTCAATGATGTAGTCAAAGGAGTAGGGCACCTTGATCTGTAGCAGATACTTGGCGTAGCTACGCATGATGGTAGTTTGGCGCCAATCAAGACCTGCCGCCATGACCAATTGGTTCATGCCGTCGTCTTCGGTGTCACCTGTCCAGACTTTCAAAAATGCACTGCGGAAGTCTGCCGCAATATCTTCTACGGGTATGGCTTTGCCATCCGCTCTTTTAAGGCTGAACTCTCTGATATGCAGTGAGCCCTGTTCAGTATTAAGTGTAAAAGGATCTTCACTGTCGACCTGCAATCCCATGTTTTCAAGAATATGAATGGTCTTTGATAATGGAACATCCACATCGCCATGATAGATGTTAAATCTGACTTCGTTTTCAGGCTGTTCGTCTGATCGGAACAACAGCACCTCAAGCTCACCAGAGTGGCACTGCTGCAACAGGGCCAGATCCCGAGTGGCAGTGGCTGCATCATGTTTGTCTTTGTATGAGACGGGGATGCTACGCAATAAGTTGAACGCGATTTCACTGGCCTGTGTGTCATCAAGTGTGGCAAACAGTGACTCTCTAAGGTTTTCATCCCAGTTCTGAGCCACATCGATAATGAGCTGTTCTATCGATTGAAAGTCTGCCGTGGTTTGTGGGGTGCGTAGAAAGAAGTGCATTCTGGCGAGTGCGTTCTCAGAAGAAAAGCTGGCATCAAACTCAATGTCTTCTGCGTTGAGCTGCTCCTGCAGTATCTCCTGAATGCGAAATCGCAATTCACGAGAGTATAAATCTCTTGGTACATAGACAAAGCAAGTGGCAAAGCGATGAAAACGCCCTTGTACCCCGAAAACCTGCACTTTCGGGTGATGCTCCAGATTGATAATGCCGCGGCAGATATCATAGATTGCCTCTTCATCTGTTTGCAGCAACAGATCTTTCGGCAGGCTTTCAAGCGTCGCAAGAAGTAGTTTGCCATCGTGAGCACCGGGGTTGATGTTGGCCTTGCTCACTATGCTCAATGATTTATGCCGAAGCAGTGGGATGCTATCCAGGTCAGCGCCAGCTGCGCGTGAAGTAAAGAACCCGGAAATAACACAGCGCCCGCACTCTTTGCCCTTTTTATCCACGCTCTTGAATGTGAACATGTCCATAGGGACTGATCGCATCAATGGGGCTTTTTGAGCGGACTTGGTAACCGTTAATATTTCGCCTGTGGTACTCAGGAGTTCAGCATTTGGGATGAAGGTGTCGAGTTTCTCGAGTGGTTTTTCAACCCTGAATATTCCGTGTGCTTCGGTTACGCTCAACTTTTTATTGCTGATCTTTACTTCGCAATAGCCGGTGAAGGTAAAGTAGTAGCGTTGCAGCCATGCGATAAAATCTGTGGACTCAGCGATCTCAAAACTTTCCGGGTCTGTCTCTCGTAATTCAGCCGCCGCTTTTGCGCAGGCATCTTTCATGGGTTCCCAGTCATCACACACCAGATTGACGTTTTCAATCGTGCTGGTAATGGCTTGCTTCAATTGTTCGAAAGAGCTTTCGTCAAAATGCCGATCAATGTGCAGCTGCATAAAGGATTCTGCAATCGCAGCTTTGTGATCTTCACTGACTAGTCCTTCAAGCTTGCCGCTCTTTTTACGGGCGACACAGAAGATCGGATGAATGAATTCACTGATGCCAAAGCCCAGCCGAGTAATCGCCAGCGACACGGACCGAACCAGGAATGGTTTGTCCGTGGTGGTAATCTCAATCACGGTGTTGCCGGACTCCCAGCCATGCTCTTTGGTCGTGGGGTTGTAGATGCGCACAAGGCATTCATGCTCTTGCCTTTTTGCGGCCATGTTCCAGTGTGACAGGGCGGCTGCTTTTAACTCTTTCAGGCTGCGGTTGGCTATATCTTCATAGGGCACGCGGGCATAGTAATTTCTAACCAGCGCCGATTGCTTGGCCAGATAGTTTGCAGTCAGTTGCGACTGCTCGTCGTTGGGTGCGGGCATATCAAGATGCTCTGAGTGGGAGCTGTTGGCTGCCATTACTTCACGCTCCAGCAAATGCTGTTACAGGCGGCGAACTGCGAGGCGATGACTCAGGGTCAGACAAACGTCTGCGTTATCGCCGAAGTATAGAGTTGAATCGCGGTGCGCTGCCAAAAATAAAAAAGAGTTCACACTACCTAGCGGTAGCGGCTGATGCAGGCACGGGTTGATGAGTAATTGCGAACTGCGTCAAACAGTTTGATTCGCGACGCTTTGTTATGCCAATCGGCCGCTTTTGGAGGCGGGAAGGCGGTGCCGGGGCGGCACCGCCGCTTGTTGATAGCCCTTCGCGTTAAGGGTTAAAAATAGTTACAGATTAGGAGTCTGCGCGGTAGAAATCAGCGTAGCGAGAACGTGCCATGGCGAGGGCGTTTTTACGATCATTTGAGGCGCATAGTTATTCATACGTAACGAGAATGATCGATGAAAACGCACCGTCAGGGCGCGTTCGCAGTAGCTGACGTTCTGCCGCGCAGATTCCTAGCCAAGCAGGGCGCGAGTCTGTTCTGCTGGCAGGCGCGGACCAAAATGAGTAACAATTTTTGATGCTGCGTTGCTGGCGAGCTGAGCTGAATCAACAAAGCTCATGTTGTGAGTCAGTCCGTACAGGAATGCTCCGGCATACATGTCACCGGCGCCGTTGGTGTCAATCACATTTACTTTTGGCGCGGGTATTTTGTGCATGGTCTCGCCGTCATAAATAAGTGAACCTTCAGCACCGACGGTGATGGCGAATCGTCTGGAGAGCTTTTTCATTGCTTCAGCCGCGGCTTCGACGTTGTCGGTCTTGGTCATCATGGTGGCTTCTGCTTCGTTGCTGAACAGCAGATCAAGGTTGTCGCCAGCCATCTCGAGCAGGCCGTCGCCGAAGAATTCGACCATATTGGGATCGGACAGGGTCAGCACTGTGGGTACATTCGCGCCGTTGGCAATGCTTGCTGCCTTAATAGCGGCGGCCTTGCCGGTTGGGGAGGCAACCAAATAGCCTTCCATATAGACGTATTTTGACTCTTTAATGGCCTCTGCTGACACGGCGTCTTCATCAATGCCGATAGTCACACCTAGGTAGGTGTTCATGGTTCGATCAGCATCCGGAGTGACCATCACAATGCATTTGCCGGTCACGCCATCGATACGAGTCTGGCCGTCAAGGTTGGTGTCAACCCCGCAGTCCTGCATGTCTTTTAAGTAGAAATCGCCGAAATCGTCGCTTGACACTTTGCAGCTGTAATAGCTTTTGCCACCCAGTTGGGCCTGGGCGATGACTGTGTTGGCAGCTGATCCACCGGAGGCTTTTTTGTGGTCAAGGTCGCTCAGTTGTCCGACCAGTTCATGATGTCGGTCCTCTTCTATAAGGGTCATTAGTCCTTTATCGACACCCAGCTCGGCCAGTTTGTCGTCTGAGACCTGGTATTCCATATCGACTAGGGCATTGCCGATTCCGTATAAATCGTATTTCATGGGTTCTCCGGTAGATGAAATCTGGATAGTCTAAGCTTAGTCTATCTGTGATATTCCGGAGCTTAGCGCAGCTACTATAATGATGTTGTTGCAATCGGGACTGGCAGCGACTCAAGCCGCCGGTTGAGGGTTGCTTGTGAAAGCTATCCGGAATAACGTAAAAACGCTTAGGCAACGAATCGAATTTGAGCGATAATCACCGGCTGTGCGAAAACCTATGTTCCGCACCCCACGATTTTTTATTCATACTTACTCTGGAATCCAGTTAATGCGATCTCACTACTGCGGCGTCGTCGATGCCGGGTTTATCGATCAGGAAGTTACCCTTTGCGGCTGGGTGCACCGCCGTCGCGATCACGGCGGCGTGATCTTCATTGATCTGCGTGATCGAGAGGGCTTGATCCAGGTGGTCATTGATCCTGACACCGCAGAAATTTTCTCGATTGCCGAGCAAGTACGAAACGAATACGTTCTCAAAATCACCGGCAAGGTGCGCGCCCGCCCGCCCGGCACCACCAACGACGATATGCCCACCGGGCAGATTGAAGTGCTGGCGAAAGATCTTGTCGTATTAAATGCAGCTGAGACGCCACCGTTCCAGATTGACGATGATGACGTTCAGGAAGAAACCCGCATGCGGTATCGCTACATTGATTTGCGACGACCGAAAATGCAGCAGCGCATGCGCTTGCGATCTGCAGTCACGGCAAAGCTTCGTTCTTTTCTGGATGCTGAAGGTTTTCTGGATGTAGAAACTCCCATATTGACGCGCGCCACCCCTGAGGGAGCACGTGACTATTTAGTACCGAGTAGAACTCATCAGGGTGAGTTTTTTGCGCTGCCGCAATCGCCGCAATTGTTTAAGCAAATATTGATGATGAGTGGCATTGATCGCTACTATCAATTTGCCCGTTGTTTTCGCGATGAAGATTTACGTGCAGACCGGCAGCCGGAATTTTCTCAGCTCGATATAGAAATGAGCTTCGTCGAAGAGAAAGACGTCATGGGAACCATGGAGCGGATGATGAAGGAATTGTTCGCTAGTGAGTTAAATGTTGACCTCGGTGAGTCATTCCCGACCATGACCTATGCTGAAGCGATGATGCGCTACGGCTCAGACAAGCCTGATCTTCGTATTGATCTTGAACTGATTGAGCTGTCAGATATTCTGAAAAACGTTGATTTTAAAGTGTTCTCTGGCCCGGCATCTGATCCACAGGGCCGTGTTGCGGCTATCTGTGTAAAAGATGGCTGCAAGCTTACCCGTAAAGTAATTGATCAATATGACGAGTATGTTCGTCGTTACGGCGCAAAGGGCTTGGCTTACATTAAGTGCAACGATGTGGCCGCCGGTAGAGACGGACTGCAGTCACCGATTGTTAAAAATATCGATGATGAATCTCTGGCAAAAATCATTGAAGCAACCGGGGCTGAAACTGGTGATCTGATTTTCTTCGGCGCAGGCAAATCCACGGTGGTTAATGACTCTCTCGGTGCCTTGCGGATAAAAATTGGTCACGATCAGGGCCTGGTTGCTGAAGGTTGGCGTCCATTGTGGGTGGTTGACTTTCCAATGTTTGAATGGGATGAGCGTGAAAAACGCTGGTCTGCGCTACATCATCCGTTTACCGCGCCATCAATAAATGACCCGGCACAACTACGTTCAGAGCCTGGCTCAGCACTTTCACGTGCGTATGACATGGTCTTGAACGGCAGTGAAGTCGGCGGCGGTTCTATTCGTATTCACGATAACAATATGCAACATGCCGTGCTTGAGTTGCTCGGTATAGGTCCTGAGGAAGCTGAAGACAAATTCGGATTCCTGCTTAATGCCTTGCGCTACGGTGCACCACCGCACGGTGGCTTGGCATTCGGAATCGATCGCATCGTCATGTTGATGGCTGGTGCTGACTCTATTCGTGACGTCATGGCTTTCCCTAAGACGCAGAGTGCGAGTTGCCCGTTAACCAATGCGCCGGGTAAAGTATCTGATCGCCAGATGCGTGAGCTGAATTTGCGGCCACGTAAAGTAGCTGAGAAGGCAGGCGAAGAAAGTACCAAGGCAGATAGCTAAAGGTAGAAGACTCAAAGCTGATGTCGCGCAGGCCTGAATCGGTGTTGGTGGTGATCTACACGCCAACGGAAATTCTGCTGTTAAAGCGCAACTCCGACTTTGAATTCTGGCAATCGGTGACCGGTTCGCTTGAAATAGATGAAATGCCCGCTGATGCCGCAAGCCGTGAATTGCTTGAAGAAACCGGCATCAGCGGCATAGATCTGGTTGATTGCCGGCATCATGTCTGTTTTGACATTTCCCCGCAGTGGCAGAAGCGCTACCCGCCGGGTGTTACCCGCAACAAAGAGCATGTATTTCTCTGTCCGCTGACCGAGCGGCCTACTGTGACGCTTTGCGCCGAGGAGCACACAGACTATGTCTGGCTGAGTTATGCCGGGGCTTTGGCGAAGGCAACATCTGTCACCAATCGTGCAGCCATTGAGCGGTTCGTCATCGGCGCAGATAGTGGTGATGGCAACACGGCTTTATAAAAGCGCGCTCGACCGTTAAAATAAGCAAAAGCACATGAGGCCGCCACGCGGTCGAGAGAGAAAGTAATGGCGGGACACAGTAAGTGGGCCAATATCCAGCATCGCAAAAAGGCTCAGGACAACAAGCGTGGCAAACTCTTTACACGTTTGATTAGAGAAATCACTGTCACAGCCCGGATGGGAGGCTCTGATCCCGATGCCAACCCGCGTTTGCGACTCGCGATCGACAAAGCGCTTGGCGGCAATATGCCAAAAGACACCATCGAGCGCGCGGTAAAAAAAGGTGCCGGCGAACTGGAAGGTGTGCAGTACGACGAAATTACCTATGAAGGTTATGGCACAGGCGGGGTGGCGATAATGGTCGAAACCATGACCGATAATCGTAATCGTACTGTGGCTGAAGTGCGCCACGCCTTCACTAAATATGGCGGTAACATGGGCGCTGATGGCTCGGTGGCCTACATGTTTAAGAAACTCGGTATACTGTCTTATGGCGCTGACGTTGACGAAGACAAACTGATGGAAGCGGCGCTTGAAGCAGGTGCTGAAGATGTTGTCACCAGTGACGATGGCTCCTCAGAGGTATTCACCACAGAAGAATCTTTTGTCGATGTAAAAGATGCCATGGTCGCCGCAGGTCTGGAGCCTGAAATGGCCGAAGTCACCATGCGTGCTGACAATGAAATTACACTGGACGCAGAACAGGGCGGCAAGCTCCTCAAGCTGCTTGATATAATTGAGGAACTCGATGATGTGCAAAACGTTTATAACAACGGTGATATACCGCCTGAATCTTACGAACAAGCATGATTCAATCGCAGGCGGGCGGCAATTCCTGATAAGCACCTACAGTGGTGCGCTTAGTGGTGCACCAGGATAGTGAGAAGAATTCTAGGTATAGATCCCGGCTCGGTCATCATGGGCTATGGGGTGATCGATACTGATGGCGTGCGTGATTTTCATATCGCTAACGGTAGTATAAAAGTGATTGGTGAAAGCCTGCCGGTGAAGCTTGGCTTTATTCTCGAAGCCCTTACCCGGGTGATCGAAGAATGGCAGCCAACCGAAGTCGCCATTGAATCAGTGTTTGTCAGCAAGAACGCGATGTCCGCACTGAAGCTCGGGCAAGCCAGAGGCGCTGCTATTTGTGCTGCTGTGCAGTGCGGTTTAAGCGTCGCAGAGTATGCTCCCAAGTCGATTAAGCAAGCGGCAGTAGGTTATGGTTCTGCGGATAAAAAACAAATGCAGGAGATGATCCAATTGCTCCTGAGTCTTCAGGAATTGCCTAAGCCCGATGCAGCAGACGGATTGGCGGTAGCACTATGCCACGCGCATACCTCGGGACTGGGTAGTCAGCTTCGCGGTTCCACCCGTGGTGCATCAAGCGGCAAACGCCGGGCTAAACGTTGGGTGAGTATTCCATGATAGGTCGTATCGCAGGCACCTTAATTCATAGCCAGCCTCCTTTTATGATGGTTGATTGCAATGGCGTTGGTTATGAAATTGAAGCGCCATTAACCGTATTCTTTGATTTGCCGCCAGCCGGAAAACCGGTGGTGGTATTTACTCATTTGGTTGTCCGTGATGACGCACATTTGTTGTTCGGTTTTTCATCGATTGCGCAACGGGCAATGTTTCGTGAACTGATAAAAGTCAGTGGCGTTGGTGCAAAAATGGCCATCACCATACTTTCCGGATTTAGTGCAGAAGAGTTCAGTCAATGCATAACAGATAGCGATGTTGCAGCGCTTACACGCTTGCCGGGTGTAGGAAAAAAGACCGCCGAAAGACTGATTGTTGAAATGAAAGACAGGGTGCAGAAGCTGCCCATGGATGGTGGTGGCGCAGTAACTGATGGAGGCCAGGGGTCATCCAACGGTGGCAACAAGGCGCAAGCCATTGAGGCACTTGAATCGTTAGGCTTTAAGAATGCTGACGCGCGCCGCATGGTGAAGTCTGCCACCGGTGAGACGGTTGAAGAAATAATTCGCGAAGCACTTAAAGCGGTGGCGCCGTGAGTGATGAACGTTTAATCACCGGTGATCCGCAAATGGATGATGCGCAGGAACGCGCTATGCGTCCGCAATCACTTGCCGACTATCGCGGCCAGCCACAAGTTACCGAGCAAATGGAGATTTTTATCGGTGCCGCGCGAGCGCGCTCTGAAGCGTTAGATCATTTGTTGATTTTCGGCCCGCCGGGACTGGGTAAAACAACGCTTGCGAATATTGTAGCGAACGAACTTGATGTCAATATACGTCACACGTCGGGACCCGTCATTGAGCGTGCCGGAGATCTGGCCGCGTTACTGACCAATCTTGAAAAAAACGACGTCTTGTTTATTGATGAGATCCACCGACTGAGCCCTGTGGTTGAAGAGGTACTGTATCCGGCGCTGGAAGATTTTCAGCTTGATATCATGATTGGTGAAGGACCCGCCGCAAGATCAATTAAAATAGATCTGCCGCCGTTCACGTTAATTGGTGCCACGACTCGGGCAGGCTTACTGACATCTCCCTTGCGTGATCGATTCGGTATTGTGCAGCGCCTCGAATTTTACCAGCCGGCAGATCTGGCAAGAATTGTTGCACGATCTGCAGGTTTGCTAGGCGTTGCGATTGACCCGGATGGGGCAATGGAAATTGCACGCCGTGCACGTGGTACGCCACGAATTGCGAATCGACTGCTACGCAGGGTACGCGATTACACGCAGATAAAAGCAGATGGTCGTATTGATAGTGCAGTCGCTGATGCCGCACTGAACATGTTGAATGTTGATCGCTTAGGTCTGGATAATATGGACCGGCGCTTGATGTTTGCCATTATTGAAAAGTTTGATGGTGGCCCGGTGGGTGTTGATAACTTAGGTGCTGCCATTGGTGAAGAGACAGGCACAATTGAAGAGGTCATTGAGCCGTATTTGATTCAGCAAGGCATGTTAATGAGGACCCCACGGGGAAGAGTGGTAACCAGAGCTGCATGTGAACATCTCGGCTTGCCGGTGGTGACGCCTAAGCTTTAGGTTTTTTGTCGATGCTGTTGTAGAAATGGTGGGTGGACAACTGGGCTTATCAAATCTAGCCACCTGAAGTCCAACCAAAACATCGAATCACCACGAGCACAAACAGTCCGATAAAAAACCCGCCACTCACGTCGCCCAAGCCAGCTCGACAAGCTAAGCCGGTTAGAGCAAGAAAAACCGTCATGTAATGACAAAACAATTCGACACGGTAACTGAGCGAAATTGTTAACTTGCAGTAACATAATGGGGCAGGTAGCCAGTCTTGCAGACCTTGTCCATAGCCAGAATCCCTTGAACGACACACCTACAACATTGCCGCCCGGGAAGGTGAAGCCGGGACGAAGCTTTTCGTTACCGATTCGTGTGTTTTATGAGGATACGGATCTGGGTGGCATCGTCTACTATGCAAACTACTTGAAGTTCATGGAGCGAGCGCGAACGGAGTTTTTACGTGCTCTGGGTGTTAACCAGAGTGAGCTACTTGCGAGGGAGAGGCGAATGTTTGTGGTTAAATCGGCAAATATAGAATTTGTATCGCCTGCAAGGTTTGATGACTTACTGTCGGTGACCGCTGTGGTGACAACAGTACGCCGTGCGAGTTTGCAATTTACCCAGGAATGTAGAGTGATTGAAAACGCATCAGCTACGCCGGTGGCGACTGATGGCGATCTTGTAGCAAGTGCAGACGTTGTTATTGCCTGTCTTGATGCTGATTCCTTTAAACCCTGTGCTGTGCCAGGGTCTTTGAAAATGGTACTGAATCATTGAACACTGATTTCTCGTTTTGGCATTTGGTTCTTGCGGCAGGCCCGGTCGTCAAGGCGGTCATGCTTGTGTTGTTGATCTCCTCAGTAGTGTCATGGGCGATCATCTATTCCAAAAGCCGGCAGATTGCCCGCGCTACAAAATCAGCCACTGACTTCGAAAATGAATTTTGGAGTGGCGCAGATGCTAATCAAATGTATCAGCAGATTCGCTCTGGTGATGGCGCGCTTAATGGTATGGAGCGGGTCTTTGAGCGAGGTTTCTCTGAATATGCAAGATTAGTGAAGCAAACTGATGATGCCGATACCGTAGTAGAAGGGTCTTACCGCGCTATGAAGATCGCGCTGTCTCGTGAGACAGATTCAGTTGAGCAGCATTTACCGTTTCTTGCCACCGTCGGTTCTACTGCGCCTTATGTTGGCCTGTTCGGCACCGTGTGGGGCATCATGAATTCATTTACAGCGCTTGCGAATGTTCAGCAGGCTACCCTTGCGATGGTAGCACCCGGTATTGCGGAGGCCTTGATTGCAACCGCGATTGGATTATTTGCGGCCATACCGGCAGTGGTGGCGTATAACCGCCTCAGCACCAAGTCAGAGCGATTGTTGAATCGTTATGACAATTTTATGGACGAGTTTGCGTCTGTACTGCAACGGCAAGTGCTGCGTCGCGGCAATGCGGCTTACAGATAATGTCACGGTATCAGCGCCATCAAAGAAAAAAACGCACATTGATGGCTGAGATCAATGTGGTGCCCTACATTGATGTGATGTTGGTGTTGCTGGTGATCTTTATGATTACCGCACCCTTGCTGACCACTGGCGTGGAGGTAGATTTGCCCGACAGTGATGCGAATTCCATTCAGGGTGAGAGTCTTGAGCCGGTCATATTGTCTGTCAATTCAGTAGGAGACTGGTTTTTAAATTTGGCCGATGATCCTGAAATTCCGATCAACGAACAAACAACGTTGAGGCTCGTGAGGGATGCACTTATAGAGGAACCTAAGCGACCGGTCAGGGTGGCTGCGGATAAAACCATTGAGTACGGGCGCGTGATGAGAGCCATGGTGGCGTTGCAAACAGCGGGTGCTGAAAAGGTACAGCTGATGAGTGACACCGCGCAATAGCGTGGCGTTAAATCAGATGCTCCCGGCACACCATGTTTGAGCTATTTCGCCGTTCCCCGGTGGGGATAATCGTATCGCTTGTCGGTCACGTCGCGATCGCTGCGTTGCTTTTTGTTGTGCTTGAAAAAAAGCCCAGTGAAGAAGAATCGGGAGATGATTCTGAGATCATACTGGCTGAGCTGGTGTCTTCTCCAGAGCTTGAATGGGAAATGCAGGAGCTGCTGCGAGAGATTGAAGAGCCTGCGGTTGTCGAGGAGCCAGAAGTTGTTGAGCCTGTTGAGCCACTAGTCGAGCCGTTACCGGAAGAGCCAATACCAGAAGAGCCATTGCCAGTAGAGCCATTGCCAGTAGAGCCGGGGCCTGAAGAGCCTGAGGTTGATCCCGAAGAAATCGCGGAACTTGAACGTCAGGCAGAACTCGAACAGCAAAGGCTGGAAGATTTTAAACGCCAGGAGGAACTGGCTGAGCAGCAGCGGATACTGGAAGAAGCCGAGCAAAAGAAGCTCGAGCAAGAGCAGCAACGCCTGGAAGAAGAGGCCGAGCAACAACGACTGGCAGAAATAGAAAAGAAGCGTCTTGAGGCGGAAGTAGAGCAGCAGCGGCTTGCAGAAGAGCTTGAACAAAAAAAATTGGCAGAGATTGAAGAACAGAAAAAACTCGAAGAAGAAGCGGAAATAGAAAAGCAGGAACAGGAAGCAGAAAAAAAGCGTTTGGAGTTAGAGGCCGAACAAAAACAGCAGGAAGAAGCTGAAGCAAAGCGTGTACTGGAAGAGGCCGCAGCTGAAAAGAAACGATTGGAGGAAGAAGCCGCCAGAAAGCTGGAAGAATTAGAACAAAAGCGGCTAGCGGAAGAGGCAGAACAGAAAAGGCTAGCAGAAGAAGCAGAACAAAAGCGGCTTGCAGAGGAAGCGGAACAAAGGCGGCTAGCAGAAGAAGCGGAACAAAAGAAACTGGCGGAAGAAGCCGAACAAAAGCGACTTGAGGAAGAGGCAGAGCAGCAGCGTCTTGCAGAAGAAGCAGAAATAAAACGCCAGGAAGACGCCAGGCGGGAAGCAGCAAGACAAGAGGCTGTCAGAGCGGAAGAGGCCAGGAAGGAAGCGGCAAGACAAGAACAGCAAAGGCAGGCGGCGCTGGCAGAGAAAAGGCGTCAACAGGCAGCGGCTTCTGAAGAACAAAAGGCAAAGCGTGCGAGGTTGTTGCGCAAAAAGCAGCAACTTGAGCAACAATACAAACAGTCTATTCGCAAGGCTGTATCGAAAAAATTAAGGTTGCCACCCGGGCTTCGACCCGGGGTTACCTGTACGGTTCGGGCCAGATTGGTGTATCCGAACGAAGTGGTTGATGTACAAGTAGAGCAGTGTTCCGGTGGTGGAGCGCCCCTTGAACGTGCTGTTGAAAAAGCCGTGTGGGCGGCGCAGCCTTTCCCTGTGCCACCGCATAAGGCAGTTTTTCAGCGATCGCTGGTATTTGATTTTAAACCGATAATTCAATAGTTAAGTGCCGAAAAAGTTTTATAAAATTGCGCCGCGTATTGATTTGGCTGAAACTGAATTAGTATTGTTAACAACGAATTTAAGATAAGTCTGAAAGAATGATTGAATCTAAACCGCGTGTAGAGGCAAACGTGTAAATGCGACGAATACTAACTAGTACTGCGTTGATGTTAGTGATGTTGATATTTTCGATGTCACAGGCTTCGGCAGAATTGCGTATTGAAATTACTGAGTCTGCGGGTGTGCAGGATAAAATACCCGTGGCTATCGTGCCGTTCGCGGTTGAGGTGACCGGGCTTCAGGTAGATATTGCAAAAATTGTCGAAGATGATCTTATTCGTAGTGGCCGCTTTAGTATCTTGCCACGCAATCGGCTGCCAAGTAATCCGGCCAGCAGTGATGAAGTAACGTTTACTGATTGGCGTTCGACTGATATTGAATATCTTGTTGTCGGACGGGTCAGAGGCGGGGCCAATGGCCGGGTGCTGGTTGATATAGAACTGATTGATATCGTCAAGCAACGTCGCTTGTTTGCAGCACCTGCCAATGCGCAGGGCCAGATTGAATACTGTTGTTCTTTTAATGTGACCGCCGGTCGTCTGCGCCGCACAGCCCATTTAATTTCTAATTTAGTGTACGAAGAAATTGTTGGTGTAAGAGGCGTCTTTGACACCCAGTTTGCCTATATCACTTCTGTGGGCAGTCAGGATCAACGTCGATACGCATTGTATTTAGCTGATATTGATGGTCAGAATTCAGTTCGTGTACTCGAGATTGCCCATCCTATTTTATCGCCCACCTGGTCGCCAGACGGGGCGCAGCTTGCTTATGTGAGCTTTGAGAACCCAGGTAGAACGACCATCATGATGCACCATCTTGCCAGTGCAGAGCGGCGGCCACTGATTTCTTTAGAAGGGATCAATGGCGCTCCAGCGTGGTCGCCGGACGGGCGGCGGTTAGCCTTGTCATTGTCTCATCGTGGAAGCCCGGATATATACGTCGTTAATGTGGCGTCTGGCCAGATGTCTCAGTTGACTACCGCGCCATCTATTGAAACTGAGGCTGCGTGGCTTGATGACAACACGATTGCCTTTACCTCCAATCGCAGTGGTACACCGCAAATTTATCGCAAAGGGCTCTCCAGTGGGTCTCGTGCCGAGCGACTGACGTTTGAAGGTAAATACAATGCCGGTGCCAGCGCTTCACCTGATGGAACCAAGATTGCCTTCATCCACAATGATGCCGGTAATTTTCGAATAGCGGTGCAGGATTTAAATACCGGGGTACTAGAGGTATTGACCAATGGGACGCTTGATGAGTCGCCAAGCTTCAGTCCGAATGGTGACCAAATACTCTATGCCACCAAAGAAGGTCGGCGCGATGTGCTCGGTGTAGTGAGCGTCGATGGCTTGGTCGAGCAAAGAATCAGATTAGATAACGAAAACGTCCGTGACCCTGCTTGGGGTCCAGAGCGGTAACCATGATGTGTCAAACGCGATACAATGCACTTAAGAATGAAAATGAGGTTGTCGTGAGTATCAGAAATCAATCATTGCTGAATAGCAAACTACTTGTATCCGTGGTGCCGATATTGGCACTGACTGCATTGACCGCGTGTGGGATCGGGCAGCCGTTTAAAGAGCCCCCATCGTCTACGCAGCCAAGTTTGCCCACCGGTACGATTCCACCGAAATTGCCGCCGCCACCAGTGCCTGCTGTTATTCCAGGCCTGCAGCAGGGAACGGATAGTGGTGCGACCGTCACTCCGGTGGAGGCGCAACAGCCGATACGGGTTGGAAAAATATTAGGTGGCGTTCCTATTACCCGCGATTCCATCAGGGATCCGAGTCATCCGTTGGCAAAGCGTATTGTCTTTTTTGGTTACAACAGTTCTCGATTAACTCCGGATTCGTTGGATCTGGTCCGTGGTCACGCCGAGTACCTGTCTCGCTTTAGCGATGTTCGGGTGCGTATTGAAGGTCACACGGATGAGCGTGGTTCTCGCGAGTACAATATTGCACTGGGTGATAACCGAGCCCGTGCTGTGGCGAAAATTCTCCAGCTTCAGGGGGTTGATGCTGGACAATTCTCCACCTTAAGCTACGGTGAGGAAGTGCCCCTTGATGAAGGAGAAGGTGAGCGTGCCTGGCGGCGAAATCGTCGAGTTGAAGTGGTCTATGAAGGGTACAACTAGCGGTCTTGAGTTGGGTCGGGCTGGCAGGGCTTCAGTTAAGCTCTGATTTGGTTCGGCTGTGAGATTTAACTGGCTGATGCTTAAAAACCGGAGAATGTGTTGAGTCAAAGAGACACAAATAAATTTAGCGCTGCGTTTGCCTTAAAATTGGCCCGCTGTAGTGTGTTGGGGGTTTTACTTTTTTCCGGTACCGCACAGTCGCAAGGTCTTGCTACCGAGCAGCGTCTGCAGCGACTGGAGCGCATTCTTGATAACTCCGTTTTGATCGATATGGTGCAGCGAATTGAGTCGCTGCAAAATGAAGTGCGTCAACTGCGTGGTGAGCTTGAAGAAAAAAATAATTCGATCACCTCCATGCGAGAGCGGCAACGCAAGTTGTATCGCGATACCGACAGCCGCTTGCAAGCGCTGGAAAGTGGCGGCGGTGGTGGTGGAGGCTTGGATGACCTTGAAAGCCTTGAGGATTTTGATCTTGAAGGCGGCGACGATGGATTAACGGGCTCTGTGAACAACGAAGTATCACTCAGCAGCCAGCAAGCACCGGTGGCTGTGCCAGTGCCGCAAAATAACGAGCGCGAAGAAAAGCTCGACTACCAGAACGCCTATGATCTGCTGATCCTCGGCCGCAATCGTGAAGCCATCGCAGAGTTCGACAATTTTCTGCAAAGCTATCCCAATGGCACGTATTCAGATAACGCCCACTACTGGCTAGGGGAGGCGAATTACGTAGAAAGACGCTTTAATGAAGCGATTGACCGGTTTAATGTGGTGATTTTCCAGTTTCCAGCGAGTCGCAAGGTTCCTGACGCTAAGCTGCGTAAAGGCTTTGCGTTGTACGAACTACAGCGATACGGAGAGGCTCGAGAAGAGTTGGTTCAGGTCGAACGTGAGTATCGGGGCAGATCGATCGCAGCGCTTGCAAGGCGCCGGATTGAACAGATGAATAATGCCGGTTTGTAGTAATCAAGCAGTTCTGTGTCGCAGACTTATTGAAATAGTCCATCAAAACTCAATTCATAGACTAGGCATGCAGCTCTAGTCGGTCTATAATAGGCGGCTTGTTGAGGTGGAACGGACGAATTGTTCAGGTATCTCATCATCACCCGGTGCAAAACCGGTGTGAAATCGTTGTAACAGTGTGGGGCCGTTAGCTCAGTTGGTAGAGCAGTTGACTTTTAATCAATTGGTCGAAGGTTCGAATCCTTCACGGCCCACCAATATCTCTCATTAAAGCAGTGACTTTTAACTCTTGAGCCAGATAGCGCTCGCCGTGCGGAAATTCGCAGGGGGTTTATAGGGTAGCTTTAGTTCGATTTTCTACGCTGGCTCTGTCTCAAGCAAGCACCACAACAACCTCTGCAGCTTGTCAGCCCTTCTCGGTCTTTGTTTGCACGTATTCAACCTGCTGCCCTTCCTTAAGCGTTTTGTATCTTCCATCTGGATGGCGCAATGGTGAGCGAAAACATCTTCACCTTCTTCGTTTTCATATGGTGAATAGTCCCTTCAAAGTACTGGCGTTACCATGTAACTTAGTACGCATACGCGATGAAGGCTTTTT
>CALGJU010000195.1 GCA_937928685.1 uncultured Granulosicoccaceae bacterium
TCAACCTCAACCGCACTGGCGGCGTTAATGCGTCCACGCTGAATCGCACCGGTGCTGTCTATCGCTTTATAATTAAAATACTGCATTACTACTTACATCCATACTGCTGCAAAAAAATGCTAACTAATTCACAGTGCAAAATTTGTGAAATCAATCACACGAGAGACTTCTGTCATGGAAGTGATGCCCTCCTTCACAAGCCGCAGTGCTTCCTCAGATAGCGTGGTATAGCCATCCCGCTGCGCCGCACTCAACAATGTATTCTCAGTAGCATCAGCAATGACCAACTCATGTAGCGATGAGGTAAATCGCAACACCTCCATAACCGCAACACGGCCTTTATACCCTTGCCCATCACAGCGATCACACCCCACAGACTGATATGTCTCTACGCCGTCTATTTGTGATTCATCTTTGGTGCAGCAGTTACGGCACAACTTTCTCACCAAACGTTGCCCGACTATGGCGATAACGTTGCTGCCAATAATCGCTGGTGTGACGCCCAGATCTTTCAGTCTGGCGAGTGCACCAATAGCGGAATTTGCATGCAGAGTAGAATAGACCTGGTGGCCTGTCATTGAGGCACGAAAAACCATCTCCGCGGCTTCATGATCACGAATCTCTCCCACCAGTATTACATCCGGGTCTTGCCGTAAGATAGATTTTATACCGGTGCTGAAGTTAAGCTTCACTTGCTCATTGACCGAGGTTTGTCGCAGCATCGCCATGGGATACTCAACAGGGTCTTCAAGCGTCATTATATTGATCCGCTCATCTGACTTTTCCGCCAGCATTGAATACAACGTAGTGGTCTTGCCACTGCCTGTTGGACCGGTAATTAGAATCAAACCTTCGGGCCGATCCATAGACACAGTCAATTCACTTAGAATACGTTTTTGTAGCCCCAAAGCATTCAGTGCAACAATACCTTTTTGCCGATCAAGCACACGTAACACAAGGTTTTCACCGTGCACGGTTGGCATACAAGACACACGGTATTCAATCACACCGCCAGACACAGTCATGGAAAGCTGACCGTCCTGAGGGGCGCGGGTTTCAGCGATGTTCAACTCAGCCAACACCTTGATACGAACCACAATGGCAGCCCAATAGTCCATATGAAAGCTGCGGATCTGGCGCAGCACACCATCTACCCTGTAGCGTATACGGACAAAACCGGCCTCCGGTTCAAAGTGAATATCTGACGCTCGCCGCTTTACCGCATCGGTCAATATGGCATCTACCAGCCTTACCACCGGCTGATGATAGTCGCCCTCCGGCGCTATACTATCGCGGTCTATTTCCCCCGTTTCTATCTCTTGAATTATCCCGTCGATTGATAGCTCAAAACCATAACATCGATCTATGGCTTCCGCTACCTCCCTCTCACCCGCCAGAGCAAAATGTAATTCAATAGACGAATCTACGGTTGCTTTTAAGCGATCCTGGGCAGGCAAATTGTAGAGATCTGCTACCGCAATAAGTAACGTGTTGTCTTTAAGAGAAACCGGCACCAACAGAAAACGGCGCGCTATATCGACAGGAACAAGTCTTAGCGCATCTGAATCCGGCAGCACTGTGGCAAGATTTATAGCCCGGCTTCCAGACAGCTGCTGCTCTGCACTTTTGATTAATGCCTCAGTGACAAAGCCCAATCGCAATAAGGATTTCTCCAGCACCTCACCACTTCGCTGCGATTCTATAAGACCAATTTGCAATTGATCATCACTGAGTAGGCCAGCGGACGCCAGACTTTGAGATAACTTCGAACTACCGTTTACAACTTCCACAATACAACTCTACAACGTGGTTAACCCGCACTTCTGCTTTTTACTATACAACCGGCGCTACGTTTTTTGCAATATCCAAAAACGCACTAAAGACCATCAAGAGAACTTGATTAAAATTTTTCATCGGCAACAACAGAAAACTGTCGTCGTCATAAATGAGAAATTAATGACTTGGCCGAGGATCTATCTTTTTCTTAAAATAGACCCGATTAAACCCGTCTTCCGTGCGGCGTTTATACTCTTTGTACTTCAACGCAGGGTACAGCGATAGATTCTCCGTCATCATTTCATTGGTATACAAATTTACCGATTTCATTCCGGCAAGCCCAGCCTTTGCTTCAACATGTTCTATCAACAACCTGCCCAAGCCACGGCCCGAGAATTCAGGAAAGACCGCCACATTCTCCAGATGCATCGATGTCTCTTCAGGAAAGAAAACCACAAAGCCTGCAACCAGACTATCGCAACACACTACAGATACATTACCTGCATCAATCGCGGTGGCAAATTCTGCCACCATTGGCGCAGGCTCCCGACCGATCCGCTCAACGTATTTTGCGTACGCGGCAACAGCGCAACTTTTTATTGATTCAATATCACCCGCCGTGGCCTCCCTGATCACAGTCGACGCACTCACTTCAGCTGTCGTCTTTTTTCATCATGCTTTTCAAATCAGCAAACGGGTTGTGAGTGCTGATCGGTGCTGACGCCTCTTCGCCATACGTTATTACTTCAACAAAGCGCTGGTGTTCATTGTCGTGGCAGAAGACACACAGCAACTCCCAATTGCTACCATCTTCCGGATTGTGATCGTGGTTATGATCCCTATGGTGAACCGTCAGCTCACGCAGATTGTTATGGTCAAACTCACGCATACATCGACCACACACCCACGGATACAACTTTAACGCCCTCTGGCGATAACCATCCTCACGGGATTGGTAAGACTCCCGCGCATTAGCAACAATTTTATCAAGCTTGCTTTTACTGTCTGTCATGAGCGTCTCCTTCAAAAGAGCCAATATTTATCATCTGGATTAGCCCCGACCGACAAACGGCATGTCTGTGGCCATTATTGTGGTGGACAATACGTTTGCCGACAAAGGCAAAGAGGCCATGTGCACGATAGCATCTGCTATATGCTGAGTGTCCATGGTCGGCTCAGGCTTTATGCTGCCGTCAGCCTGGGGCACTCCACCACTCATACGTTCAGTCATCGCAGAGGCAGCATTGCCAATATCGATTTGACCACAGGCAATACTGAAGGGCCGACCATCAAGTGCCAGGGTTTTAGTTAAGCCATTAATTGCATGCTTGCTGACGGTATAAGGCACAGAGCCAGGGCGCGGCACATGCGCAGAGATAGAGCCGTTATTAATAATACGACCACCCTGTGGGTCTTGCTTTCGCATTTGTCCAAACGCAGCTCGTGCAATCAGAAATGCCCCATGCAGGTTGACATCAATGACTTGCCGCCACTGATCCACTGTGAGCTCATCAATAGGCATGGGCGGCACGTTGGTGCCAGCATTGTTAAACACCACATCCAGTCTGCCGTGATCACTGACTAACTTTTCAAACAGCTGATCGACCGAATCCGGGTCTGACACATCACAGGGTATTGCACTGAGTGAACCATCTGCATACATAGCAACGGTTTCATCCAGCGAACCCTGATTCCGACCGCAGATCACCACATTAAAACCTGCCGCCGCCAGAGCACCGGCACTCATACGACCGATACCCGAACCACCACCTGTGACCAATGCCACTTGAGACATAATATGTTCCTTACATTTTCACTTGATTAAACAAACAGTCTATTCCTACTACTTATAAGATGCACCCGCGACTTATAAGATGCACCCGCGA
The DNA here is from genome assembly GCA_937928685.1 of uncultured Granulosicoccaceae bacterium. Taxonomy (GTDB): domain Bacteria; phylum Pseudomonadota; class Gammaproteobacteria; order Granulosicoccales; family Granulosicoccaceae. The sequence continues at coordinate 3,663 of CALGJU010000195.1, forward strand.
CAAACCTCACTGGCGACCCGGCCCAAGGTCCACACTCAACCACCTGCAAGCTTGAACCGAACCTTAAAACTCACCTTCGAGGTTGGTCACTATGCAGTAGGAATTGAACTACATTCATAATTTTCTAATGCTTTCACAGACTTTGGTACTTTTCAGGGCGGGCCTGTCGTATTGATGCGGTAGGAGCTCGGGCGCACCATACATCGGTATTTGCGCAAGAACGACAACGCCCATGGGTGCGACAGGTCTGCCATGCACAGTTACCGAGGTTGTTTCATAAAAGCAACAAGCCAATTGTATTCTAAAAATGAATTCAACCAACCAGTATGTATTGACACCCCTGGCACCCGGTGGTTACATGAACACCAATTGTGTATCGATAGGTTGCACAATTCCCCAATACAAGGAGAGGAAAATGAAAAAGCTGCTAACTCTTAGCACATTCGCGCTTGCCATCGGTGGCGCAACCATGAGTGGTCAGGTACTGGCTGATACTTCCGCCTGCTTAATCACCAAAACAGACACCAACCCATTCTTCGTGAAAATGAAGGAAGGGGCAACCGCTAAAGCGGAAGAACTCGGCGTTTCCCTTAAAAGCTTTGCAGGCAAAGTGGATGGTGACCATGAAAGCCAGGTCGCCGCCATTGAAACCTGTATTGCAGATGGTGCAAAAGGTATTTTAATTACAGCCTCTGACACAAAAGCCATTGTATCTTCCGTGCAACAGGCGCGAGACGCAGGCCTACTCGTCATAGCCCTTGACACACCGCTTGAGCCAATTGACTCAGCAGATGCCACCTTCGCCACAGACAATTTTCTTGCCGGTGAGCTAATCGGCAAATGGGCAGCGTCCGCACTCGGCGCCGAAGCCGCCAATGCAAAAATAGGCATGCTTGATCTGGCCGTAAGCCAACCGTCTGTTGGTGTGCTGCGTGACCAGGGATTCTTGCAGGGCTTTGGCATTGATCTGGGTGACCCGAACAAATGGGGTGACGAAGATGACGCTCGCATTGTCGGCAATGATGTCACCGCCGGTAACGAGGAAGGCGGCCGCAAAGCCATGGAAAACCTTCTTGCGAAAGATCCGATGATCAACGTCGTATATACCATTAACGAACCTGCAGCCGCAGGCGCTTATGAAGCACTGAAGTCAATCGGTCGTGAAGGCGATGTATTGATCGTGTCAGTCGATGGGGGTTGTCCGGGAGTTCAAAACGTAGCTGAAGGGGTTATTGGTGCGACATCACAACAGTACCCGCTACTCATGGCATCACTAGGTATAGAAGCGATTGCCGCATGGGCAAAAGACGGTAGCAAGCCTGAAAATACTCCGGGTAAAGACTTTTTTGACACAGGCGTCGCGCTAGTGACAGACAAGCCGGTAGAAGGCGTTGAGTCAATAGATACTCAAGTCGGCACTGATCGCTGCTGGGGATAATTCCCCGTAAACTGAGGGGTGTATTGTCACCCCTCAGTACTCTTATTCCTGGCTCCCTGGGCACGGCCTCACTAGCCATGTCTACAATTTTTATCGAATAATCAAAATATATATACAGGGGAAACAGTGGCTACAGAACACTTCGAATCCACACTAGCGAGTGCTCCAGACACCCTACCCGAGTTCAAAGAAAGACGTTCCTTCCTGAACCATATTCGCCACTGGTTACATCAGACTCCCGCCGCTGTACCGCTTATCGTTTTGCTAATCTCGATAGCGATATTCGGGTTTCTTCTCGGTACAAAATTTTTCTCACCCTTTGCACTCACGCTAATACTTCAACAGGTTGCGATTGTCGGTATTGTCGGCGCCGCGCAGGCATTGGTGGTGCTAACCGCCGGAATTGACCTTTCTGTCGGCGCCATCATGGTTTTATCATCAGTGGTGATGGGCCAGTTTGCTTTTCGCTATGGACTGCCGCCTGAAATCGCATTGGTCTGTGGCTTTGCAGTAGGCGCGCTATGCGGCTTCATCAATGGCGTTTTAGTTGCGATAGTCAGACTGCCACCGTTTATTGTCACACTGGGCATGTGGCAAATCGTACTGGCATCCAATTTTCTATACTCTGCCAATGAAACTATCCGTTCGCAAGACATTGACGAAAAAGCAAAAATACTCAAATGGCTCGGTGAGAAAATAAAGGTTCCCATAGACCTCCCGATGTTTGGTATTTCAGGCACAGCGGTATTCACTTACGCCGTATTTTTAATGGTGCTGCTGACAGTGGTACTTGCATATGTTTTAAAACACACCGCTTGGGGCAGACACGTCTATGCCGTCGGCGATGACCCGGAAGCGGCAGAGTTGGCGGGCGTAAGAGTAAAGCGAACATTGATATCTGTATACACACTGGCAGGTTTTATCTGTGCACTGGCTGGCTGGGCGCTCATCGGCCGTATAGGATCCGTATCACCCACTGCGGGCCAGTTCGCCAACATAGAATCGATCACAGCGGTAGTAATAGGCGGCATCTCTTTATTCGGTGGCAGAGGCTCAATTGCCGGCATGCTGTTCGGCGCCCTCATCGTCGGGGTATTTTCACTGGGCTTAAGACTTGTGGGAACCGACCCGCAATGGACTTACCTACTCATTGGCGTACTTATTATTTTCGCGGTGGCAATTGATCAGTGGATTCGCAAGGTGGCGGTATGAATACAAACTCGAACAACCCGGTGCTACGTGCAAGCAAACTGACTAAAAGATTCGGGCGCGTAACCGCACTGGACCAATGCGATTTCGAACTCATGCCAGGTGAAGTACTGGGGGTTATCGGTGATAACGGTGCCGGCAAATCAACGTTGATCAAAACCATGTCTGGCGCTCTAAAACCAGACTCCGGAGAAATTTATCTTGACGGAGAGCTAGTTAACTTTAATTCCCCGCAAGATGCCCGCGCGGTTGGCATTGAAACAGTCTACCAGAACCTGGCACTTTCCCCGGCGCTGTCAATTTCAGACAATCTGTTTCTCGGTCGCGAAATCAGAAAATCCGGCATATTGGGGTTTTTCCGCAAGCTTGATCATAAAGCCATGGAGCAGCAGTCGCGAAAAATGCTATCTGATCTCGGTTTACTTACCATTCAAAATATCAGGCAGTCAGTTGAGACACTCTCTGGCGGGCAACGGCAAGGCGTCGCAGTAGCACGCGCTGCAGCATTCGGTTCAAGAGTCATCATCATGGATGAGCCCACCGCAGCCCTTGGCGTGAAAGAGTCACGTAAAGTATTGGAACTCATACAAGATGTCAGAAAGCGCGGCATGCCAATCGTTTTGATCTCACACAATATGCCGCACGTGTTTGAGGTAGCTGATCGCATTCACATTCATCGTCTGGGAAAACGTCTTTGCGTAATTGACCCCAAACAATACTCAATGTCCGATGCAGTGGCATTGATGACAGGTGCGATGACACCAGAACAAAGTGCCGCCTGAGTTATCCTGAAAAAAGATGTCAATCTCAATAGAAAATCTTACTAACTGTATTCTTGGACAAGCTAAAGACAAGCAGCGTTTTTTTGTCGCCATCGCAGGCCCGCCCGCCGCTGGTAAAACGACAATATGTAGCGAGCTAGAGAATCGGTTAGCTCTTGAAACATCGGTAGCTGTGGTTGCTATGGACGGCTTTCACTATGACAACCGCATACTCAATGATCTCAATCGATTTCATCGCAAAGGGGCTCCAGACACCTTTGATGTGACCGGGCTGCAGCTTTTACTGCAAGGCTTAACACAGCAAACCAATCCCGTAGCAGCACCCGTCTTTGATCGGCAGCAAGATCTATCTCGTAGCAGCGCACGAATGATCCACCCGGAAGATCACATCATATTGGTAGAGGGCAACTACCTGCTATGCGATACCGCGCCGTGGAAAGAATTACACGTTCTTTTCGATTTGACAGTGCTAATGAAAGAACCGATCTCTCTACTTGAAGAGCGGCTGGTTCAAAGATGGCTCGACCACGACCACACACAAGAGCAAGCAAAGCAACGTGCACATAGTAACGACCTACCCAACGCGGAGTACGTACTTAAACATTCGGTGAGGGCTGACTATGAACTAAGCAGTTAGACTGCCAATCAATAGAAACCTGCACCAAAATGTACTATGTTCATAATTCATCAGGAAAGAGCTCCGGATCAGGAATTATCATGAGCATGCAACTATTGTTGAACAAATCCAAATATTTCTCCCACGTACTCAGTTATGTACTTATAATTTTTCTCTGTTTTTTTTCAGGAAGCGCCGCGACTGACTCACATGACAAGGAGTCGACCAAGCCACCTCTCACCTCACCAAGCGGTCACTGTCCACCCTTTACTTCCAGCCGCCTGTATAGCACGCCCACTAAAACTACCTTAGTGAATCCTTCAAACTGGATCGATGCGGTTGACAACTCCGTCACTGGTGAGGAAATTCTTCTTGAAGATGGTCTCTATCCTCTGAACCAATACGCTGTCGTTTTTAACGCGCCGGTCACATTTCGCAGCGCATCCGGAAACAAAGATGCCGTCATCATTGAAGGCCGCGGATATACCGAAAACGCTGAAGCGCTAATGGTGATGGCAAATGACGTGCGTATAGCTGATATCACAATAAAGAATGTCAGGGATCACGGCATATCAATAAAGGAAGGCTTCGCCCGCACCATAATCTACAACGTAGATCTCGCAGACATCGGCACACAACATATCAAAGGTAACAAAGTAGGTCCTCACGGAGTGATTGCATGCTCCAGACTCGGATACACCGAAGAAGTTTCGACCGGTGATTACAACAGCGCGATAGATCTTCACAACGCTATAGAATGGACCATACGTGACAACTATATCTACAACATTTATGGCGATGGCAGCGGCTGTGCTGTGGATGCCGAGTGCGGTGTGTATTTTCCCGGTGGCGAGCCCGCCATACTCGTTTGGAGAGGGTCACGTGACAACGTCATTCTACGCAACACTATTGTTGAGTCATTTCGAGCGATAGCACTCGGGTTAGATACCGAGTATTCAGGCGGGATCGTTAAAGACAACTACATCTGTCGTAGCAACGCAGGTAAAAACGGCGTCAACGGATTTATCGACGGGGATACAGGAATAAGCCTGTCAGGGGCGAACAACGTAGAGATAGAAGGTAACAAAGTCATTTTGGCCGGTGACTATCGGGGCCCAATCGAGATTAAAGATGGCATAGGCAACCACGTGATTAATAACTACACCACCAGACCAATCTGGAATAGAGGTAACGCAGAATTTAACGGATGTAGCGATCAGAAATGCAACGATAGTTTATATGGCAATATCATCGAAGAAGCCCCAACAGAGATATCATGCCCAAGTCAACTGGAACTACCAATAATAGTGGCATCATTGTCCGGCGAATTGTCTGAGTCACTCATAGACAACGAGCTCGATATTTCCAAAACCGAAAATCAGCCTGACCCCGAAACGGAACAGTCCAGCCTCCCGGATAAAGCCACATCACAAGAAGAACAAATGGCCAGTCAGGAATCACCCATCGAAGCAATGCTTCGACAACAACTCAAAGAGCAAAGGTTACTAACAATAGAAGCGCAATTGAATGCAGCCAATGATCGACTGGAAGCCAAAGAAGCTCAACTTCAATACTGGGAGAACCAGCTGATCCTTGAAGATCGACTACACATTCTTGAAATGCAACAAAGGACGACACAAAAGCAGTTTGACATCATCTTGCGAAGATTAGATGCACTCAGCAGGAATCTACTGCAGAATCACTAAACAACACTCCTCAGCCCAATTAGCATTTAACTGGAATAGCTCATGGCCCGCAAAGACCGCCCACACACACCTGATGGTCGCTACCTGGTTTCCAAAGGTATTCTAAAACGATGCACCAATCCAAAGCTCGATGACAACACCAGACGCAAAGCCATAAAAAAAATGATGCAAGCACGGATGAGTAAAGACAAACCCACCGTGTTAGAGGCAAAAATAACTCTGGGTGAATCAGGCCCGGTATGGTGGGACGATGGAGCACCGGACTACAGCGGTAAAATTCCAACAGAAACTCCCTACCTTCAATGGTGGAATTCTCTTACCGATGAGGAGCGGCAAGCCGGCACCTGACTCAGGGCATGTTTTTCTTACGCGGCTTAGATAGCGCGAGGATATCTCACAGGCTCCCAAATACGTTGTCGAGTCTTGACCTCAACACAGAATATCAACAAGAGGCCGATTATAACTTTTACATATCTCTATCTTTACTAGTGTACTGGAACAGCAGGTACTCACACACTGACTTGTATTATTATATGCGCGGATGGTGCAACTTATGATGGAAACAGCAATGAAAAGAGCGCTATTTTTAATCACCTTCTTTATTTCTGCTTGCAATTTTTCGACAAATTACAGCACAAATAAAGAGTATTCAGTTATCGATGAAAGTAAAACTGAGGGAAATTTAAAACATGCGGAAATAATCGGTAAAGCCGCTCTAAAACGCTTCGCAGATGAGGCGCAAATCGTATTAGATGGTAAAAATTCCTCGACGTTTAATATTAACTGGGGAACTGCCAACACCGAAGAGGGTAAGGTCAAAGTATATGTCCGGTGTGGTTACAACGGACAATTCAAGCCTGAGGAAGTAAAAGGTTTGACAGCAATGATTAACAAGTGCTACGAGTATATCGCTGCCGAATTTAAAAAATAATCGGATTGACACCCTGTTTGACCCCACATGACATTGTGGGGCTGAGGAATCTAGATTAGAAACCCGCAACGTGAATTCGACTGCTTTTGGGCGAATTCTGTCTTAGGCTGCATCACCAAACAATTCAACTAAAACAGCTGGGCGTTGAATCGCCATCTGTATCAACCGTTGAGCAGCTTGAGATGGTTCTCTTCGCTCCTGCTCCCATTGCTCTAATGCTCGTTTTGAAACGCCTAACAATGCGGCAAAATGGCTCTGTGAGAGCTCGAGATTGTTGCGCGCTGTATAATGTCATTTCTGACAACCTTAGGATGCAACGTTCCTTCTTTATGCGCCTTAATTTCTTTTTCGGCTTGAATTAACTCTTTGCCATTCCTCGCTAACGCTGGCGGGTTTATCATCGGCGCTTTGATAGCGCAAGTATATTTCCACAGACTATTAATACCACACCAAATGCTGCTGGCAAGGTCCATAGGTAACCTTCTAGCAGCGT
>CALGJU010000196.1 GCA_937928685.1 uncultured Granulosicoccaceae bacterium
GATGAAGTGAATCGAATGCCGCTCCAGTTTCGACAGCACCTTGTCCTTCGCTCTGCCCTTTGCGAATCCATACAGCTCTCTAAGCTGCTCTTCTGTCTCAAGATACATGGGCTGCGCTCCGGTCACTAAAAATTTCAGGCAACCGCATACCAGGGACTGGCAGTATACCTTTGCAGCACATGGACATTCTCGTCTGCGCGACGCAAGCGATTGGCAACTGAATCAAGCGCCACATCCGGTGTATTGTTGTTTTCACTCAAATGCCCCAAGCACAGCTTTTGCAAGCCTGGGTGTTCAACGGCGGCTGCAAGGGCTGCTGACTGATCATTACTGAGATGCCCGTAATTGCCGTCTATACGCTTGCGCAAAGCCCATGGGTATGAGCCATTGCTTAACATTTCACCGTCGTAGTTGGCTTCAAGTAATAATGCATCGAGACCAGTGAGCTGTTCAAGCACATACTCAGTGGTAAAACCCATATCGGTCGCAATGGCTAAACGACGCTTGCCATCTCCAATAATGTACTGACAGGGCTCCGCCGCATCATGCGGGATAGGAAAAGGTGTAATTTTGGCGTCACCAATACAGAAGGATCCATGCGGATGAATGAACTCGACATGCGGAATATTTTTATCTTTGAGTCGTCGATAAGTACCCTGCGTCAACCACACAGGTATATCGTATTTGCGCGCCAATACTGACAGGCCTTTGATGTGATCTGAATGTTCATGCGAAATTAAAATCGCTGACAGGTCAGACGCACCCACACCCAGTGTTTCAAGGCGCTCGTTTATCGCCTTAGCCGAAAATCCGGTATCCACTAACAGCAGCGTATCTTTAACGCGAACGACAGTAGAATTTCCACTGCTGCCGCTGCCGAGGCTTGCGAACTGCAGGCTCATATTGAACACCGATTGCTACAACGCAGAATCAGATCAGACATTTTCAGCATGTTATTCACAGGTCACAGAAGAACGGTTATTTTCGGAGTGAGGCCGTGCAATGCATGGCAATCAATTCCGTAACAGTTGACGCTACAGCACACCTGCTTTGTTTAACGCACCGGTAACCTCTGCGTGGTAACTGGCATCAAGCACAGTCATTGGCAAGCGAATCCCAGCGCCTATCATTCCCATTTGCTGCAGTGCCCATTTAACCGGAATAGGGCTGGACTCGATAAATAACAACTTATGTAGATCGGCCATTTGCGCGTCCAGCTCACGAGCGGCTGGCTCGTCTTTAGCAAGTGCTGCTGCACACATTTTGTGCATTGTTGCCGGAGCAACGTTAGCAGTCACAGAAATATTGCCACGTGCACCGGCAAGAATGCTGTCCATGGCTGTTCCGTCATCTCCGGTCAGAACAATAAAATCATCCGGGCAGAGTGACACCAGCTCTTTGATACGCTCCACCGTGCCGTGTGCTTCTTTGGTGCCGATAATATTTTTGATGCTCGCCAGCCTGGCCGTCGTCGCAGCAGTCATATCAACCGAGGTGCGACCTGGAACGTTGTAGAGAATTATCGGGATATCGACAGACTCAGCGATTTTTTTGAAGTGCTGGTAGAGCCCTTCCTGAGTGGGCTTGTTGTAGTACGGGGTCACCAGCAAACAGGCATCGGCCCCTGCCTTTTTTGCATTCTCCGTGAGTTCCAGCGCTTCTGTCGTTGAGTTAGCACCGGTACCGGCAATAATCGGTATCGCCCCTGCGGAAAATTCGATGGTTTTGCTGATTACAGTGGAGTGCTCTTCCATGCTCAGCGTGGCGGACTCACCAGTGGTACCCACTGAGACAATCGCGTCAGTGCCAGCATCGATGTGGAATTTCACCAACTTTTTAAGTGAATCGTAGTCCACCGCGCCGTCGGTTAGCATTGGGGTCACAATTGCTACGATACTGCCTTGAAACATCGGCCTGCCTCTATTCACCTGTAGTTATCCGGACAGCTTACTGCCCGATCACAGGCGTGACAAGCACGGCAGGCCACTCAGTTCGCATTCAACATACAGACAGGCAGCGTGCAAAGAACAATCATGCTCACTTCTCTTACGCGGCAGCCTCTTCAACCGGCTCCGTGGCATCGCCACCACCGCCACGGTGACGCGGCCAGGCATCAAGGATTGCCTGCATAAGTGCCGCCAGCGGGATCGCAAAGAAGACACCCAAAATACCCCATAACCCGCCAAAGAACAGCACTGAAATGATAATCGCGAGCGGGTGCAGATCGACTACTTCAGAGAACAGCAAGGGCACAAGCACATTGCCATCAAGAATCTGAATGATTTGATAAGCCGCCAACAGATAACCGAACTTGGCGGAAAAGCCCCATTGAAAGTACGCAATTATGGCAATAGGCACTGTCACCACCACCGCACCCACAAAAGGAATGATCACCGACACGCCGACAAGAAAACTCAACAGCACCGCGTAGTTCAGATCCATTAGCGCAAAGGTGATGTAACTCACCAGCCACACAATCATTATTTCAATAAATTTGCCGCGGATATAATTGGCTATTTTGGTATCTGCTTCATTCCATACCTTTTCTGCCAACTGACTGCGGTTCGGCATAAACCCGCGCGCCCAGTCAAGCAACAAGGGCTTGTCTTTCAGCGTGAAAAACACGATCAACGGCACAAGCACCACGTACACAGAAATGACAAAGAGATTCAGCGCACTGGCAATAGAGAATGACAAAAAGCTCTGCCCCAGACGCCCCACCTGACTGCGCACACTGCCGATCAATTCATTGATCTGTTCGACCGTAAAAATGGCAGGATACAGCTCTGGCAACCTCTGCAGCTGCATCTGACCGGCGGCGATCATATTCGGCAGTTCTCGTATCAATGACGTCACCTGCTGCGACAACAACGGCAACACACCAAACAGAAGCAACAAACAGAAAAACACAAACACCAGCATCACCGTAGCCGCTGCCAGCGGGCGCGGTATGTGATAGCGCTGCATCGCAGTTACCACCCCGTCAAGCAGATAGGCAAACACCAGCGCCACCAACACAGGCGCCAGCACACCACCAAGCAGCCAGATCAGTAGAAAGGCCGCTATCAGTAACAGGGCAAGAATTACGGCCTGCGGATCAGAAAAATTCCGCTGGTACCATTCTCGTATCGGGTCTAACATTTTAATAACGATCTAACCATATTTTGTAGGGGATTCCAGCATCGATGCAGAAGCCTATTGCCCCTCAACCTTGTTCGTTATATTTCGGTGTATATATATGTAAGTAGGATAGCTCAACAGAACGACATCGCTGATAAAGAGTCAATAGAATGACCCATCTCACACCACAAACCGGTAAAACCCGCGAAATTGTTCACCCAAAAGCCATCAAACCGCCCTTTGAACAACTATCGTAACCTGCTTCGCCCGCTTCCGATCATTGATTGCGTGTGCCAAACTCTGCCCTGCCGCATGAATTATGCTGGCCGGGGCGCTATCCTACCTTAAGCCCTACCGAATCGACATTAACAAGCGAACTTAATAAATCCATGCGCACCAGCCAATTGCAAATTGCCACCACCAAAGAATCACCTGCCGACGCTGAAGTTATCAGCCATCAGCTCATGTTACGTGCCGGCATGATTCGCCGATTGGCAGCAGGATTATATACGTGGATGCCATTGGGGTTACGCGTGCTGCGAAAAATTGAAGCCATCATCCGCGAAGAGATGAACGATGCCGGTGCCGCAGAGTTACTGATGCCTGCAGTACAACCCTGCGAGTTATGGCAGGAATCGGGTCGGTGGGGGCAATTTGGGCCGGAACTATTGCGCTTCAAAGACCGCCATCAACGCGACTACTGCATGGGACCGACTCACGAAGAAGTCATCACCGATATCGCTCGCCGCGACCTGCGCAGTTATAAACAGCTACCGGTGAACTACTACCAGATTCAAACCAAGTTCCGTGATGAAGTACGCCCGCGCTTCGGGGTTATGCGTAGTCGCGAATTTATCATGAAAGATGCCTACTCTTTTCATGCCTCGCCAGAGTCATTGCAGCAGACCTTTGAAGATATGCATCAGGCCTACACCAATGTGTTCACCCGTATGCAACTCACCTTTCGCTCAGTCGAAGCCGACAGCGGCGCGATTGGTGGATCGGGTTCAAAAGAATTCCATGTACTGGCAGACAGTGGTGAAGATGCGATCGCCTACTCAACCGACAGCGACTATGCCGCCAACCTTGAGAAGGCTGAAGCGGTTTGCAATGACACGCGTGCAGAGCCAACACAAGAGATGACGCTGGTAGACACTCCAGACACAAAAACTATTCAGGCACTGGTAGAAAACTTTGATCTGGCCGTAGAAAAAACTATCAAGACATTAATTTGCCATGCATCAGATGAATGCGACACAACGCTGGTTGCATTATTAGTGCGCGGTGATCACCAACTTAACGAAGTCAAGGCCAACAACCATCCCATGGTTCAAACACCACTGCAGTTTGCCACTGATGAAGAAATAAGAGCCGCCGTTGGGGCCGGCCCGGGATCACTTGGTCCGGTCAATCTACCCATGCCAGTCATTGCAGATCACACAGTAGCTGCCATGTCTGACTTTGGCGCGGGCGCTAATATAGAAGATAAACACTATTTCGGTATTAACTGGGAAAGAGACACCGACACGCCGATCATTGCAGACTTGCGCAACATAGAAGCCGGTGACTTATCGCCCGATGGTAAAGGTGAATTGCAAATTATGCGTGGCATTGAAGTCGGGCACATCTTTCAACTGGGCACAAAATACAGTGAAGCCATGCAAGCCACCGTATTGGATGAAAACGGTAAAGCCTGTTTGATGTCGATGGGCTGCTATGGCATTGGCGTAACACGGGTTGCGGCGGCCGCTATAGAGCAAAACCACGATGACAAAGGTATTATCTGGCCCATGCCGATAGCACCTTTTCAGGTAGCGATTGTGCCTATCAACATGAAAAAATCTGACACCTTGCGCGGCCAGGCCGAAACTCTATATCAAGAGCTCAAGCAAGCAGGCATTGATGTATTGTTTGACGACAGAGATAGCAGGCCCGGTGTGATGTTTGCGGACATGGAACTGATCGGCATTCCAATGCGCATTGTGATCAGCGACAAAGGTCTTGATAAAGGCATGGTGGAATTTAAAGGTCGCACTGACAGTGAATCAGTCGATATAGCGCGAACCGATGTTGTGGCGCTGGTCGCCTCTAAGGTTGCATAAGCTGCAACCTTAGATAGTTATGTTGTTACGCCGTTACGTCTTTTATTCTCATGCGCAAGTATTCAACTTCAATATCAACAGTGACAGCAATCATAAATGTAAACACTGATACGGCAGCGGCCTCGGGTAATTCGTAGTGCCGCGCCAAATTCTTTGACAGCTCAATCACTTGTTGTTCGCGATCAGATCTTACTATTAACTTAAGCATTGCATCACGATCACCGCCGGTTGCAATAAATTCTTCGGTGAGCTGCGTAAATTTTGATTCCGCCACCTGCTTGCCTAAATTAACCCGTTCCATAATCGCAAGCAGCACAACAACATCTGCTGTTACTGTCTCACCATAGGTTTTAGATTCATCAGCATTGTCACAGTGCGTAAGGATCCAATCACTATAAAAATCAATTATTCTTTGACCCACACCACTGGCCATCACTTTAACCGGGCTGTCAGGTGGACTTCGGTTAAGGACGTTTTTTACTAATGACACATCAGTATATGCATCCTGAGTGGTGAAGGCATAACGCCCGAGCTCTGCATGGCACTGCTCGATGCGAGACAACTCATATCTTAGTAAGGATTCATCTGGCTGCGAGATCACCAACCCAGGTTGGTAGATTGCAGTATTGGATACAAAGCGCGAGCGCTTTTTCAAGCCAATGATAATTTCATTGGCAAGAATATCCAGACCGGGTCGAATCGTGCCCTGTAAATCAAGATCAGGATGTGTAGGCATAGTTTTATCTTTCATTGTTCTCTTGATTTGGTCACTGGCCGTGTTGCCTGCACCTGCAATACCGGCAACTGGTGCAGACTCACTCCGGCGCGCGAATCCCTGATGAAATTGCTGCTTTTAAGTGTATTATTAACCACAGGAAATCGCATCTGGTCTTCGAGCTATACAAGCGCCACAGGCTTACGCAAAGCTTCCACCCAATCTACCAGAACCGTTTACAGCGAAACAGACAATTCATCGAGAGAAAATCGTGAGCAAAGAGCCAAAAAAGTTTGCACGCCGGAGCGAGGCCTGGTTTAACAACCCGGCCAACCCGTCAATGACCGCGCTGTATGTAGAACGATACCTCAACTACGGATTGACTCGCAAAGAGCTCCAGTCGGGCAAACCCGTTATCGGTATCGCACAAACCGGCAGTGACTTATCTCCCTGCAACCGCGCGCACCTTGAAAATGCTAAGCGTGTGCGTGAGGGCATACGTGAAGCGGGCGGTATCGCCATCGAGTTTCCGGTGCATCCAATTCAGGAAACCTCTCGCCGGCCCACTGCGGCAATTGATCGAAACCTTGCCTACATGGGGCTTGTTGAAGTACTGCACGGCTACCCGATTGATGGCGTTGTTCTCACCACCGGTTGTGACAAAACCACGCCCGCCTGCCTGATGGCAGCGGCCACCGCCAACCTACCCGCGATTGTATTATCCGGCGGACCCATGCTTGATGGTTGGTACGACGGTAAACTTTCAGGCTCAGGCACAATCGTCTGGGCCTCCCGGCTCAAGCTCGCCGCTGGTGAGATTGACTACGATGAGTTTATGGATATTACCGCCTCATCTGCAACCTCTCCAGGGCACTGCAACACTATGGGTACTGCATCCACCATGAATGCGTTGGCCGAAGGCCTTGGGATGTCGTTACCTAATTGTGCAGCGATTCCCGCACCGTATCGCGAGCGATTACAAATAGCCTATGAAACCGGCAAAAGAATTGTAGACATGGTGGATGAAGATCTAACACCATCGAAGATCATGACGCGTCAGGCATTTGAAAATACTATCGCACTTAACTCTGCCATTGGTGGTTCAACCAATGCACCGGTACATGTGAACGCTATTGCCAAATGCATGAACGTTGAGCTCAGCATACAAGACTGGGAGACTCACGGCTTTGACACACCATTGCTTGTCAATATGCAACCGGCTGGTGAGTATCTGGGTGAATCATTCCATAGAGCCGGAGGCGTGCAAGCCGTACTTGGCGAGTTACACAGAAATGAAAAACTGAATGGCGATGCA
>CALGJU010000197.1 GCA_937928685.1 uncultured Granulosicoccaceae bacterium
TGTCAGCCAGGGTAGAAGATGGTGTGGCCATCATATTTGGTGACGCGGAATCCGGCACGGAGGAGGCGTTGGTAAAAAAATATGTGGCCGATATTGACGGTGTTAACGAGGTGGTTGATCAAATCACCGTGAGGTAGGAATTGAAGATAAAGTGAGTCGTTGATCTGACTCTCGTTTTAACGTGTCTTACGCACCGGGGGACACCCCCGGTGCTAACCCTGCTTCCTTGCTTCGAATAGAGGATTCATTTAACGGGTCGGAATGAATTGAATGTTTCGTTTTCTGCATGAGTTAATTGAGTGGCACGTGGGTAGAGCGGATTGTCACGGTCTTCAAGAATATCCAGATCAAAATTCATTGTTGTATCAAAGAAATTTTTTAGCCCTTCAATGCCGAAGTGATGTAAATACCCTTGCATAACAACATCAAGGTATGAGCGGAGTATTTTAGTTTCATCAGGGGCAGGGAATTCGTCTGCAACATAGAGGAATTGATCTTTGAGCACTATGTTTTCGTCATGGTGATGTAAATCAGCCTGATCAATATTCACTCTGGTGTAAAGGGACTCCCTTTGATCAAGAGAGGGAAGGCTGCTTGCGTGGTCGGTAATCAGCATGCCGTCAATTTTACTTTCCGGTGCACTGACCACTGACAAAAAAGCCAGCCCGTCAGTTGAGGCAAAACTATCTTGTTCCCTGGGTCTTGCCATCCAGACACGATTCCAGCCTTTAAGGGTTACCCGGTGTGCACTGATAAAGGGCGTTTGCAACGAACCCAGGTTGACCAGTGAGCCGTAGCCGAAATAGGCAATGTTAGAGTTGCTCATTATTCACCAAGAGGAATCACCGAAAAGCACTGAGTATACAGCCAGGGGGGTCTGTTCAGAAATGAATGTTACTACTCTCGCGTTGATTACTGTCTAAGAAATTCCCCATGCGCTTCTAGTTCTACTGTGTCTCCTACCAGGGCACTGAATGCGTCTATTCCGAAGTCTGATCGGTGAATGGTAGCTGTTGCAGAAAATCCAATGGTGTATTTGCGGGTGATAAGGTTGTCGGCACAGCTATTGAACTTTGCATTCAGGGTAATTGCCTTACTGATGCCCCGTAGGGTTAACGTGCCAGTAATTTCTATGTCCTCTGTAGTGGTGAGGTTGACCGAACTACTGTTAAATGTGATTTGAGGAAAGCGTGCAGTATCAAACCAGTCTGGCTCTTGTAGAGTGGATTCAAGGTCAGGATTGTTTACATCAATGCTATCTGCTGAAACGATGGCACTAAGCTGCATATTTTCTATCTGTTTCGGGTTGAAGTCGAGTGTGGCGTCAACGTTATTAAACCGCCCGACAATTTTTGATAGCCCCAGGTGCTCAATTTTAAACAGCAAGTAGCTGTGCATAGGATCTAGTTGGTACTCCCCCGCACGTAGTGTAGCAAGCTCAGGTGTAAAGTTTGGTCTAATGAGATTGGCGCATCCCGTCGATGAGAGCAGCGTGAGTATTAATAATAAATACCTCATCAGGGGTGCCATCTGCAAGTGGCGTAGGCGCGCTCGTTGGGAATTATAGTGGTTATCATCAATGTGCCTTTTTAGTACCCGAAAAGTAGACGTGTAGAGGCAATGAGTATTGCACTGAGAGTCAGGACCATACCAATTACGCGAAAAATAGTGTGCTGCAAAGTGCCAGTGAGTTGCAGGTAGTGAGAGATTCTCCCGAGTAAAAGGGCGATGCCCAGAGTGTGTAGTGTCACAGCGGCCGTGCCCTGGTGTTCGAGTAGAAATATCAAAATCAAGGCGATAGGTACTGTCTCTGTGAAGTTGGCCTGGCCACGAATCAGTTTTTCAAAGTCCAGGTCTCCACCGTGGCCCATTGACAGGCTTCGTACGTTGCGAATCAGTGCGATCCGCAGCGTGATGGCAGTAAACATGATGCCAAGTAGCGCTGCGTAGATTGATGTGATGGGGGCTGCATACATCTTGATTTTTCCGCTTTTGTAAAATGGATTAAGTTCTTATTATGAAGTCAAAGCGAGCGCTATAGATTGAGTCGGCTGATGCCGTTAAATCAATTTTTAATCGGTCGTCTCCGCCACTGTCACGCAGG
The DNA here is from genome assembly GCA_937928685.1 of uncultured Granulosicoccaceae bacterium. Taxonomy (GTDB): domain Bacteria; phylum Pseudomonadota; class Gammaproteobacteria; order Granulosicoccales; family Granulosicoccaceae. The sequence continues at coordinate 2,105 of CALGJU010000197.1, forward strand.
TAGATTTGACTGGTGAGCAGCGCTTTGTTTTGAACAAAAACCTTGGTGTGTATATGGGGTGGTCTGCTGGTGTACGGAACGGGTACGATCGTTATAAATTGATAACGGCCATTTGCATCGCTGTAAGTGGCACCCGCGCCTCTGAAATTTAAATCGAAATTCCGGGTATTGGGTGCCGCAGGGTGAAGGTAGGTGCCACGTCCGTCGCATTGCCAGATTTCCACGCGGGCGTTATGCACCGTTGTACCGTCCTCTGTTAATACTTTTCCCGACAGACGCAGCTCACTGCCAACATACTCATCATTTAACAATAGCGTGTTGGAAGTGGTGATTGGTTCTACTGGATAGTAGGGGCCTTCAGTTTGGGCAGCGGTCAAGGTGTGTTCTTGTGCGGCCGCGGTGAAGGTGGGGGTCAGAGATGATGCTGCGATTAACTTTATAAAATGTCGTCGTTTCATCTTTAATCCATTGTTGATTCGGGGGTGAGGCTTAAGTTAAAAAGTTTACCCCTTGCTGAACACTATAGGAACTCAGTATTCTCCAGAGTGATTATATCTACCGGGGAAATAAAATGAAATTGGGCGTTATTTGCGATGGTGTGAGCCGTAATCTGGCGCATGCCCTGAAAGTCATGAATGAATTTGATCTTGAGTATGCTGAGCTGCAGTTTGTAGGTGAAAAAGAGGTCGGCGATCACTCAAAGCAGGAAATTGCCGCAATCAGGGCTTTGCTGCAAGATCACGGCAAACCCGTGTCCTGCCTTTCACGCCACATCTTCGCCGGTATGACATCAGCCAATCGCCCTGGTGACAACTTGCATGTAAAACACATGGACGCGTTAAAACGTGTGATTGAAATGGCGCATGAGGTGGGATCGCCATTGGTGCGAATTATGTCCAGCAAAAAAGAGCAGATTTTATGGGGAGAAAACGGCGCTGAAAAATGGAATGTGGCACATGGTGCATGGGATTCATTGCCACCATTAGTTGCACCGGCTGTTGAACTTGCGAGGGCAGAAGGCCTGACACTGGTGGTCGAGACTGGCAATGGGACGATGGTAAATTCAAACTATACAGCCTGCAAACTAATAGATGATCTTGATGCCAAAGATACATTGAAGGTGCTGTGGGACCCTGCCAACAATTACTGGTGCCATGAACTTGCGTACCCGGATGGTTATGAAGAACTCAAAGATGGCTATCTTGGGCATCTGCACATTAAGGATGTAACGGTTGACACGCCACGTGCCAGGCTGACGGTGGAAAAAATGGGTGAAGGGCAACTTGCCGATCTATTCCAACCGATGGCAGATGCACTCAGAGCTGAACATTATGACGGAGTGATATCATTTGAGAGTGTCTACCACAACGGTGATGGTGATTTTGAAAATGGTTTCAGAGAATGTATTGGCCTGTTCAAGAGTATATTTTCTTAACGATGGATCTTCATTGCAGGGAGAGATCCCGTTTTGTGACGGGCCGGCAGCGGGGTGATTATACTTTGTCAATTGATTTGGTGATCAATGTTCTCACGTCTATTATAGACGCTTGTTCTTTATGGAACGCGGCATGACCGTATTAAAACAGCAATCTTCTGTGGAGGTGGATGATTCAGGGCTTATAGCTCAGTTGTCTGATGGGTTTTCGTTAAAAGTTGATCTACTCGAGAAATGGTTGTGTCGTGTCGCCATTGTGCCGACAGCGGGTTTGGCTGTTGCCAACACCTGGATGGTTGCGCCAGAGGGCGACATACCATGGCAAGGGCGCTCAAGGGTAGATGCCTCCGGTTTTAGTTGTCCGCCGGTATCTGTGGTTGCAAATGGAATAGACAGTGACTTTGTAAAGGTACACATTGCGGCTGATCCGTTGGCACTGCAGTTCCAGTTTCAGTCTGAAGGCAATTGGCACACGGTGTTGCAAGATCGACCGATGGCGGCTTATCGGTACTTGCCGAGTCGCTCTCTTTTTCAGCACGCGCAAACTCGGCCGCTGGATGCAATGCATCTTGGGTTGGGTGATAAAACCGGTCCTCTTGATCGTACTGGCAAGCGATTTCGGTGTTTGCAGACCGATGCGCTTGGCTACAATGCAGAGACGTCTGATCCGTTATACAAACACGTGCCCTGGATTATTATCGGCAACGCCGATACTGGCTACTGTGGTGTGTTTTACGACACCATGGCCGAGTGTGTTTTTGATTTAGGTGCTGAGCATTCAAATTATCACGATCACTATCGCACGGTAGAGTCGTTTGAGAAGGCGCTGGTGTATTACGTGGTGTTTGGTCCAAGGCTGCAGGATGTGGTTTTACGTTTTCAAAGGCTTGTCGGTGTGCCTCATTTTCAACCTCGATGGGGTGCCGGATTTGCGTTGACTTCTATGCACCATGCTGATGCTGACAATGCTCAGCAGGTAATGACAGAGGTAGTAGATCAGTTTAAAAGGCGAGATATGCCGATTAGCGCGTACCACTCCGGGTCGGGTTACACCACTGGGGACGACGGCAGGCGGTATGTGTTTACATGGAATAGCAATAAATTTCCCGATCGTGAAGAGTTTTTTCAGCACCTGGAAAAAGCCGGCTTGTATTCATGTGCAAATATCAAATCTGTGTTGCTTACCGAGCACCCGCTATATGAAGAGGTCGCGTCGTTTGGTGGTTTTATCACCGGTGCCGATGGACAACCGGCGATTGAAATGTTCTGGGGTGGGTCGGGTGCCAGCCTGGATTTCACTAACAGAGATACCATCACATGGTGGCAGAAAGGAGTGAAGGAGCAGGTGTTGGGTGCCGGATTTACCGCCACATGGAATGACAACAACGAGTGTGAAATCTGGGATGAGGAAGCGACACTGAATGGGTTTGGCAGCCGGGTAACTGCAATGGATGTGCGACCGGTGCATGCGCTGTTAATGAATCGTGCGAGCTTTGAAGCTGCTATGGAACTCGAACCCGATCATCGCCCATACGTTATCTCCCGGGCCGGGCCTGTCGGCATTTCCCGCTACGCACAGACATGGAGCGGGGATAACGAAACGTCGTGGCACACATTAAAGTGGAATCTTGCCAATGGGCTATCCATGAGTTTATCTGCACTGCCGTTTGTTGGTCATGATATCGGTGGCTTTGTCGGGCCGAAGCCCGATGCCGAGCTGCTATGTCGATGGATTGAAATGATGGTATTGCATCCACGTGCTGTGATGAATTCATGGAAGCCTGCGGAGGATAACCCCGCAACAGTACCCTGGATGCATGCATCGGTAGAGGGTTTGATTCGCGCTAACCTACGGCTTCGATACCACCTTCTGCCCTGGCTGTATCATCTTAGCTGGCAGGCACATGTCAGTGGATCTCCTGTTATTACCCCGATGTTGTATTGCTTCAATGACGATCAATGCCAGTCAGACATGTCGCAATTCATGGTCGGTGATAGCCTGTTGGTGGCACCGGTCGTGGAGCAAGGCGCTATCGAGCGGTCGGTCTACTTACCTGAGATTGCAGGTGGCTGGTATCGGTGGGATCCATTGAACGCTCTGGATAGTGCAGAGTGGTTTGCAGGCGGAAATAGCATGACGGTTGCGGCACCACTGGGGACACTGCCGTTGTTTGTCAGGGCGGGGGCTGTTATGCCAGTTGCCACTCAATGGGGTGCATCCAGTCCACACGATGCAGAGCAAATTACTGTGGTATGTTTTGCCTCGCCAATAGCTTTGACTGTAAAGCAATCTCTATTTTACGACGATGGTTTGACCTGGGCATACCAGCGCGAGCAAGCGTGTTTATTAGATATTCACTTCGACTGCAGTTCGAGCAAGATAACACTTCAAGAGGCCGCATCAATGGCTTACTGATGCATCGACTGAATGGCGCTGTCAGGTGGTCGGTGCTGCAGATCGTGAGCTGCAGATCGACTGGCTTTAAATTAACTGCTAACAACGAGAACTAAATGGTCAGTATTGCAGTGGTGCCCGTCGCCGGGCACGGTACCCGTTTGATGCCGTTAACACGTGCTGTGCCCAAAGAGCTGTTGCCTTTGGGCAGAAAGCCTGTATTACAGTCAGTTGTCGAAGAGCTGCAGCAAAGTGGTATTGACGATATCGTGATGGTGGCAAGTGATCGCAAACAATCTATTTTGCAGCAGCATTTTCAGTCAGATGCGCTATCTAACATTCATTTTGCCGATCAAAGCGAACAGCTTGGATTAGGGCATGCCGTATTGTGCAGCGAAGAGCGTGTCGGACAGAACGCTTTTTTAATAGCCCTTGGTGATGCCATGATAGGGCTGAATGATCATGCTTCTCTGTGCAGGCGCATGATCCGGATTTTCAATGACACTGATGCCGACGCGGTCATTGCGTTTCAGTCGGTTTCTATTGAGCGCGTGTCGCGCTACGGCATCGCATCGGTCGCGTCAGGCTACAAAGCAGGTGATGAGTTTTTCGAGCTGTCAGACCTGGTGGAAAAGCCTTCGGTAGATAACGCGCCCAGTCAATTTGCTATTGCCGCGCGTTATGTCTGCAAGCACGGTATTTTTTCACTGTTGCGCGAAACCAAAGCCGGTGCCGGCAACGAAATTCAACTAACCGATGCATTGCGACTGCTTATAGATCGTGGCGGCAAGGTGCTGGGCGTGCCGATTACCGGCACGGAGCAGCGATACGACGTAGGCAGCTTTGATTCCTATTTCACTGCGTTTATCGAGGCCGCATTAGCTGACCCCGAGTGTGGCGATAGAGTGGCTGCAAAGCTTCGTGAAATACTCGACAAGTAATTACTGCCAGTCCGTATAGACGAAGCTAAGTTCGCAGTGCAGGGATGCCGACACCTGAGCATTCGAAGCCGCCATCTGCGGCAATAGTTTGCCCGGTGACGTAACTGGCCTCTTTTGAGCACAGAAAGGCAATCAGGTTGGCGATCTCCTGTTCACTGCCATAGCGATTGAGCGGAATTGCATCATGGTAGGCGTCAATTATTTCCTGGGTATGTACGGCCATAGCGAGTTTGGTTCTGACCGGCCCCGGTGCAACGCAATTGGCTCTGATGCCAAATTCCCCCAACTCTATCGCCTGTTGTTGGGTGAGTTGGATTACCGCGGCTTTTGAGGTACCGTAAGCTACCCTAAGCGTAGATGCTCGTAAGCCGGAGATGCTGGCTATATTGACAATACAGCCAGATGTTTCTTTCAGTGCAGGTATGGCGGCCTGGGAGCAGAGAAATACGCCATCTAAATTGGTTGCCATCACGGTTCGCCAGCGTTCAAAGCTGGTCTGTTCGATTGGTCCGAAGTCTGCGACCCCGGCATTGTTCACCAGGCAGTCAAGACGACCGAACCGGCTTTGGATCTCTGAGAATATCTGTTCGACTTCGTCAGGTGCTGAGACATCTCGAAGCAGTGGAAATGCGGTGTCCCCGCATTCTGCTGCGGTTTCTGTAAGCGCATCGGCATCGCGGTCGACCATGACAACCGTCATGCCCTTGGCTTGCAATAATTTGGTTGTCGCTAGCCCGATGCCGCGCGCGGCGCCAGTGACAACTGCTACTTGATTAGACATTGGCGTTTATCCTTTTGTAGAGTGATTGGGATAGAGAAGCGTCACCGGTGGTGTGCCTGTTACACAATATACTACCTAAGCAACAATCCCCTGCTAAACTAATACAAAACATAAGGTGGAATTCAATTGAAAAGGCTATTCAACTCTTTCTTCTGTACCGCTTTGTTCGTGTCTGTTCTGTCAGTGTCACAGATCAGCGCCGCGAATGAAATCACTAAGACCTGGGCAATAGCCGAGTTTGGTGAACCGTTGTACAAAGATGGCATAGAGCACTGGCCTTACGTTAACCCGGACGCGCCCAAAGGCGGCAGTGTGGTGTTAAGTGCCTTTGGTAGTTTTGATAGTCTGAATAGCTACATCCTGAAAGGTGAATACCCAAGAAGCCTCGGACTGGTAGGTGACACCTTAATGACGGGTTCCGCCGATGAATTGGCGTCTGCGTATGGCTTGATCGCAGAGACAGTGGAGTACCCGGCAGATAAAAGCTGGGTTGTTTTTAACCTTAGGCCAGAGGCCCGGTACAGCGATGGTACGCCCATCACTGCCGCCGATTTTAAGTTTTCCTTTGACACCATTCGAACCTATGGCAGGCCATTCTTAAAATCGTTTTACGATGAAGTTGAGGGTGTCGAAGTGCTGTCTGATCACAAATTGAAATATACCTTTACCACCACAGATAGCATGAAGCCGTTGATGCGGGTGGCCGGTATGGGGCCATTGTCTTTAGAGTATTGGAAAGACAAAGATATAAGTAAAACCTATCTTGATCCCACGCCCACCAGCGGCCCCTATAAAATATCCACGCTTGAGGCGGGTAGGTCGATTACTTACGAGCGGGTAAAAGACTACTGGGGTAAAGACCTGGCAGTCAATAAGGGGTTGAGTAATTTCGACAAGATCAGGTACGACTATTACCGTGACATTGAAGTGATGGTAGAGGCGTTTAAATCCGGTCAGGTGGACTACCGTGCTGAAAATAGTTCCAAGCGGTGGGCTACAGCGTACAAAATTGATCATGTTGAAGAGGGCAGAATTATTCTTGACACTCCTCCCGACAAGCAGCCACAGGGTATACAGGCTTTCATGATGAATTCGCGCCGCGCACCATTTGACGACCAGAGTGTGCGAAAAGCCTTAAACCTGTTGTATGACTTTGAGACCACAAAGCGCACTATCCTTTATAATCAATACGAACGCATTAATAGTTACTTCCCGAATTCAGAGTACGGTGCCAGCGGTGCGCCTACTGCGGAAGAAATTGCGGTTCTGGAACCTTATCGCGACAAAGTGCCAGCACAGGTATTTACCGATGCGTTTGCGTCTCCGGTAACCGATGGCAGCGGCAGAAACAGAACGCAGGTTCGTGAGGCGATTAAACTTTTTAAGGAAGCGGGCTGGAATTTGTCAGGCGGCAAACTGATGAAAGACGGCGAGCAGATGAAGATTGAAATACTGTTGGTGTCACCGGATCAGCAGCGTGTGAATGCTCTGTTTGTTCAGAATATGAAGAAGGCTGGTATAGATGCAGAGTTTCGTATTGTCGATAGCTCGCAATATCAGGTTAGAGTCGATGACTTTGATTTTGATATGGTTGTGGTCAAGTTTAACTTCTTTCCACCCCCTGGCTCAGAGCTCCGGTCCTATTACGGTTCCAAAGCAGCCGATGAGCGTGGAACCGGCAACTACACAGGTATTAAAAATGAAGTGGTCGATGAATTAATAGAGAAAATCGTGGCTGCCCCCACGCTTGAAGAGTTGAAGGTGATCACGCGAGCGCTTGATAGAGTGCTGCTATGGAACGACTATGTGATAACACAATTCTACAACGCAACGTTTCGTCTTGCGTACTGGAACCGCTTTGGTCAGCCTGAGACCAAACCTGAATATGGTACCGGCTTTCTCACCACTTGGTGGATAGACGAAACGCTTGATAGCAAGTTAGACCTGGATCGTTAACGGGCTACTGTCATCGAAACGTTCATTTTTCTGATATAGCATGTTTGCCTATATTCTTCGACGATTGCTGCTGATTATCCCTACGTTGCTGGGGATAATGGTGATCAATTTTGCTGTTATTCAGCTCGCTCCAGGTGGCCCTGTTGAGCAATTGGTTGCTGAAATGCGTGGCAATTCGACTGATGCAACTGCGGCCTTTTCGGGGCAGCAGGGTGATATCCAATCCACTGGTGGCGAAGAAACAGGCAGTAGTGCGGCATCCAGTAAATACCGGGGGGCGCAGGGGCTTGATCCGGAGATTATAAAAGATATTGAAAAACAGTTCGGCTTTGACAAACCAATGCATGTGCGCTTTTTTCAAATGATTAAAGACTACGCACGTTTTGACTTTGGTGAGAGCTTCTTTCGAGATCAAAGCGTGTTGGAGTTGGTGCTTGATAAAATGCCTGTATCGATAAGCCTTGGGCTATGGACCACGCTGTTTGTGTATTTAATATCGATACCACTCGGTATTAAAAAAGCCGTTTCTGATGGCTCGCGTTTTGATGTCTGGAGTAGTGGAGCCATTGTTGTTGGCTACGCGATACCCGGTTTTTTGTTTGCAATATTACTGATTATTATGTTTTCTGGTGGCCGCTACCTAGACTGGTTTCCGTTGCGAGGGCTGACTTCCAGTGGCTTTGATCAGATGAGCTGGGGTGAAAAAATTATTGATTACTTCTGGCATATTACCTTGCCGGTTGTCGCTATGGTGATCAGCGGTTTTGCAAGTTTGACGATGCT
>CALGJU010000198.1 GCA_937928685.1 uncultured Granulosicoccaceae bacterium
TTTCACCCTAACTTAAAATGGTATGGCCCGGGTGGTATCGGCGCTTGCCTGTCATTATCTGAATTTGAACAACTTCACCAACAGCCCTGGCTGGTGGCTTTCCCCGATCGCAAAGTCGTGGGTATTGAATCTTTGTTTGCAGAAGGGCGTTTGTTGGCCGCATCAGGTGTGGCCGGAGTCGAGGCTACTCATACCGGCACCTATCTTGGAGAGCATGCATCAGGGGCAAGTCTCAAAATTTCCGGCATCGACTTCTGGCTGCGAGATGGTGACCAGTTTACCGAGAACTGGGTATTTGTAGACATGATAGATCTGTTTAATCAAATGGGAATAGATCTGTTCGACCGTATGACAACTCTGCATCAGCAACAGATGCTGGAAGCCTAATGGATCAGTTACCACAGACCCCCTCATTCAAACTTGACGGTCAACGGGCATTGGTCACTGGCGCATCCTCCGGTATCGGGCAAGGGTGTGCGGTTGCACTTGCAGAGGCCGGTGCGCATGTTGTACTCGCAGCACGAGGCATAGAGCGACTCAACAGTACAGTAGAGGCGATGCATGAACGTGGTTACAGCTGTGAAGCCTTAGCTATTGATGTCGCAGAGGTTGAAGCCACACAGGCGGCCATCGAAAAACAACAGCCCTTTAACGTACTGGTCAACAGTGCCGGCCTTGCGATTCATAGCCCCGCGTTAGACACACAGATAGCCGACTTTGACACAGTGATGAATATCAATTTACGCGGTGCCTATTTTCTGACCACCGCAGTTGCAAAGGGACTTAAGGCGTCAGGTAAGTCAGGATCGTTAATCAATATCTCATCGCAAATGGCGCATGTCGGCGGGGTCGATCGCGCTGTGTATTGTGCGTCCAAATTTGCTGTAGAAGGCTTTACGAAAGCCATGGCCATAGAGTGGGGCAGTGCGGGCATACGCGTCAATACTGTGTGCCCTACGTTTATCCGTACGCCACTGACAGAACCAACTTTTGATCAGCCGGAACGGGTAGCCTGGATCAAAGAAAAAATCAAGCTGGGCCGCACCGGTGTGGTGGAAGATATCATGGGCTCAGTGTTGTATCTGGCATCAGATGCATCAGCGTTGGTCACAGGTACTGCACTGATGGTCGACGGCGGCTGGACAGCTGACTAATGGCAGGCGAGAAAGTCACCTCTGCCCAGGTTGCCAAAGCAGCAGGTGTTAGCCAGTCGGCGGTATCACGTGTTTTTACACCGGGTGCCAGTGCATCATCAAAAACCATAGAGAAAGTACGTCGTGCCGCAAATGAATTAGGTTACCGTCCTAATGTGCTGGCGCGATCACTGATGACCGGCAAGTCAAAAATTATTGGCCTGGTGGTGGCCTATCTCAATAATCAGTTCTACCCTGATGTCATGGAAAAGTTATCCAAAGGGCTGCAGGCCGAGGGTTATCACGTATTGGTATTTATGGTCGAACAAACCCCGGACAACATAGATGATGTACTTGAAAAAATACTCGACTATCAGGCCGACGGCATTGTTCTCGCATCCGTCGCCATGTCTTCAGAGCTGGCCTCGCGCTGTCGTGCTGAAGGGGTGCCGGTGGTGTTGTTTAACCGTACTCAAGATAACGATGTGCTCTCGTCTATTACCTCCGATAACGTCGCAGGCGGGCGCAAAGCAGCGGAGCATTTAATCCAGCAAGGCTACCGGCGTATTGCCTATATAGCAGGTTGGAGTGGCGCGTCTACACAACGTGATCGAGAGGCCGGTTTTTGTGAAGGATTAGCCGCCGCCGGTTTAAAGTTATTCGCCCGCGAAGACGGCAGCTTTCATTTCGAACAAGCCAAGTTAGCCGCGCGACAAATGTTCTCGGTGGACGAACGTCCTGACGCCGTATTCGTTTGTAATGATCACATGGCATTTGCCGTTATGGACGTGCTTCGTGATGAACTGGGTTTACGTATACCCGAAGATGTCGCGGTTGTCGGCTACGACGACGTTCCCGCCGCCGCCTGGGGTTCGTACAAACTTACCAGTGTCAGGCAACCAGCCAACCGTATGGTTGAACAGACGATCACCACGCTGTTGTCTCAAATAGAAGACGATGATGCACCACCGTTGCGAGTGGCATTAGACGGCCCTCTGGTGGTTCGCAGTTCTAGCGTCAAACCTTAAAGGAAAAACTCACATGCAAGGCTTTGACCCAAAGTTTAAAGACTTCCCCGATTACATCATTGGTATCACCAAAGAGATCTGGGAAGACCGTGGTATTGCCACACTGCACCAGTACTACTCGCCAGATATCATCGTCCGCTCGCCAAGTTCAGTGGTGGTTGGCAATGAAGGTGTTATTGCTGCCACCATGGCAACGCTGGCTGAATTTCCAGACCGCACCTTGTTGGGTGAAGATGTGATCTGGAGTGGTACACCTGAAGAAGGCATGCTGTCATCGCATCGTATCTATTCCACCGCCACACACAGTGGTGATGGTGTCTATGGCAAGGCCACTGGCACTGCGTTGGGGTATCGAATTATCGCCGACTGCCATGCCATCAATAATCAGATCAACGATGAATGGTTAATTCGTGATCAAGGTGCGGTCGTGCGGCAGCTCGGTTGGGAGCCGGAAGACTATGCACGTGAACAAATAGAAAACGACGGCGGCGCTGACAACAGCTCACCGGGGTTTACCCCCGCCATCGACAAGCCCGGCCCGTATACAAGTAGTGGCAATGATAACGAATGGGGGCAACGCTATGCGGATTTACTAAAGCGCATTATGTCGGCAGATCTTGCCGCCATCCCCGCTGAGTACGATCGCGGCTGTCAATTAGAATATCCCGGTGGCGTCAGCGGTCATTCCCACGGTGATGCAGATCAATTCTGGACGTCGTTGCGCGCAAGCTTCCCGAATGCAGTATTTAAAATAGAACACCAGATTGGTCGCGACGATCCACTCATGCCCCCACGTGCCGCGATCCGCTGGAGCCTGCAAGGCAAACACGATGGCTGGGGTGCCTTTGGCACACCCAGTGGCGCTGATGTCTACATCATGGGCGTCTGCCACGCAGAGTTCGGCCCGTGGGGCTTACGCCGTGAGTTCGTCCTGTTTGACGAGACTGCCGTCTGGAAACAAATCGTTCTTAAAACCGGATAAATACACATGACACCACAAGACATGGAAGCGCGCATTGTTCGCTACGGTGATCTAATACCGTGCCGCACTGCCTTTATAGACGCACACACACCGGGTTCTGATCAAAAAGAAAACTTCACCATTATTGGTGGTGGCGTGTCTGAAAGTCCGGATCAACATGTACACCTTAACGAGACTCCTGGTTTTAATATAGGTGCAGCAGGGCAACCACCGCGGGTGCGTAATTCACTACATACCCACACCACTGCCGAAGTATTTTTCATACTCAAGGGTCGCTGGCGTTTTTTCTGGGGACGCTATGGTACGGCCGGTGAAGTGGTTTTAGAAGAAGGTGACATCATCAACATACCCACGAGTATGTTCCGTGGCTTCGAAAATATTGGCACAGACTACGGAATGATCATGGCAGTGTTGGGTGGTGATGATGCCGGTGGCGGGGTGCTATGGGCACCACAGGTGATTGAAGAAGCCAGTGCCCACGGATTGATATTAGGCGACAACGGCGCGCTCTATGACAGCAAGCAGGGTCAGCAACTTCCCGCTGGCGTCGAACCCATGCCGTTGATGACAGAGGAAGAAATCGCACAGCTCAATGAGCCGTCCGTGACCGAAGTAGTCGGCCAATACGTCGGCCGCTATCAGGACATGATGGCGTTCTCAACTAACGATCCCTGCGACGTCATAGGCGCGCAGGCATTAATCAAAGACCGCCCTGGCTTCGAAGTAGACTTCATCAGTCGCAACTCGTTGGATGGTGCCATGTACAGTGTGCCACAGCATGAAATTATAATGGTCATGCGCGGCCACTGGCGATTGAGTTGGGAAGGTGGCAGTGCGGTGCTCAATCCTGGTGATACTTGCGCGGTACCACCAAACTTATCTCACGCAATCGAACCCAGTATGAGTGGCGAAGCCAGCTTATACCGCGTACGCAATACCGAAGACAAAGCAGGCCCAACCGGAGCACTCTTATGAAGCCGATCCCAGTCACACACGTAGGCTCACTGCCACGGACTCAGGAAGTGGTCGACTTTATTTTCGCCCGCGAAAATGAAGAACAATATGATCAGGCAGCCTTTGACCAAAGCATGACCGCCGCGGTATCAGCAACGGTCAAACGCCAGGTGGATGCAGGTGTTGACATCGTTTCAGATGGTGAGACCAGCAAGATAAGCTATGCCACCTACGTGAAAGATCGTTATACCGGTTTTTCAGGTGACAGTGAACGCAACGCACCGGCGGACTTAAAATTGTTCCCCGGTTTTCTAAAGCGACTGGCAGACGAAGGCGGCACCCCCCAATACGCACGGCCTATGTGCACGGGGGAAGTGGTCTCCAAAGGCCAGGGTGAATTAGAAAAAGATATATCGAACCTGAAAGCCGCAATGACAGAGCACGGTGCTGCAGGTGGCTTTATGAATGCCGCCTCTCCCGGTGTTATCTCGTTGTTCTTGCAGAACAGTTACTACAAAACCCGTGAGCAATATCTGGCCGCTCTGGCTGATGTCATGAAAACCGAGTACGAAACGATAGTCGCCGCAGGCCTGACCCTGCAACTGGACTGTCCTGATCTGGCGTTATCACGCCACATGCTGTTCAGTGACCTTAGTGATGCAGAGTTCTTAAAGATTGCGCACTCACATGTCGAAGCATTAAATCATGCACTACGTGATATTGACCCGGCTAAAGTGCGTGTGCATATTTGCTGGGGAAATTACGAAGGGCCGCATGTGTGTGATGTAGATATGGCCACCGTCTTTCCAGTGTTGATGAATACACGTGCCAACCATGTGCTATTCGAAACCGCCAACCCGAGACATGGTCATGAGTGGACAGTGTTTCGTGATAAGAAGAATGATATTCCTGATGACAAAATTCTCATTCCCGGTGTGGTCGATACCACGTCGAATTTTGTCGAGCATCCGCAGTTGGTTGCTGAGCGCCTAACACGGTTTGTCGATATTGTTGGACCAGAGCGCGTGCAGGCAGGTTCTGATTGTGGCTTTGGTACTTTTGCAGGTTTTGGTGCAGTGGATCCGGATATTGCTTATGCAAAGCTGCAGAGTTTGTCGCAGGGTGCAGAAATAGCGAGAGGTGGTGTTTGATCCCACTGGTGTTATTGCCGGGCATGATGTGCTCGGCGCAGCTGTTTAGTGATCAGATAAACTGTTTTTCCAATACACGTGTGGTGCAGTTCAGTCCTTTGGTCAGCCATGATGATATGGCTGGTTTGGCTGAACAAGTTTTAAAACATGCGCCTGCTGAGTTTGCGTTATGTGGGCTAAGTATGGGGGGAATTGTCGCGATGGAAGTAGTGCGGCAAGCGCCAGAGCGTGTACGCGGGCTTGCGCTGTTAGATACCAATCCATTGGCTGAGTTGGATGACGTAAAGAAGCGACGGTTACCACAGATTGAAAAAGTACGCGCAGGAGGCTTGTTGCAGGTGATGCGCGATGAGATGAAACCCAACTATCTGGCTGACGGCGATGGCAAAGCCGACATTCTTGATTTGTGTTTAAAGATGGCTATGGAGTTGGGTGGTGATGTTTTTATCCGTCAGTCAGTAGCGTTGCGCAACCGAATAGATCAAAGTAATACTTTACGGGCAGTTAAGGTGCCGACGTTGGTGTTGTGTGGCGAACACGATCGATTATGCCCTGTTGAGAAACATCGCTTGATGTGTGAGTTGGTGCCCGGAGCCACGTTAAGAGTGGTTGAGGGTGCCGGGCATTTGCCAGTGTTAGAGCAAGCTGAAATTGTTAATGGGTTCTTGGGGGAATGGTTGCAGGACTGCGATGGGTAATGATCCGTGTCATATTTTCGTATGGAGGGCATAAGCGATAAGAGGTTGTACAGGAAATCCAAATCCGATAGATGTCTCCGAATAACTACCGCCAACTACAGCCCCATGACAAACCCGCCAGCGTGAGCGAGTGGCATGTCAGGTAGAATTTCCAGTTCGTTTTACGAAGTTATTTGCGTGTGGTCTGCATTTTGTGGCTGTTGCTTATGTTTTCTTTGAAGGCCCAAATTCGTGTCGGGTTGCTACATTCATTATTCCAACACAAACGTGTAAACCCCTAACTCA
>CALGJU010000199.1 GCA_937928685.1 uncultured Granulosicoccaceae bacterium
AGAATTTCCAGTTCGTTTTACGAAGTTATTTGCGTGTGGTCTGCATTTTGTGGCTGTTGCTTATGTTTTCTTTGAAGGCCCAAATTCGTGTCGGGTTGCTACATTCATTATTCCAACACAAACGTGTAAACCCCTAACTCAGCCCAATGGCCAGGGCAACGTCACTATCGACTGCAGCCACCCCGGTGGGAAATCACGGTTAAGCAACCACGCCATTCCCATCATAAAAGCGACACCACACGCCGTTAACATCAATGCTTTAACCCATGGCAGATTGGCGCGGTAGCGAAAGAACAGGAGCAGAAATACAGCAAGTGCGATGATATAACCAAACAGTGCAGTCGCTATGAGTAACGCGCCAAACCACGCCAGTGTCGACCACAGGCCTTTTGGTTTGTCGGCGCTGTTTACAGGTGTTTGCATCGCAGTTTCTGTATCGGCAAACAACGGATCATCATCGGCTTTGAACATCATTTGCAGTAACAGAACTAAGCAACACAGCAGGGTGACGACGCCAATCGTTAGCGGAAATATGGCATCAACACGTGCATAGTCTGGTATTTGAGCCACATTGAATAACATGCAGCAGACAAACAATGTCACAAGCAAAGTAAATATTAACGGCGCGCGTTTACGACCAGCAGCTACAGCACCCTCAGCCTGGATGTGTTTGGCTTGCCGCAAGCCCATGGCGACTGAAATTACCGTGATGACAATAAGCGTTAAGACGATAGGGCTGAAAATATAATTTAAAGAGCCCGCAAGTCCGTCGTTGTTCATACGAATACCGGCAATCTGATAAGCATTGTTAGAGAAATTTTCAACCGGGTTAGCCAATACAAAGCCGATCAGAAATGCCGGGCGCGACCAATCAAACCGGCGTAGAAAAATACCTATTAATCCAATGCCAAAGAGCGTGACCAGATCAAGCAGGTTCTGGCCGGATTGGAACGCTGCAAAAGAAATGATCATAAATACAAATGGGGCAATTAACACAAAACGGATGTTCGTGAGTTTGGCAATCTGTGGCGAAAACATGATGCAACAGACGGTACCCACCACATTGGCCAGCGCCAACATCCATACAATCGCATAGGTGTAATCGAGGTTGTCTTTTAACAT
Organism: uncultured Granulosicoccaceae bacterium; assembly: GCA_937928685.1. GTDB lineage: Bacteria > Pseudomonadota > Gammaproteobacteria > Granulosicoccales > Granulosicoccaceae. The sequence continues at coordinate 1,123 of CALGJU010000199.1, forward strand.
TACCTGGCCGACTTCGAGCTCCCCGGAACCCAACAGCGCCAGAGCGCCGATAAAGATGGCCATGGAACCGGAACCCGGTATGCCGAACAGCAGGGTAGGCACCAGCCCACCGCCTTCTTTGGCGTTGTTGGCACTTTCCGGTGCGATAACACCCCGTATTTCACCATTGCCGAATTGACTTTTATCTTTAGTCGTTTGCACTGCATGACCGTAGGCGATCCAGTCAACCACAGAGCCACCAAGACCCGGTATGACACCGACCATCACGCCAATCAGGGAGCAACGGACAGACAGCCACTTGTTAGCCCACCAATCTTTGACTCCTTCGAGCCATCCCGCGCCAAGCGTGCCACGCTCATTGATTGCACGATTGGTTCTTAACAGAGCGATGATTTCGGGTAGTGCAAAAATACCCAACCCGACAATGATTAGTTTTATGCCATCAAGAAAGTAAGGGTAGTCGTAACTGGCTAAGCGCAATTCACCGGAGAACGGGCCTTCACCGATACTCGCTACCAACATGCCAAGCCCTGCAGACGCAAGCCCTTTGAGCGCTACGCGCCCGGCCAAAATGCCTACCATGGAAAGTCCGAATATTGAGACCATCAACAATTCGGGCGACTGAAATTTCAGCACAATCGGTCGTGCAATTAAAATAAAGAAGGTAAGAAAGGCAGCCCCCACCAAGCCACCGAACAAAGAGGATGCAAAAGCTGCAGACAAGGCACGCGCCGCTTGCCCGCGCTTTGCCATCGGAAAGCCATCAAGTACGGTGGCCTGCGATGATGACGATCCGGGTATGCCCATGAGCACCGAGGCAAACGTATCGGATGTGGGTACTACAGAGATCAGCCCGATCATTAACGCCAGTCCATAGACTGGCTCAAGACCGAACATAAAGGGCAGTAACAGGGACAAGCCTGCAATACCACCGAGGCCTGGAAAAACACCAATGGACAGGCCAAGAAAAACACCCGCCACTAAATAACCGAACGTCGTCGGGTTAAGGATCAGAATCCATGCATCGCCTAGCGCCTGCCAGGCAGTGGTGATGATTTCCATTTAGTGGAGTTTTTCAGAGCGACACCTGCGATGCAGGTGCCGTAGGTCTGACTTACTTATCCAGAGACACACCGAACTTATCTTTCAAATAACCCTTGATAAAGTCTTTCGCGTCGTCATTCACATTGAGTGCTGTTTCAAGTGCAGCCTTTGCAGCGTCACCGGTAAACATCGGGTACTTACCCAAACGTTTGGATGAAATCTCTGCGAAGTCGTCACGCGCACCAACGGCATCAAATGCAGTGACGTAAGTGTCAATCACATCCTGTGGTGTGCCAGCTGGCAGGAACGCAATTTTCTGAACCGGAAACCCGGCGACAAAGAATGCCTTCCATGCATCCCACTGAGGGCCGCTTGTTTCACAACCGTCAGTCGCATCACAAACCTCTTTGAAGGTTGGCATATCAGGGAAAGTGGGATCACGGACAATATCACCACTGCTATCTAAAGCACCCCATGACATCATTGGAACTGCTTTGCCTTCATCAACCAGTGGTTGTGCACCCTTTAAGTAACTGGCAGATGTCTGGTAATCAATAGTGGCTTCGCCTGATTCGAACATTTTACGACCATCTCCACGACCTTTAATACCCATTACGTGCTGCACATCGAGACCTAACATGTCCCATGCGAGTGCAGGTACCAGGTCAAGACGGGTGGCGCCCTGGTTGCCGTATACAAAGGTTTTGCCTTTCAGCTTATTGGCAGTACCGTCAAAAAGTTTGCCGTCTTCTGCATTGAGGTAAGCCACACCACCGGTACCGGTCGCCATGACAGGGTTCCAGTCTTTATATTCGTATCTTACACGTGGGTCACCCAGTAGATAAGGAAACTGAGTTGAGCCAGAGGTACCAAACACGGTAGTACCGTCTTTGTGTTTTTCACGCTGAAACCAGTTAGCGCCTTTGGTAGACCCGGCACCAGGCATGAATTTCACCACAACGGTGGGCGTACCGGGCATTGCCTCACTTAGAAGTGGTGCGAAGAAGTTACCCCATTTTGCAGAGCCACCGGTTTCAGAAAATGGAATAGTCCATTCGATGGTTTTACCGGCAAAGTCTTCCGCGCTGGCCGCACTCGAAACAGCTAGTGCCACAGCCGCTGCCGCAAGTTGCAGCTTTTTAGTCATCGGGTTCATCAATCATTCCTCTCGTTATCGACATTGCTTGTCGGTTTTGCTTTCAAAATTACGTGCAACGTAAAGTTTGCTTTCCACCTTCACACGCTTCTATGGCATGTTTTGTGGCGTATCATCATAGTACGACGACCGAGGTATCGCGTCGCAACTTGGTTCACACATGCTCCAGCTGTGATATCCCCAGAGCATATCATTCCACGACATTCAGGCTGAAAATGACGGCAAATACATCCGGCGTTGGCAGATTGTATCCAAACGTATACTATTTAGCCAATGTCACCAGCATCTAAAAAAAAGCAAACCACAAAACAGTCCGTGGGTAATCACGCGTCTGAGAATCAATCCGTCAGCTGCTATCGCGAATTGGTAGCCAGGCTACAGCGTGGCGATATCAAGCCCGGAGACTACCTGCGTGAACAAGCGGTGGCTGAAGAATTCGGTGTTAGCCGAACCCCCGTGCGCGAGGCCTTGCGTAAATTGGAAACCGAAGGCCTGGCGGTGGCTGAATCGCGGCTGGGCATGCGGGTGCGGACACTCGACTACATTGAAGTCGTTGAACTCTACGAAGTAAGAGAAATTCATGAGCGGGCGGTGGCGCGCCTTGCAGCAAGCAAAGCGACTGAGATCGAATTATTAGAGCTTGGCGCTATTCAAACTCAGATTGAGAAATCCAAAACCAACGCCACGCAAATGGCCGCACTCAATCAACGATTTCATCTCGCGCTGTTGCAGATGGCAAAGAATCGATTCTTAACCCGTGCCGTTGAAAGCATGCTGCGCACGCTGTTGATTCTGGGGCCATCGACCCTTGAAGATCCCAAGCGTGCATCCACAGCAATAAAAGAACATCGCGCGCTTATTCAGGCAATTCGAAAGCGTGATGGCGACAAAGCTGAAAGTATAATGAGTGAGCACTTGCAAAGCGCCCAGCGCTACCGCATTCGCATGTATCAGCAGGAGCTATGACATGACAGCCCCCGTCATAGAATTGCAGCCAGATTTGAATGTCATGACGCCCGGTATTGGTCCACCTGTTGCCGATGTGATTGTTATCGGCGCTGGCAATGCCGCCTTGTGCGCCGCAATTACCGCGGCTGAGCAGGGGGCTAAAGTCACGCTGTTAGAACGCGCACCACGAAGTTATCGTGGAGGCAACAGCCGTCATACACGTAACTTCCGGTGTTCACATGACAGTGATCTCGGTGTGCTTTCCGGCGCTTACCAGCTCGATGAGTTTTATGATGACTTGTTGCGTGTCACTAAAGGCAATACCGATGAGAAGCTGGCAAAGCTTGTCATAAGCAGTGCACCGGAAAGTTATCAATGGATGACGAAGCAGGGTGTGATCTTTCAGCCGTCGTTGTCCGGTACGTTGTCTCTGTCCCGCACCAATGCGTTCTTTCTGGGGGGCGGCAAAGCGCTGGTTAACGCATACTTCCAACGATGTGAAGATCTGAATATCGATATAATCTACAATGCTACGGTGCTCGATCTACACATCGACAACGGCGATTGCGATGGAGTTCTGGTAGATATAGAAGGGTCACAACGCTATCTCCGCGCCACCTCATTCGTGGTCGCCGCAGGCGGCTTTGAATCGAACAAAGAGTGGCTCGCAGAAGCCTGGGGCGAGGCGGCTAAAAACTTTCTGATCAGAGGCACACCTTACAACAGAGGCGAAGTGCTTCGACAAGTGCTGGCACACGGTGCAGATTCAATAGGTGATCCCAGTCAATGCCATGCAGTGGCGATTGACGGCCGCGCCCCGGAATATGACGGTGGCATTGTCACCCGGCTCGACTGCGTGCCCTTTGCAGTGGTGCTAAATAAACACGGTGAGCGCTTTTATGATGAGGGCGAAGATGTCTGGCCTAAACGCTACGCCATTTGGGGCCGCCTGGTGGCGGCACAGCCTGAGCAGATCGCCTACGCCATCATTGATGATAAATCGAGCGAGTTGTTTATGCCTTCTGTATTTCCAGCCACCTGTTGTGATTCATTGTCTGATCTGATCGTAGAAATGGGGCTGCCACTCAAGGAAACTATGGCCACTATTGAAGCTTTTAATAATGCTTGTAGCGAGGGCGAATTCCACCCTACCGAACTGGATGGGTTATCGACCGAGGGTATAACGCCTGCCAAAACCAATTGGGCCAGAGCTATTATCACTCCGCCATTCCGCGGTTATATGCTGCGCCCCGGTGTCACTTTCACCTACCTCGGTATCAATGTGGATGAGACAGCTCGCGTGACATTCAATGGCAATCGCTCCAAAAACGTATGGGCCGCCGGTGAGATTATGGCCGGCAATATACTGGGGGAGGGTTATCTTGCAGGATTCGGTATGACCATTGGCACCGTGTTTGGTCGTATTGCAGGACAACAGGCAGCACTTCATGCAAACAGCTAAAGCTCAGATCAAAGTGACGCCACTTGCGCAACTTGTGACAAACGCTGAACTACAAACGGAAGCCGAAAGGCAGCTGGGAATCTGTAATTCATGCCGTTATTGCGAAGGCTATTGCGGAACGTTTAAGGCCCTGACCCGGTACCGAAGTTTTGATGCGGCGACAGTGAATCATCTGGCCAACCTGTGTCATAACTGTCGTGGTTGCTACTATGCCTGCCAATACACTGAGCCGCATGAATTTGCTTTAAACATTCCGGCATTGCTCGCTAATGTGCGTGCGCAAAACTGGGAACAGCATGTTAAACCACAAGCGCTCAGCCGGGTGATGCAAGGCAGTGTATGGCCCTACGCTCTGTTCACCGTATTGTTTATTTTATTGTTTAGTACTGTGATTAAAGTGCCATGGTTATCAGCACAGCCATTTTATGCATCGATCAGTCACAATGCGCTGGTACTGATTTTTACACCGTTATTCGTTATACCACTCGTATCCCTCGCTGCAGGTATTCGTGGTTACTGGAAGTCTGTCGGTGGATCCAGGCTCAGGCTATCAGATCTACGTGAAGCGATGCTGTCTGCAGCGTCTATGAAGAACTTGAGTGGCGGGCAAGGGCAGGGTTGCAACTATGAATCCGGGGAGCGCTATTCGTCATCACGTCGCTGGGCGCACCAGGCCACTATGTATGGCTTTTTGCTTTGCTTTCTCAGCACCTCTACCGCGACCCTTTATCACTACGTTTTGAATTCTCCCGCGCCGTATCCTTTTTGGAGCCTGCCAAAGCTTTTTGGAGTAGGCGGAGGGTTATTACTCTCCACAGGGTGTGCCTTACTGTGGTATCTCAAAACCAAATCGGACCGCGCCCTTGGTTCTGCAGCTCGAACCACGGCAGAGTATGTGTTTATCGGGTTGTTGTTTTTTGTATCAACTACGGGGTTGTTGCTGTATTGGAGCAAAGGTACAGGGCTCGCCAGTAGTTGGTTAATTGTTCATCTGGCGTTGGTAGCGACTTTCTTTATAGCCATTCCATACTCCAAAATGGCGCATGGGTTTTTCAGGTTGGCGGCTTTGTGCCGTGAGGCGCAATTACAGCGCTAAGCTGGCTGGCGTTTACTAAGTGTGAAGCACGTATGTAGCCGGTAAAAGATCATGATGCGACTCCGGTGGGGAGCGTTTTAGGGTGAGCTTCAGATCAGTCGGGTGAAATCACTCGCACTGGTGTGCCCGCATAGAATCCCTGAAATGCCTCCAGCATTTGCTGGTAGAAAATGTTAAACGTTTCTTCAGTGCAGTAGCCAATATGCGGTGTGGCTAATATTTTCGGGTGATTTACTATCCATTGGTCTTTACCTGCTGGTTCAACAGGAAACACATCAGTGGCGGCACCCGCTATGATATTGCTATCTAGGGCAGTTTTCAGTGCATCGAGATCAAATATTTCAGCGCGTGATGTATTGACGATATAGCCGCTCGCCCCCAGCCGTTGTAGATCAACGTCGTTAACCATGGCATGGGTTCTATCTGAATGTCGCAGGTGAATAGAGACTACGTCTGCCTGCTCAAACAGACCTTCACGAGACACATATTCAACGCTCTGATCGATGCACTGTTGTTCGGTGAGGTTCGTGCTCCATGCAATTACTCTCATTCCCATAGCGCTTGCGAACCCCGCTAACTGGCTTCCCAGTCGGCCTAGCCCCAGAATGCCTAGTGTTTGTCCTTTGAGATCGCGCCCCATCACCGGTTGCCACTGACCTTGTTGTTGAAGTGAGTTGGTCAAAGGGACGAGTTGCCGTGATAGTGCCATGATAAGAAGAAACGCCAGTTCTGCAGTAGCGTGCCCAGGTGACTCAGTGCCACATACGGTCACGCCATTCGCGGCCGCGGCGTTAACATCAATGGAAGCGTTCTTCTTACCACTGGTGACAATTAACTCCAGATTCGGCAGTTGTTCGATGAGTGACTTTGGAAACGGAGTTCGCTCCCGCATCAATCCAACGGCTTTGAAGTTTTTTAGTGCGTCAACCAGTTCAGATTGCGACGACATAGCCTGGTCAAAGAATTCGAACTGCGCAAAACTTGCCGTAGACCAATCAGCATAGGCATGAGCACGCCGGTAATAGTCGTCAAGGATGGCAATCTTGGGCAAGCTGGTCTGTGTGCTCATTGGTGTTTCCAATCGTGGTCGATTCACAGTCTACACGCTCATAGCGACGTTGCTCAATGGTCAAGGAAGCTCGACGTGTGAACGAGTGGATCAAGTCAAGCTCGATAACAGCGATACTCAGATACCGCATTGGAACGTTCCCTTCGTTTCAATGGGTTTCGTTAGTAGCGCAAGAAGAGACAGTGCCTCTGTTCGGCTTCGCACGCAAAGCGCCATAGCCTGAGCACGAATATATAGGCACACGCCGCAACGTACAGGTGAGATGAAAAAAGCCTTCGTAAAGCGAACTGGAAAATCTCCGCGAAATGCCACTTGCTCGCACACTTCGGGGTTTCCTTTGTCACTACGGACTTGATTCACTCTTTGATGTGTCGGTTCGTTGTTTCTATGTAAAGAACTGAATAGCTACTCCTGCCAGAGCCGATAAAATCAGTACTCTGCCTATGCCCCAATGAAACACAAGAACCAATCCAGCACATACGGCAGTAAGTACCACCACACGCCAATCTATTGTGCTCCACTCAGGGACCCAGGTTGTGAGGAGACCGCTTTGACGGTGAACTACCGAGCTGAAAAATACATGCATCGCAAACCAGATAGACAGATTGAGTATCACGCCTACCACGGCTGCAGTAATACCTGCCAGTGCACCACGCAAACGTGGATTCATTGATATCCAGTCAATGTACGGCGCACCTGCAAAAATCCAAAGAAAACACGGTACGAACGTTACCCACAGAGTGACTACTGC
>CALGJU010000200.1 GCA_937928685.1 uncultured Granulosicoccaceae bacterium
GTAGTGTTATTTGTCCTGGTGTAACAGTTGGGGCAAGATCGGTTATTGGTGCGGGTAGTGTGGTGACAAAAGATATACCGCCAGACGTTGTAGCGGCAGGTAATCCTTGTAGGGTAATAAGGCAGCAGGCTTAAATAATGCAGGAGCATGTATGCACATTTGCGTAGACGAATCCGGCAAATATTTAGCTCTCAAAACAGGATTTCAGGTTTCACATTGTACGCATTGGTCGTTCCAGAGAGAAGTAAGTGACAGTTAGATAAATTAATCTGTGGTTCCCGTAAATCTTCTGAGAAAATTAAGCGGCCAGAAAGAAAAACAAACCAAATTTCTGAAAATGAGTTGAGTTCATTTATTGATTCACTTCAAAATCAATAATGGCTGTGGGTGTGTTATGAGTAGCGTTGGTGAGTCAGTGGACGGATTTAATGTGTCAAAAATATTTTTGCCCAATTTGGAATTTGCCGATTCAAAAGAAGTACGTTGGGGTGCAGGCAGTAGATAGAGTTGTGACCTCTTGTAGAAAGTGAATCCAGATTGAATTATCACTAGCGCTATTTGCGATATCGCTATTTGCCATATTTAGAATAGCGCCATAGTCGTTTTAACCTGCGATCTGAATGGCCTACTTCGACCATTAGCTATTAACGCATAACAAACGGATTGGCCATGGGTTTATCTGATGTATTAATCCAGGTGGTTTGGGTGCGAGTGTAGTCCATGATTGAATCCAGTCCTGCTTCACGTCCGTAGCCAGATTGATTAAAACCACCGAAGGGTGCGATGGGTGAAACTGCACGGTAGGTGTTTATCCAGCAGATGCCGGAGCGCAGTTGGTTAGAAACTCTGTGTGCTGTGGCAATGTTTTCAGTGAATACGCCTGAGCCCAATCCGTAGTCTGAATTGTTAGCAAGCTCAATCGCTTCGTCTTCGGTATCAAACGGTAACAGAGACATTACCGGCCCGAACATTTCTATCTTCATTGTTTCGGTGTCAGCGCTCCTACATTCAACCAGTGTCGGGTTGAAGTAGTGTTCGGACAATCCTTCTGCTCGTACGCCACCGGCTCTGATGATTGCGCCCTGTTCAATCGATTGCTGCAGTGTGGTTTCTATGCGTTCTACTTGAGCGACGGTGCATAAGGGGCCGATGTGGGTGTTCGCATCCTGCGGGTCGCCAACAACTATGTGTCTGGTTCTTTGTGTTATCTGATCTGCGATCTGGTCAAAGATTCCACGCTGAACAAAGCCACGGGAACCCGCAACACATGATTGGCCCGATGCGCCAAAGTTACCTGCGATTAGTCCATTCACTGCGTTTTCAATGTTGGCATCATCGAATACGATAATCGGTGACTTGCCACCGAGCTCAAGCGATGTGACGGCAAAGTTCTCGGCCGAGTTTCGAACCACATGCCGAGCAGTTTCAGGACCACCTGTGAAGGCAATGCGATCTACGTCCGGGTGGCGCGTCAGTGGTATAGCGCAGTTCTTAGCATCACCGGTAATGACTGACACAACCCCCGGTGGAAAGCCTGCTTCTTCGATCAACTTTGCGAATTCGAGCATGGGTGCTGGGGCGATCTCTGATGCTTTAAGTATCACTGTGCAGCCGGCGGCCAGTGCCGGGCCTAGTTTTGTGGCGGTCAAAAACATTTGTGCATTCCAGGGAACGATTGCCGCGACCACGCCTATCGGTTTGCGTTTAGTAAATACATGCATGTCGGGTTTGTCGATAGGCAGTACTGCACCTTCTATTTTGTCTGCGAGACCTGCGAAGTATCGGTAGTAGTCACTCACGTAACGGGTTTGTGAAACGGTTTCAGTGGCTAGCTTGCCGCTGTCAGTGGTTTCAAGCCGACCCAGGGTCTCAGCATGCTTGTTTATAAGGTCTGCGAGTTTGTACAGTAACTTGCCGCGAGCAGTGGGGAGCATGTCTCGCCATGCGGGATTGTCGAGCGCGCTTTTGGCGGCGCTGACGGCGGTGTTAACGTCTTGCTCCGAAGCGCACGCAAAGGTAGCCCATGCCTGACCGGTGGCGGGGTTTATAGATTGTTCGGTTTGTTGATCGCTGCCTTCGCACCAGGCGCCATTGATGAACAGTTGATAGTGATTCATATCGATTCCTGATGGCTTTAAGAAAAAGCGGGCATTACGTCGTTGATGAAGCGTTCCAGTGAATCGCGTTTGCGCTCGTATGACATGCCGCTATCGAGCCACATAGAGTATTCGTCGTAGCCGAGATCTTCATAGCGCTTGATTTGATCTATAACTTCTTTGGCGGTTCCGATCGTTAAATCTCGCTTCATGTTCTCTGCGGACATCATTTTATTGGCGTCCAGCTCTTCCTGCGATAAAGGGTCAATGTGGCCGAGCGTTACTTCGCGTTTGTTTTGAAACCAGGCGCTAAAGTAGTTATAAAAACGACTTAGTTCAACGGCGGCGATGTCTGTATCAGCGCTATTCTTTGATACATAGGTGTGATGCAGCAGCATAATTTTCGGTCGTGGCCCATCAGACGATTCGCAGGCGTCGTTAAAGCGCTGCATTAATAATTCGATTTCATCTATCCCTTGCCATAGTGGTGTGACTTGCACGTTAAAGCCGCCGTGTACCGCAAACTCGTGGCTATTGGGGTTGCGAGCGGCAATCCATATTGGCGGTCCGTCTTTTTGTATGGGCTTAGGAGAAGAGGTGGTTGATGGAAACTGGTAGAACTCGCCTTCATGGGCGACATCGCCTAGCCATAGCTTACGCAACAGGGGTGTGGTTTCACGCATCCGCAGGCCTGCTTGCCAGGCGTCCATGCCCGGCATCAGTCGTTCATATTCGTAACTATAAGCGCCACGTGCAATGCCGAGTTCAAGTCGACCGTTGGTGACAAGGTCAGTCATGGCGGCTTCACCAGCGAGCTTAATCGGGTGCCAGAACGGGGCGATGATAGTGCCGGTGCCTAATTTAACGTTTTTGGTCTGGCGGGCTAAATCGGTGATGGTGATAAATGGGTTTGGTGCAATGGTGAATTCCATACCATGATGTTCACCCGTCCAGATGGCGCGCATACCACCTTCATCGGCAAGTTGGCACAGGGCGACAAAGTTTTCGTATAGCTCTGTATGGCTTTGGTTGTCGCGTTGACGTTCCATGTGTGCGAATAGTGAGAATTTCATCGGCTATTCCTTACGTTTACTGGTGGTGTGATGATGAACGTCATTGGACTCTGTGAGCCTTAGTGAAGTGATTGATGATGGTGGCAGAAATTTTAGATCCGTGTGTCAGTGACATCATGTGTTTCGCATCTTCTATGATGATGCAGTCGGACTGAGTGACCAGGTGATGCATTGCCGTGGACATTGCCGGTGTGGAATTGGGTTCAAGGGATCCGGTCATGAAAAGTGCCGGGCATTGTATTGACATAAGTGCTTCGTCAGGCGGGGCATCTGAGTTGGCAAATGCTCGATAAGCGTCGGCGTAGGCCGATTGATCCATCGCATTGAGCCAATGGCGGCATGCATCTGATGCGCTGGCGTGAACACCGGTCGGTAATTCACCGAACCATCGGGCGAGCGTATTGCTCGGGTCACTGCTTTCACAGCTTGATAATTCTGCTACACGTTGCTTTATTGCTGCATCAGCTAACGCATCACGCCGATAGATGCCGTTCATGACGCCAATGCCGTTGGTTAAATCCGAATACCGCACGGCAAGATCAAGTGCGATCAGTGCACCCATCGAATGGCCGACAACCAGGCTTTGTGCTGTGATCGAATGAGCTACCGCGTCTGTATACTGTTGCAGTGATGGGTTGCGTACAGGCATTCTGGGGCTACGGCCGTGCCCTGGTAAATCGATAACCGTCAAAGTGAAGTGCCTGGCCAGTGAATCAACAATATTGCCCCAGTAGTCGGCATTCATGCCGACCCCGTGGATCAGCATCATGTGAGGCCCGTGCCCGCTGCGGTAGCCTGTGATGTGATCCGTGATGTTAGATCGCTGCGGGGTTGTCAACGTCATTGCCCAGTGCTTCCAAGTCTTGATAGCGATCACCGATGCGATGATGAGGCCGGCCGCCACTGGCGCCGCCGAGCACGATAACAATCTCATCGGCGCGTGGTGCATCGGCAATCGAAAATTGAATGGTTAGATAGTGCGATCTTCGACCTGCATCGTTTTTGTCCATCAATGGAACGGCGATCGGGGCGTTAGCAGGCCCGCGTGTATTGGCGAATGACAGATAACTGGTTGCACCCACTGCACTGCGATAGTGATTGCCGAAGCGCAGGGTGTGAATAAGCGCGGAAGCGTGTTCGATTTCTCCGTCCAATCCGACGACGGCGGATTTGCCATAGGCTTCTATTTCATCGCCGCCACCGGCCAGAGTGACTATACGGTCGGTCAGTTGCTCACCGAGCTTGGGGCCGATGTCATAAATTTCGGCTTGTAGATCTTCTACGTATTTTCCCGCCCAGGGGTTTTGAATAACGGCGGCAACTGCGTACATTCGCCATGGTATTTCTGTCGCCTTGAAGCCTTCGATAAGTACTTCCTCATCAAAGGTGACGAATTTTCGGATTTGTAGCATGCGTGTGAGCCGTTGGTCAGAAGACGGCCACTATCATTTGTTTGGGGGCTTTTGACAAATAATTTGTTTTCCAATCTCGACACGGGTAGCCCGTAATTGGAATATTTACCGGGAAAATCTGAAAAAACAGAAGCCGCCCGCAGACGGCCACTGACCAGCACTTGGACTTCCTGTCCTGATGTGCTCCTGCACTACTGTGCTGAGCGATGAGCATAATGGATCAAGTGGGAATTGGGCATTAGCCAATTGGGTGATCGCTCATATGGCTATCTGTAATTGTTGGTCTAGTGCACTAGTTGCCCGACGCTTTTCAGGTAGCGAATAGAAAGTGGCGAATATAGCCAAGCTGGTTAGAGTGGCACCTGATATAAACTAGCCACGCACCCACACTTGGACTTTTCATTGGACAATATCATTGACGGCAAAGCATTTGCGGCGAACCTTCGCGCAGAGGTAGCAGCCAAAGTAGCGACACTAAAAAGTCAGCACAGCATCGTTCCCGGTCTGGCCGTGGTACTGGTCGGCGAAGACCCGGCAAGTCAGGTATACGTTCGCAACAAGGGCAAGCAGACGGTTGAAACCGGTATGCAAAGTTTCGAGCACAAGCTGCCGGACACCACATCACAAGACGAACTCATGTCATTAATCGACACGCTCAACGCTGACGATTCAGTGCATGGGATTCTGGTTCAGCTGCCATTGCCAAAGCAGATTCAAGAGGCGGCCGTGATCAACCATATCAGCCCTGAAAAAGACGTTGATGGTTTTCATTTGAGTAATGTCGGGCGGCTTGCGATCGGTGAGCCCGGTATTGTGCCTTGTACACCGCTTGGCTGCATCATGATGCTGAGAGACGCGTTGGGTGATTTGTCTGGAATGCATGCGGTGGTGGTCGGGCGTTCGAATATTGTCGGCAAGCCGATGGCGTCTTTGCTACTGCAAGAGAACTGCACTGTTGAAATTACTCACTCCAGAACCCGAAATCTGCAGGAGGAATGTTTGCGTGCTGATATTCTGGTGGCAGCAGTGGGCAGACCTGAAATGATAAAAGGTGATTGGGTCAAGCCGGGGGCTGCGGTGATAGATGTGGGTATCAACCGCATCGAAGCAGAAGATGGCAAGACGCGTTTGGTCGGTGATGTGGAGTTTTCATCAGCCGCAAAAGTAGCCGGGAAAATCACTCCGGTACCCGGTGGGGTGGGGCCTATGACTATCGCCTGCCTGCTGCATAACACTTTGCAGCAAGCCTGCAAAATTAATAATGTAGAAGTGCCTGCATAACACTGGTCAGCCACCCGTGTTGCCAATGCCTGCTATCGGCTAATAGCGGTACGGTGTACCGGGTGGTGTTTTCTTAAACCGTTTGTAGTTCCACATGTATTGATCCGGTGCCACTTCTATGCAGCGCTCAACACTTTGGTTAAGGGCTGCGGCAGAACGCTCCGGGTCATCGTGGTACAAGTCTTCGTCTGGCGAAAAGTAATGCACGCGATAACCTTGCCCCTTAGGCAGCCGCTCTACTGCTGTGAATATCACCGGTGCTCCGGTTCGCCGTGCGAGGTTGGCCATGAATGTCATGGTATACGCGGGGACCCCATACAGCGGTGCGAATACACCATGATCGTCAGCGGGTTCCTGATCTGGAAGGATGGCAATGGTTTCTGCCTTTTTTAACGCCCTGACCAATCCGCCCAGACCGCGGCTGGTGATCGGGTAGCACTTGCCGCCGAATCGCTCACGCGATGCAATCACGGGTTGGTCCAGATGTGAGTTTCTGTTCGGACGATAGAGAAAATGAATCGGTGCCTCAATCGACAGTAACAGGCCGGCCAGCTCCCATGCGCCAAAGTGCGGGGAGGCGACTATCACGCCTTTGCCCTGTGCGGTGGCAGCATCAAAAGTAGAGCGTCCGATTTCTTCCACCAGTAGTCCCTGGACTTGTCTTCTGTTCCACAGCCAGAAAGGCCCGAGTTCGGTAATATTCTTACCGGTCTCTCGCAGGTTGTTTTTGGTCATTTCCCGGTGTTTGGCGGGCGAAAGCTGCGGAAAGCAGAGCTGCAGATTTCTCAGTACAATTCTGCTGTTGCGATTAGGTAGTTTATGGACAAGCCAACCGAAAGCGGCGCCAAACCAATGGTTTGCTCGCAGGGGGAGCCAGGAAAGCACACGCAACAGAGTTTTCGCCAGAACGGGGTTATTGATCAAGGTGGCGGCGCGAGAGAATGAGTGCAGATTTTCTGGAACCCTGCCGTGTGTGACCAGTTACAATTCGCCCATTAGTAGTATGGGCGACGGTCAGGGCGTTGGGTGTGAAAACAGTGCCCCCGCCCTTATTCAGGGCGGAAGCGTCTTCCTTGTGAGCCTAAGGTGGTCTTCTAAGAGGTTGTCAGCCGGCAATTGCTTATTCCCCCGTCGCTCTCCATCGCGTCAGTTCATTGTTGCTGTTTCTAAGAACAAATGGCAGGGGCCGGGAGCGGTTTGTTTGTAAGATTAAGTATGATTTTCATGTAGGAAAAATCCTACAAAGAGAGAAAGTTGATAGGTCTACTGCAGCGAGTAACGGAATCACGGGTGATGGTTGATGGCGAACAAATCGCCAGTATCGGCCCCGGGTTGATGGTTTTGGTGGCTGTGGAGCCTGAAGACACCGAGCAGACTGCAGCAGCATTATTGCGCAAAATATCCCTGTACAGGGTGTTTTCTGATTCAGAGGGCAAAATGAATCTGGGTCTGCTTGATGCGGGTGGTGATCTGTTGCTGGTGCCGCAATTTACTCTGGCCGCTGATACGGGGCGGGGATTGCGCCCGAGCTTCAGTAAAGCCGCATCACCTGTCGATGGAGCGCGTCTGTTTGATACACTGGTGAGTCTGGCGGAGAATCTGGCATGTACTGTTGCCTGTGGCCGGTTCGGTGCGGACATGCAGGTCGAGCTGATCAATGACGGGCCAGTGACATTTTGGCTGCAGGAAAAATCAGGCGTTTCAGCGTAAGCTCTTTGCCACTCGAATCATCACTATTAGAAGATTAATTGTTCAGCGATAAACACATGAATCCACGCTCCTCACAAATCTCACGCGTTACCAATGAAACTAAAATCAAGGTTGAACTTCAGCTTGATGGTAGCGGTAAAGCAGACTTCAACACCGGTGTGCCATTTCTTGAGCATATGCTTGATCAGGTGGCCAGGCACGGCATGCTCGATCTGACCGTCGATTGTGATGGCGACAATCATATTGATGATCATCATTGTGTCGAGGATATCGGCATTGTGATCGGTCAGGCGTTTGCAGAGGCGCTGGGTGACAAGGCGGGTGTCAATCGCTACGGTCACGCCTACGTTCCGCTTGATGAGTCGTTATCACGTGTAGTGATTGATTTTTCAGGCCGACCGGGTTTGTACTTCAATTGTGATTTTAAGCGTGATCGGGTGGGGCAGTTTGATGTTGATCTTTGTTATGAGTTTTTCCACGGTTTTGTAAATCATGCTTATGCGACACTGCATATAGATAATATTAAAGGCCACAACGAACACCATAAAATTGAAACAATTTTTAAGGCATTTGGTCGTGCGATTAGAACGGCGGTTCAAACAGACAGTCAGCTTGATGGCAAGCCTGCGTCTACGAAAGGCGTGCTGTAGATCCTCATTATGATGTCAGTAAATTCTATGCACGAAGTTGCCACCCGATGAAAACCATAGCGGTTGTCGACTACGGGATGGGTAATCTACGCTCAGTGGCCAAGGCGGTGGAGCATGTTGCCCCGCGCGCTCGAACTCTTATCAGTTCGTCTGCGAGTGAAATTGCAGCGGCCGATAAAGTGATTTTTCCAGGCCAAGGTGCAGCGCGTGACTGTATGGCGCACCTGAGAGACTATGACCTGCTTGCATCAGTGGAATCTGCATTTCATAACAAACCCTTTCTTGGAATCTGTATGGGGTTGCAGGTGCTGTTTGATTCAAGTGATGAAAACGACGGTATTGATTGTCTTGCTTATGTTGCCGGCAAAGTTTCGCGCTTTGAGCGTGATAGCGACCTGCCTGAGTGTAAAATACCGCACATGGGGTGGAATGAAGTGCAGCAACAGCAATCCGGTCATGCGCTTTGGAATAATATATCTGATGGCGCGCGTTTTTATTTTGTACATAGCTACTATGTGCAGCCGAAAGATAAAAGTATCGTCAGTGGGGAGACCGATTATCTTGGGCAGTTTTGTAGCGCTATTGCCAAAGATAATGTGTTTGCTACACAGTTTCACCCCGAAAAAAGTGCCGCTAATGGTTTGCAGCTACTTGCAAACTTCAGTCAGTGGCAGCCCAACTAGCACTAGAAAATAAAGAATATCACTCATGCAAATTATTCCCGCCATCGATTTAAAAGACGGTCAATGTGTGCGACTCAAACAGGGGCGTATGGAAGATGACACGGTGTTTTCTGATGACGTCATCGCTACTGCAACGCGTTGGGTCGACGCCGGGGCAAGTCGTTTGCATATTGTTGATCTTGACGGTGCTTTCGCAGGTGAGCCGCGTAATGGTGCGGCGATTCAACAGGTGTGCCAGGCGCATCCCGATTTACAGGTGCAGGTAGGTGGAGGCATTCGCGATGATGCAACGGCCGCACACTATATTGAAGCAGGTGTGCAATGGGTGATCATTGGAACGCAGGCGGTTCGTGAACCGGCGTTTGTTGAGCGGCTCTGTAAAGCTTGGCCGGGTCAGATTATTGTTGGATTGGATGCACGCGATGGCAAAGTTGCATTAAGTGGCTGGGCGGAAGAATCAAATAAAGATGCGGTGGAGCTTGCGAAATCCTTTGAAGGTATCGGGGTGAGTGGCATTGTGTATACCGACATTGATCGAGACGGCATGATGCAAGGGTTTAACTCTTCGGCCACATCAACACTTGCAGAGCAAATTAATATTCCAGTGTATGCATCAGGCGGCGTTAACTCCTATGAAGATGTTGATCGGCTTTGTCAGATTGAAAAACATGGCGTTGCGGGGGCTATTGTGGGCCGGGCTTTGTATGAGGGTACGATGGAGCTTGAAGCTGCACAGCAACGAGCTGACGCCAATGCGTAGTATTTTAGTGCAGGTGGCGTAAATGGGACTCGCAAAGCGTGTGATACCTTGTCTTGATGTTGATGCTGGCCGCGTAGTGAAAGGGATTAATTTTGTCGATATTGTTGACGCAGGAGATCCCGTAGAGGCGGCGCGTCGTTATGGAGATGCCGGTGCAGATGAACTCACTTTTCTGGACATCACTGCAAGTGTTGATAACCGCAACACGATTTATGAAGTTGTAGAGCAGGTTGCCTCTGAGGTTTTTATACCGCTTACCGTCGGTGGTGGCATTCGCGAGGTGGCTGATATTCGCAAGCTGTTAAATGCCGGTGCGGACAAGGTCAGTATCAATACTGCGGCAGTGCATAACCCCGCTCTGGTTCGTGAAGCGTCCGAGCACGTCGGCAGTCAGTGCATTGTGGTTGCGATAGATGCAAAAGGAGTCCACGTTGATGGTGAGAAGCCGCGTTGGGAAATATTCACTCATGGTGGTCGTAAAACCACCGGCTTAGATGCGATCGAATGGGCGGTTAAAATGACTAAATTAGGTGCCGGGGAATTATTGGTGACAAGCATGGATCGTGATGGCACCAAGTCCGGGTTTAATCTGCCGCTGACTCGAGCCATTGCCGATGCCGTTGATGTACCGGTCATTGCCTCAGGCGGTGTGGGTACCTTAGATCATTTGTGTGAGGGGGTTCTGCAGGGCGGCGCAGATGCTGTGCTGGCGGCTAGCATCTTCCACTTTGGCGAGTACACGGTAGCTGAGGCGAAGCAGGCGATGCGGGCAGCCGGAATCGAGGTGCGTTTGTGAGTAGTGTTGAAAATACGCAGTGGCTCGACTCACTGCAATGGAACGAGCAAGAGCTGATTCCCGCTATCGCGCAAGACAAAGATACCAATGAGGTGCTGATGATGGCGTGGATGAACCGCGAAGCGCTGGCATTGACCGCAGAATCGGGCGAAGCGGTTTATTGGTCTCGATCGCGTGGAAAATTGTGGCACAAAGGCGAGTCATCCGGCCATACTCAGGTGGTGACCGACATCCGGACTGATTGTGACGCCGATGTGGTGTTGTTAAAAGTCAGTCAAAAAGGCGGAATTGCGTGCCATACTGGTCGATATAGCTGCTTTTTCCGGAAGTTACGCGATTTTTCGTGGTTTGACAGTGAGCCGGTACTGAAACATCCGGGTGAAATTTATCCCGGCAAGGAATCAAAGTGAGGTCTCCTGTAAAATGAGCGATCAAATACTCAAAACGCTGGCACAGGAGCTTGAAAGCCGTAAATCAGCCGATGCGTCAGATTCTTACGTCGCGAGCTTGTATAAAGGTGGTACCGACGCCATTCTAAAAAAGGTGGGTGAAGAGGCCACAGAAACGATAATTGCCGTAAAATCCGGCAATCGTGATGATATTGTTCACGAGACAGCGGATCTGTGGTTTCACACGCTGGTCATGCTGGCGCAACAGGATTTAGGCCCTGAGGACGTTTTGCAGGAACTGCAGCGTCGCTTCGGACAATCCGGTCACGATGAAAAAGCATCGCGTCAAACTGATTGATCGACACGCACCCGATTGAAAGACAACGCTGTAACAAATTAATTTAGATAGAGACCAACGTTATGATGCCAAGTATTCCCCAGTTGTTAATTGTGCTGGTTATTGTGGTTGTACTTTTTGGAGCCAAAAGACTGCGCAATCTCGGTGGAGATCTCGGGTCTGCGGTAAAGGGTTTTAAAGACGCCGTTAAAACCGACGAAGAGGAAGGCACTGAAACTGCCGGTAAAATTGAAAATGCCGCTGAACGTGTTGCAGATGAAGTTGAAAAAGAAAAGAAAGAAGTCTAGCGCCATTGTTACCGTCTCTGCCGTGTACCCTGCCGGAGTAGCCGAACATGTTTGACATGGGCTTTCAGGAAATAGTGCTGATAGGTATTATTGCGCTGGTCGTGATAGGGCCGGAACGGCTGCCGGCGGTTGCCCGCAACATCGGCAGATGGGTAGGTAAGATGCAGCGCTTCGTCGCCGGTGTTAAATCAGACATCGCAAGCGAACTTCAAACTGATGAGCTGCGAAGCATGTTAACCAGCCAGGAAGACCAGATTCGAGAGCTGAAAGACATGGTCAAAGAAACCCAGACCGATCTCGAACGCACCGCCAAGCAGGCACAGCAATCTGTCAGTGAAGGCATGGACAGCGCCGTCGGGCAAGTGAAGGATGCGGCGGAAACAGCGCGTGAAAACAGCGCTAAAATGGCAGAGATAGCCCGGTCTGCGGGTTACAATACTTATGATGATGAAGATCAAAGCACCGCTGGTGATGACTCGAAAGACCGGGATTCAAGTCAGTCTGTATGATCTGCTGCGCTAATTAAATAACAGAGCATTCGAATAGGTGAGCAATAAAATAAAGGACGATGGTGTCGAGGCCGAGATGGGGCTGTTGTCACATCTGGTGGAATTGCGTGATCGTCTGTTGCGAATGTTGTTGGCAGTTGGCATCTTCTTTTTGTGTCTGTTTCCGTTTTCAAAGCAAATTTGGAGTTGGCTGGCCGAGCCACTGACAAGATTCGGTGAGATGCAGGCTATTGATGTTGCCGCGCCGTTTTTAATACCGTTTAAAGTGTGTTTGTTGCTATCAGTTGTGTTGGCAGCCCCGGTATTGCTCTATCAAATATGGGCCTTTGTAGCGCCGGGTTTGTATAAACATGAAAAGCGTTTGGTCACGCCGCTGTTGATATCAAGCACGTTGTTGTTTTATCTCGGCATGGCGTTCGCCTATTTTGTGGTGTTCCCGTTAGTGTTCGGCTTTTTTAATCGCGTCGCTCCCGAGGGGGTGGCTGTGATTCCGGATATCGGGCGCTATCTCGATTTCATAATGGCTATTTTTCTGGCGTTTGGTATTGCCTTTGAAGTGCCGGTTGCGACTATTCTGGTGGTGGCGATGGGTGTTATCACTCCTGATGAGTTAGCGAAGAAACGCCCGTATTTTATTGTCGCGGCGTTTGTTGTCGGTATGTTTTTAACCCCGCCGGATATTATCTCGCAAACGCTCCTCGCCTTGCCAATGTGGATCCTGTTTGAAGTTGGCATATTCTTCTCTCGTGGTTTTTTAAAACGCAAAGAAGAATTCAAGCAGGCATCTGAAGCACATTACAACAGCGACGGCAGTACAACCTCAGATCAGGAAGCGAAAGCGGATGAGCTGAATGAATCCGATTCTGAAACGAAAACCTGATTCGTTTCGCAGTGTGAATGATGCTTGAGTCCTTCCGGCTACCGGTTTTATGTTCGACGCTATTAAGGTCGGCACAGTGTCTGAGCGAACTAAACGCTTGTTGACTGAGGTCCGACCTTTGCTTCTAATCAATTGAATTCACCAGGGTGATCGCTCCATGACTTCCAGTGCAAAACCGCCACGTCGTTCCACTCTGCTGATCATTATGGACGGTGTCGGTATGAATCCATCCAAGCTTGACAATGCGGTGGCGCTGGCAAAAACCCCTAACCTGGATGAGTTGTACTCTTCCAATCCTGTGACGGTGCTGGAGGCCTCTGGTGCCGCTGTTGGGCTGCCAGCCGGGCAAATGGGTAACTCTGAAGTAGGCCACCTTACGATCGGTTGTGGCAGTATTCTGCGGCAGGATCTTGTGGTCATTAATGAGTCGGTGGAGAGTGGTACGTTTGCAGATAACAGTGCTGTTGCGAACGCCTGTCAGGCTGCAGCTTCTGCGGGCCGCCCGCTGCATTTGATCGGGTTGGTGTCTGATGGCGGAGTACACAGTCATCTTGATCACCTGCTTGCACTCATTAGTGCCTGTGAGCAATATCAAGTGCGGCCCATGTTGCACATGATTACAGACGGTCGGGATACCGCACCGAAATGCTCCAACGTTTATTTAAGTGAAATTGAACCAGCCCTCGCACGTGCTGACGGGCAGATTGCGACTGTCAGTGGTCGTTACTATGCAATGGACCGCGACAATCGTTGGGAGCGTGTGCAGTTGGCGTTTGATGCCATGGTGCATGGTAAAGGGAATGCTGGAAGTTCTGCTGAGGAGGTAATCCGGGCGGCGTGGGCAGACGGCAAAAGTGATGAATTTATATTGCCTGCGGTGATAAAAGGCGCAGAGTTAATGGCCGGTGGTGATCATGCGATATTTTTTAACTTTAGAAATGATCGACCGCGTGAGTTATCCAGTGCGTTAATTGAGGAAAACTTTAAGGGTTTTGATCGTCGCGAATATCAAACGATATCACTGACCACCATGACCAGGTATCACCCTGACTTTGATTGCCCGATAGCGTTTGATAAAGACAAGCCTTTGTCCACTGTAGGGTCGGTTATTGAGGCTGCCGGGGTCGGTCAATATCATTCCGCTGAAACTGAAAAATATCCGCATGTCACTTTCTTTTTTAACGGCGGCCGTGAGGAGCCCTATAAAGGTGAGCAACGCGGGTTAGTTGCATCGCCGAAAGTAGAAACCTACGATCTGCAGCCGGAGATGAGTGCTTATGAGGTCAGAGACAAAGTGCGTGATGCGCTTACTTCAGACCAATACGGATTCATTGTGGTTAATCTTGCCAATGGCGATATGGTCGGGCACACCGGTATTCGTGAAGCGGTGATAAAAGCGGTGGAGGTGGTTGATGAGATTGTCGGTGAGTTGGTCAAGGTCGCGACTGAAAACGATTTCTCTGTAATACTGACTGCAGATCATGGTAACGCTGATATGTTGGTTGATCCGGTGACAGGTTCCCCGCATACACAACACACTATTTTCCCTGTTGCTTGTATGGTGAAGGACAAGGTTGCATGGCATCTGTCTAACGGCTTAGGGCTATCTTCCATCGCACCCACCGTGTTGCAGCTCATGGGTTTAGAGCAGCCTGACACGATGGGTGGTAAGTCAATGTTACTTGGTGAGAAAACCCACTAGCTTCAATTCAGGTTGAGTCAGATGACCCGTATCTTTCAGGTGGATGCATTTACTGATCAGTTGTTTGGCGGCAATCCCGCTGCGGTGGTGCCGCTTAATCAATGGCTGGATGATAAAACATTGCAGTCAATAGCCATGGAGAACAATCTGGCGGAAACTGCCTTTACTGTGCCGACAGAGAATGGCTATGAGCTCAGGTGGTTTACGCCTGCCAGTGAAGTTGCATTGTGTGGTCACGCAACGCTTGCTACGGCCTATGTTCTATTTACCCACCTTGACTGCAGCGACTCATCGATAAATTTTTTCACCAGGCAGTCAGGCACATTAACAGTAGATAATCTGTCTGACGGACAGCTTGCGATGTCTTTCCCTTCTATTCCTGTCTCTAAAAATGCTGATATCGAAAAGGTAACGGCAGCACTGGGAGTTAAGCCAACGGCGCTGTATTCGGGTCACTATTCTGCCAGCGAGTTCGACTACGTGGCGGTGTTGGATACGCAACAGCAGGTGCTGGAGGTGAAGCCTGTGCTGGCAGCTTTTCCGACGCTTACTTCAAGAGGGGTGATTGTCACCTCAGCAGGTAATGATTGTGATTTTGTCTCACGTTACTTTGCACCGAACTTTGGTATTGAAGAAGACCCGGTGACTGGTTCCGCTCATTGTCTGCTTGCCCCCTATTGGGCTGGTATTCTGGGTAAAGATAAGATGCAGGCAAAGCAAATCTCGGCCCGTGGCGGAATTCTAGGCTGCCGGGTCGCAGGTGACAGGACAGTGCTAACAGGCGGCTGTGTGGATTATTTGCAGGGTGAAATTAGCCTGTGAGTGCTAAAAACCGCCAACGTTAGCGACAAATAGCTGGCTCGCAATGGCGCGGGTGTTGCCGGGCACAATCAGGCTGGTGGTATTCGGCCCGGGTGAGGGCTTCTTTCGCGACCGGGAACATGGTTGACATTGACTGTTTCACTGCTAGGTATAAGGCTATCTGTTATTTATGGCCAGGTAATCTGGTGGGCACTATACGATGAAAACAAGTAATACATACCGCAAGCGAAAAAACGGCAGTGAGGGTTCTGGTAAAAAGCTGAAGGCAGATGCAAATTTTCTGTTGTGGTACTCCGCGTTCGCGCTGCTTGTGACGGTGGTTTATTGGGTCAACGGCGGCAAGAGTATCTTTGTATTTCCCACGATATTATGCGTTGGGCTGGTAGTCAGAAACCTTAGAAAACCGGCAAGCAGGTATTTCAACAATGGAAGCCGGGTGTTGCCGATAAAGCGCACCAAGAGTGTTCGATAGTTAGTTACTTCCGTTCTGCCTGCATTAAAACCGCTTATCGGCCTGTAGGTACAGCCCGGGTGGTTGGATATAACTCAACCATTTGCCGAGCTTTGTATTCTTACCTGCAAGCACCGGCAGGCTGATACCAAGGCCAAGGTAGGCATGTCTTGAAGGTGAAGACTGCTTATCAAATGTTCGAAACCCACGCGTGTAATAGCCAGCCTGTAGTTCAAGAAATTTTAATGGTGTGTTTTTAAAAGTGCTAAATCCGTCTGCTTTCAGTGCGATCAGATGTTTCATTCCTGAGTAATCTGATACTGCATCGTTTTTCAGGTTATAACCATTTGACGGCCAATACTCCATTCGCAAGTCGATGCGATCATCCCACACCGGATTTGATGCCAGCCACCATGAGGCGGCAACACCGACCGCGTCAGCAATAAAATCTTCACTTGAGAAGCCGTACTTTGACGAGGTGGCATCACCGAATTCCAGAACGGTCATTGCTGCCAGCGCAGATAATGCCGCTTTGCGCTCCGGGTGTCGGACGCCATGGCGCTTAAAGTCCATCATGAATAGCTCTGACAGTAGGTATGACATATACAGATGGCCGGTTTTATCGGCGCCACCTGCATGAGTGTCCTTACCAAACCAACCTTCGCGCTTTGCGACCGGAGAATGCTTGAACCAGCCCCACTGCGAGATGCCCCAGGTAGAGATGGCAAGTGTGGCAAGCGACAGGTCGACTGCAACGACCCCTTTTAATTCTTTTTGGCTGTCACTACTTAACCCGCTTTGCGCGGTAGCTTGCTGTGTTGCGAATAGGCTTAACACGATTGCTAACAACAGAGAGGGTAGTACTATGCGTAGTTGAGTGAAGGTTTGCATCATTACCTACGGCCGCAACATATAAGCCACAGACAGACGCGGTTACCTTTGTTTACATTGTTTCAATAACCGGTGAGTTCTAAATAGCCGTGGCCTATTTTTTCGCCGTTTATGTTTGTTAAGTCAATCGCGCCCTCCCAGTAACGTACGGTGAAATCGAGTTCCTGATTTTCTTTCAGTGGTGTGAACACCAGGACTTCGCCAGTGTCTTTACGATGGATTGTTCCCGCAACAGGGTAGCGTGAACCGGAGTCACTTTGCCACCAGTGCTGTATCTCTATCACTATCTGATCGATGGGGATTTGCCGTTTGTTGCCTTGCCGGTCAATCTCAACCGCATAGCTATAGGGGTCGATGCCGCCATCGGTTTGCCTTAAGTTGTAGAGCATAAGGTCACGGCCATCGTTGAGTTGTATGGCGAACCAATCCCAGCCGGTCTGAGTGTCAGCCAGTGCGCTGCTGCTCCATTCACGATCTAGCCATGCTGAACCGGTCACGTCGTGTTTTTTTCCTGCGACCATAATCTGGCCGTCTGCACGAAGTCGTGGTATGGAGTAGTAGTACGATGCATTGCAGGGGTGTGCACTTTTCTGGCTATAGCCCGCATTACCTTGAAGCACGACAGGCTTTTCCGGAGTGAGGTTCATCTGTAGTGA
Source organism: uncultured Granulosicoccaceae bacterium (assembly GCA_937928685.1). Lineage (GTDB taxonomy): Bacteria > Pseudomonadota > Gammaproteobacteria > Granulosicoccales > Granulosicoccaceae. The sequence continues at coordinate 17,407 of CALGJU010000200.1, forward strand.
GTAGTCGCCTTCTTTCAGTGACAATTGCCAAACCAGTTTATCATTGACCTGGCGGGCGTTGAGTTGCCAGTCATCGAGCCATACTTTAACGGTGTTAAGGTTCGTGTTGGACACCTGTGCACCTGAGAGTCCGGCGGCTGCGCGTGAGAACCGCTCAAAGCTGCTGGAGTTGGCAGCTGTTTGTCCGGTCAATCCTTCGGTCATGGCAAAGTGAGCCATATAAAACTCTTTGCTTACCCAGTGAGAAGAGTGACGGTTGTCTGTCGGTGTGGCAGGTGGGTTGGCTACTCTAAAGAAAGTGACATGAAAACCAAATCGTAAGCCAGCTGAATTTTCGAGGTTGCCGGTGATATACCACCATTCGTTTCTATACGCCGGGTGTGCACCGTGATCTTCGGGGAATGAAAATTCCCGAGCACTGCAGGCACGTTCAAAGCCTTCGGCTTTGCCACCCAGCTCGGAGTGTAATGATACACCGTTGGTTGAGTTTTCCTGTGGAGGGTAGTTGCAGCTGCTCAAGGCCAGGCTGAATGATGTGATAATAAACAGCGTTGCAAACAGGTGGCTTTTCATTGATAACGCAACGCTTCAGCCGGTGACAGCTGGTTAAGCTTATAGGCCGGATAAAGCCCTGCGATCAGTGCAGCGACAATGGCAAGTATCAGGCTCTCAAGTAACACAATAAGCGGGATATGGTATTCCATTGTCCAGCCGAATGATCGTACATTGATGACCGAGACCAGTATTTTCGACATGACAATGCCAAGGGGCAGGGCCAGCACACCCGCGATCAACCCCATTAAACCGGTTTGCCAGAATAACAATGCGCGTAACTGAAACGGTGTGGTGCCGAGTGCGCGCAACACGGCGTATTCTGATCTTTTTTCCAGAGCCAGTGCCATCAGTGCGCTTAATATTCCGATAAATGCCACCCCTACGGTGAGTAGCCTTAATACGTGTGTAATGGCAAACGTGCGATCAAATATTTCAAGTGACTGTGTACGGATTTCTGTGTTTGAACGCATTAATAGCTTATCGTCGTACATTGATAATATGTTGCGTAATTGGATTTTGGTTTCTGTTGAATCAATATCCTCAGAGAGCGAGAGTCCAATCGTATCAATGCGTCGGTCTGACCAGTACCGATGAAATGAATTCATGGATATCACTACCAGCCCTTTGCCTGACGTGTAGTTGGTGAACACACCGGCTACGGTAAATGGCTTTATTCCCTGATCGGTGCTGATATTCAACGTGTCATTCACCCGAATGTTCTGGCTGCTGGAATATGGTTCTGCAATTAGCACGCTGTCAGTGGTTTGAAGCAATCGTATTCTTGTGTCTGCTGAAGCGGCGCGTAGAAGAGGGTTTACAGTGGCACCCGGTGCTGCTCTGTTTGCTTTTTCTTTGAAGGAATAGGTTTGCGGGCTTGTGCCGCTGCTGCGCACTGCCATGAGTCTGATGGGTGATTTGTCGGTCTCAGCTTCAAGCATTCTTACCTGACGTGTGCCGGTAATATTTTCTAATGCAGAAATTTCTTTGATAAGTGCTGGCGGCAGTGAGGTATCGGGCGCGGTGCTGCTGATGTAGAGATCTGATTGCAATGCGTCTCCAAGCCACTGTGCCACAGAGAGTCGGAAGCTGCCGGTCATAATGCCTACGCCCGCTGTAGCAGATACAGCAACGACCAGGGCTGCTATCGCGATAGCAGTGCGGCTTAGACTCGCGGTGATTGATCGTAGTGGGTAGTGTCCCAGGCTGGTGTAGGCATTTACTATTCGTTTTGTTTTTCGATTGCCCACTGACGTGAGTAAAAGCAGTAGTTTTGGAATGGTCAGGCTGTACCCCGAAACAATGCAAAATATCGCGACAAATGCGGCCCACAAGCTGCGGTCACTGATCCACAGTATCATGGCGCCCAGGCACATAAGCGCTATACCAGCGATGAAAATCAATGGCACAATTTTATTGATTCGGCCTTCCATGCTGGATCGTTGCGTCACTGTGACCGGCGGGCTATTGGCAGCTTCAAGTGCTGGTGGAATGGCGGCCAGCAGTGAAACGCCCAGGCCGACACCACAGGCTTTGACCAGGCTGAAAGCAGAGTAGTTTACCTGTCGTACATCAAGGGCGAAATACAGATCGTTGATTGTGCGTGTGACCAATGTCAGTAGGGCACTACCGAGAAAATACCCGAGTATTACACCCGCCAGTGTGCCTGCAATTGAAAACGCAAAGGTTTCAGTGATGATCGATCTGAAAAGTTCATGTCTGTGTACACCAGCCACCCTTAGTTGACCGAATACCGATCTGCGTTGTATCACCGATAGGGTGACGGTGTTATAGATCAGGAAAGCGCCGACCAGTAAGGCCAGTAAGCTCATCGCCAGCAGGTTGGTATGAAAGGCTTCAGTCATCTGCAACAACGCGTTGTTTCTTCTTGCGGCTTCAATGACTCGTGCGCCGGAAATGGCGGCTTCTATGTAGTCGATGTCCTGTTCAAGTTGTGTGGTTCGTTGCTTGAAAGTTGCAGCAGCTGGCTGTAGCGGTAGTACAAGATCAATGCGGCTGAGCTTGCCCTGAAGCCCTAGTACGTCCTGTGCTGTTGAAATATCGACCATTGCGATATTTTCAAAGTTTGCCTGTACTGTGGTATCAACGGTACTGATAAGCGTCAGTGTAACGCTGCTGTCTGCAAGCGTTATTGAGCTTCCGACCGATGCACCTAAGCGGTCAGCGGTTGATTGAGCCAGAATTACTGAACCATGGTGAAGGAGTTTTAGAGAGTCTCGATTGACCTTGGCACTGGCATTGTCTTCGGTGTTGTCATCTGATGGTGGGCGTTGATCCGCAAGGCTTCGAAACATGGGCTCGGCAAACAGATCGACTCCCAATAGTTGAAGCGTCTCTGTGTATTTTTGTTCTGCGCCTTCAGTTGCGCCAAGCAGGTTCACGGCGCCCTGTATCACCGGAGCACTGTTTCGAACACCGAGCTCTGTTCGCAGTCTGGTGTAGATGGCTTCGTCAATGCCATTGGCACCGCCGATAATTTGATGTGTGGTGCGACCCGTGACAGCATCCAGTGACAGTGCAAAGGCTCTTTTGGCACTTTCATTGGCGATATCAACAGCAAAGATGATGGCCACACCGAGTGTCATGCCGATGAGCATTAACAGGGCTTGCCACTTATGTTTCAGCCAATAGCGGGTACTACATTTTGAAAACAGAATCGAGGGAGCGTAAATCCGGAAGAGTGTTTTACCAGGCAAGATCAGTGGCATCCGGGTTGTCGTCAGCGATTAATTTTCCATTGAAGAACCGCAATACCCGATCTGCCGTTTTAGCGATCGCCAGGCTATGAGTGACCATTAAAACGGTTTGTTTTTCAGATTTTGCCAACTCGCTAAACAGCGCGACCATTTCACGACCGGTGTCCGCGTCCAGGTTGCCGGTATGTTCGTCTGCCAGTACCAGTGCGGGTGAGTGCACCATGGCGCGAGCAATGGCGACTCTCTGTTGTTCACCACCTGACAACTGATCAGGGAAGGCATCGCCGCGCCCGCTGAGACCCACACGTGCTAACAGAGCTTGTGCTCTTGTGTCTATTTCTACCGTCGGATATCGATTCAATTGCAACGGCAACTGGATATTTTCTATTGCTGTGAGGGTTTGAATGAGATTGAAGGACTGAAAGATAAACCCGATGTGCCGGCGGCGAAATAGGGTTCTTTCTCTTTCGGACAGCGTAGTGAGATTTGCATCTGCTACGCAGATAGTGCCGCTATCAACATAGTCAATTCCAGAGATAAGGTTCAATAGTGTGGATTTTCCACAGCCGCTGTGCCCGAGGATCGCAACTTGTTCGCCTTTGGCAACGGTTAAAGATAAGTCGTTAAGCACTTGATGTGTCGCAGATCCTTCAGCATAGGATTTGCTTATCTGTTCAAGTGTTATGTAGTGATCGCTCAAAGCATTGCTTTTTATTCAGATGGATACGGCATGGTATCCCACGTAGTTTTTGACTGCGAGGCTAGGAAGGCTTTCCGAGAACCAGGATCTACTGCGGTCGCGATATTTGGCCAGCTATTACGATCCTTTTCGTTAAAGAAGAATGACTATTCGCCTCTATCGATCGAAATATCTGACTCAAAATCTCACAACGGAGCTCAAGACCCTAGTTCTCGGACAAGCTCTTGGGAACTTGTCCGAGAACCAGGATCTATCTATTTCTCGGCATCGGGTGCTTGACGACCATTTTCCGATCCAGCAAAACCTCTCGCCAAAAAACATACAGGCCAGAGCCAAGAATCATCAGTATGCCAATCCATGCGAACAGGTCCGGCCAGTCTCCCCAGATAGTGATGCCCCAGATGATCGCCAGTACCAGAGCGACATACTCGAACGGTGCAATGGTTGCCGCCTCACACAAGCGATACGCCTGACTGACAAGGTAGCCACCCAGTCCGCTGGCGATGCCAATACCCAACATGATCAGTGCGTCTTGCAGGTCTGGCCGTGTCCAGGCGCGAAACAAAAAATCCAGTAGTACGTTATCCGGGTTGGCGTATTGCCCTTGGTGAAAGAAAATTCCGAATATCGATGACACAACAATAAACACCAGCTGTATATAGAACGCCATGGTGGAGGCTTTTTCTTTTAAGCCAATCTTGCGCGTCAGCATTTGCATACAGGCATAGGCAAAGGCTGAGAACAGGGGAAGCAGGGCGGCAATCTGAAAGGCCGAAGAGCCAGGACGCAACATCACAATCACACCGGCAAGTCCGAGGCATATTGCCATCCATCGCCTGATGCCGACCTTTTCACCTAAAAATACCACCGATAATGCAGTGATAAACAAAGGTGCAATAAAGAATATTGCCGTCGCTGTTGGCAAGCTAATGGCCGCCAGGCCCATAAAAAAGGCCATATTGGCCGCGACAATGCATAGGCCGCGAATGAGATGGATCACCGGGTGGCGGGTCTTGATGAGTGAGTAGCCACCCTCTAACGGCATTAGTATCGCGAGCGTGATGATAATGCCGATGCTGGATCGAATGAGTACGATCTGGTGCAGAGCATAGTCTTCACTGAGCAGTTTAATACCCGCATCATTCAGGGAAAACAAAACCCAGGCGCCGAGTGCACACAATATTCCAATGCTGGTAGTGCGATTGGATGCGGCGATTTCGTTGGCTGAAGACATGCTGCATCAGACACGTGATAATGTTAGATGTCAATTATACTAAAACGGGTTTTGAAGCAACGGCATGCACAGATATAGAGGTCCACAGATATAGAAAGGTATGGCATAAAAGGCAGGCTGAATTTGCCAGGCATTGAAAGGCAGGTATTCCAAAGTTGACTACTCCAAGCAGGCTATTCTAAGCAGACTTGGCTGCTATTGGCGCTTTTGTGGAGCAAACCGCCGTGGTATCTATTGCGACGCCTGTCTGGCTTGTGGCTTGTGATTCTCTGGTCTTGCATGCTACAAATTGATAATTGTGACGGTTGTCGGGATGTCCGGACGCTTGAAAATTAAGGGTTTAATTGATCGATAGTGGCAAAGGCGTGCCAAGACTGAAGCAAACTCCTCAATTAACGACTAAAGTTACTTTTTTGATGGGGCGCGCTCAGTGTCGATTGAGCAGATTCCGCCATTTTTGGACGAGTTTTTATCGCAATCAACCAAGTGGCAGATAGACAATTGACTGATGGGATAAAAAATGGCCGCCTTGCATTGAGTACGTATCTGAATTTGTCGAAAAATTTGTTGTCCATAACATAATGCGGTCCGTGGTAGTTTGAAAAACCCACCATGTGCCGCAGTCAACGCTTGAGATACACACCGCCTTGTCAGGCTGGAGATATTTAGTCAGTGAAGCATCGTACTATGAAGATTTTACCTGCAGGTCCGCAGAGATTTTTCCGGGTCGGGAAGCAGCTTGTCCACGCACTGGTGTTTGTGTTCACGGCGTCGTGCAGCGTCGCCGGAATGTCAGACAGCAGTGATGTCACGCTCGATGCGTTGGCACCGACGCCCGAACATAGACAGGCAACTGCAGCCATTCTACAGCTCATGCAGCGCTACCACTACAAGCGGGTTTCGGTAGACGATCAATTGTCCGAACAGATTTTCGACCGATATCTGGAGTCACTGGATCCGCAAAAGAATTTCTTTCTGGCGAGTGATCTGGAAGAGTTTGATGATTTTCGAACACTCTTTGACGATGCGCTTCGTACCGCCAAGCTACAACCGGTTTTTGACATATTCACAAGGTTTCGGTCAAGGGTAGATGAGCGCGCGCGCTACGCGAAAAGGCTGCTGAAGAGTGAATTCGATTTCACCCTTGATGAGCGCTACACCTTCAATCGTGAAGAGGCAGATTGGCCACAGTCTAAAAAGATGATGGATGAGCTGTGGCGAAAGCGCGTGAAAAGTGATGTTCTCGGCTTGCGCTTAACTGAAGTGGAAGCTGATGAGATA
>CALGJU010000201.1 GCA_937928685.1 uncultured Granulosicoccaceae bacterium
TGAACGGCCAGCCACTTCAATTGTTCCAAGGTAGGAATAATTGATGGACCCTGATTGCGCCACTGTGGCTTCCATTGTCAGATCCGGCTCGTCAAATACCTGGATGTAAATGCGATCGCCTGCTTGAAGGATGTACTGCTCGGGCGCTGATTGCGCAAAAGCGTGGCCGCTTACACAAAATGACACCAGCACTACGGTTAAAGCTCGAACCGCTGACCTGACCACATTCGCCATATTTTTTAACATGTTGCATTTCCGTAGAATTAAATTGAACAACCGTTCATCCATGCTGGGGTAACTCGACATAATATCCGACCTGAGTAGATCAAATCTATGATGGAAGCACTATTTTACCTAAATCGATCGGTACGGTCGTAAGAGCAGGAATTGTATTTGATAGCCCCTTGCTCATCACTTAACAAGAAACGTCCTATATCGTCCCATTGAGAGTGACGCCAATGAGCGTTCTACCATAGTCGCGACTTTCGATATCGAGGATCGATTCCCGATTATCCGGGTCACGGTTCACTGTTTGGCCACCTCGTGAATCGATCACTACGAATCCACCAATATCGAGCCATCGTCGTATGTTGTAGTTGGCCTCAAGGCGAAACGTGACAGGCTTATCTTCTGAGTCTCTATTTACTGAAAACTCTGCAACATCTTCACTAAACTCAAGATCTAACGCCATACGAGTCGAGAAACGCTCACGCCACTGATGTGCCCATTCGGCATTTATCTGTGTGGTCAGGCCAAGGTTCTCGTTGAACAACCCACCTTCAGCCTCTCTGCCACCGCCAATAGTTACGGTTGAGTAGCGTCGCGGTCGCCAAGTCAACTCTACTTCCCAGCCGACATATTTCAAATCCTGACGACTTCGTACGACGCCACTGTCGTCTACCGTGTCAAGGAAATCGTCTACGACATTACTAAATTCGATGGAGCCCGAGGTAATTGCGGAAGAATCGAACTCGACTCCAAAGCTTTGCCGCGAAATATTGCGTGGTGAATCTCCGCCACGAACTTTCGATGCGCCAAGACCTGCAAACACCTGTGTGCGAGTGCCCACTCTGTAAAGGACTCTCACGTCTGGGGCGATAGATCGCTCATCGAGCCTGTCACCAATATCCTGCCGCTCCGTGTCAAACTCGCGATTACCGAGAGACAATCCAGCCCTAACTTCACCTCGGGCACGCTCAGCTCCATAGGATACTTCGACCCGAGCACTTTGCCTATTCCAGAACTCCGGCGTCCTAAGCGCATTAAGAACACCTTCATTGTTGCCTGACTGGCCTGTCCCCAACGGCTGACTCTCGATAACTTGTGATAACGACAGCGTTCCACGCAATCTCCGACTGACCTCCAGAACCCCATTTAGCGAAAGTATGTGGTCTTGATAGCTTGCTTTGTCATATGTAGGGGATCCCTGCAAACAATCACCCGGCCTATCCAGTCCTTGGCCCAGGCAGTACTCCTCAAAATACTGAAAATAATTTCCTTGATAACCAAGCACCAAACTATTATTTCGGCGCTGAACCAGATACCGTACGCTCGGCTGCACGCGCAGGTACATTGCCTCCTGCGATCCGTCATCCGACCGTAACGGATTGTTATCACTACCAAATTCCAATCGTAAATGCGGTGCAACCGCCCCACCATCGCCCAGTTGATACGTTCTCGGTTCCACCGCGTTTGCAGCGGATGCAGCACCCAAGCAGAGCAACGCAAGGTACCGGTAGAGTGATTTCGAGGTTTTCCTATCCATTCTTTTTTTCTCTTTAGAATTGCGCAGCATTATCCAGCCAAATGCTGATCTGCTCTTGGAGTTTGCCAGCCCTTGAGAAATGTTCAACTACTGTTACAAAAAAAACTTCAAACAACACTGCAGACTTTCAAACAAAAAAGAGACGCATCGGCCAAAAGATTACCATAATCGCCTTTTCGCGTCATTACATGAAAATGCGCTACACCCACCACGCAAAATCCGGCACCCGAATCTGAGACCCTGAATCCGATCAGCACCAGACGTTAAAGCATCACCAAAATCCCGAACGGTCGACAACAACCACGATAAATGATGCTCGCAACACGATCATTGAGAATTTTGTGTACGCAATCTCGAACGAGTTGTGTCGTAAATTGTACACTTGGCAAGTTATCAATTCAGCTTTTGAAGATGTGTTCTATGGAAAAGTATCGATTCGCACTCATAGGGGCCGCCGGTTACGTTGCACCGCGCCATATGGCCGCCATCAAAGACACCGGCAATGTACTGACTGCCGCTATGGACAAAAACGACTCCGTCGGGATCATTGACAGCTACTTCCCCGATGCAGACTATTTCAACGAGTTTGAAAGATTCGACAGGCACATTGACTTACAACGCCGTAAAGGCGAGCCAGTTCACTACTTTTCTGTGTGCTCGCCAAATTATCTGCATGACTCGCATATGCGTTTTGCCATGCGTTCAGGCGGTGATGCAATTTGCGAAAAGCCTATTGTCTTAAACCCCTGGAACATTGATGGCTTGCTCGATGTGGAAAAGGACACTGGCAGAAAGGTAAACACTATCTTGCAACTCCGTCTACATGATTCAGTCAATGAACTAAAACGACGTGTAGAAAATAGCACTGGCAAAGATAAGTTTGATGTCGATCTAACCTACATAACTTCCCGTGGAAAATGGTATTACTCTTCATGGAAAGGAGACGTCACGAAAAGCGGTGGTATAGCCACCAATATTGGAGTGCATTTCTACGATATGCTGCACTACGTGTTTGGTGAGCTGCAGGAAAATGTATTGCACTACAGCAGCCCGTCAACGTCGGCCGGCTACCTTGAATACGAAAAAGCCAGAGTACGTTGGTTATTGTCTATTGATGAAGCCAATATACCGGCGGAGTCACGTGAAAAAGGCATGAGAACACATCGCAGCATCAAAATCGGTGACGAAGAATTCGAATTCTCCGGTGGCTTCACAGACTTACACACTCGCAGTTATGAAGCTATCCTCCAAGGTGAAGGCTTTGGTCTTGAAGATAATCGAGTAGCTACCGAAACAGTTGCTTCTATTCGCAATCAAACACCCAACCTTCACGCCGGTGAAGTTCACCCGGCAGTAAAAGGGCTCAGCGGTTAAGCGATAAATTTTGAATAAAGCACAAATACATAAAACCGCGATAGTCGATGATGGTGCAGACATAGGCGAGCATACCTACGTATGGCATTTCTCCCATATTTGCTCTGGTGCGTCAATCGGCAATCACTGTTCGCTGGGTCAAAACGTATTCATAGGCAATGCAGTTTGCATCGGACACAACGTTAAAATACAAAATAATGTATCCGTATACGATGAAGTGACACTCGAAGACGATGTCTTCTGTGGTCCAAGCATGGTATTCACCAATGTGCATAACCCACGCTCACACATAAGCCGAAAATCAGAATACCGAAAAACTCTGGTTCGCAAAGGCGCTACGTTAGGTGCCAATTGCACCATTGTGTGCGGCGTGACCGTTGGTACCTATGCCTTTGTTGGCGCCGGTGCGGTGATTACAAAAGATGTCCCGGATTACGCGCTAATGACTGGTGTACCCGCACGGCAAACAGGCTGGATGAGTGCGTTTGGCGAACGGCTGGATCTGCCACTCACAGGCGACGCAAGCTGCCGCTGTGAGCACACCGACACAACCTATACGCTGGCCAGTGGGCAGCTGAGCATTGAGAAATTATAATGAGAAATAAATAATGGTTGGCTTTATTGACCTCTCAGCCCAGCAAGCCAGAATTAAAGGCCAAATTGATACAGCCATTGCTAAGGTTCTTGAGCATGGAAAATACATCAATGGCCCAGAGGTTGATCAGCTTGAATCTGCCCTTTGCCAATACACCGGTGCCAGCTACTGCATCAGCTGTGGCAACGGAACAGATGCATTGCAAATTGCCTTAATGGCATTAGGTATTGGACCAGGGGATGAAGTCATCACTCCCGGTTTCAGTTATATTGCGACTGCAGAAACCGCTGCACTGTTACATGCAACACTTAAATTCGTTGATATTGATTTGCACGACTACAACATCAACGTTGACAGCATGAGAAACGCCATCACCTCTAAAACCAAGGCGATCATACCCGTATCTTTGTATGGCCGATGCGCCAATTTTGATGAAATCAATGCCGTTGCTAACGAATACGGTATTCCTGTTATTGAGGATGCCGCGCAAAGCTTTGGGGCATCCATCGGGAATAGAAAATCATGCAATTTATCTACGATCGCCTGCACAAGTTTTTTCCCGACTAAACCACTCGGTTGTTACGGCGACGGCGGAGCAATTTTTACCAACGACCCGGCGCTTGCAGAAGCATTGCGGCAGATCGCCCGTCACGGTCAGTCGCGGCGTTATTACCATGTTCGCGTCGGCGTGAACAGTCGGCTAGATACTATTCAAGCTGCAGTACTACTGGAAAAACTGACAATATTAGACACTGAAATTCAAGCACGCCAGCGAATTGCAGAAACGTATGAGCAGCATTTCGGTAAGTTAAAGGACGTTACTCCACCTGTGATAGGCAATGGATTTAGTAGTGCCTGGGCTCAATACACCATTCGCGTGGCTGACAGAAGCACCATGTTGGAAAAACTCAACAAGCTCAGCATCCCTACCGCCATTCACTACCCTCTCCCGCTCTACAAACAACCGGCAGTCCGCGATGATGCCGTGAGTTTAATTAACACAGAGATTGC
>CALGJU010000202.1 GCA_937928685.1 uncultured Granulosicoccaceae bacterium
AGCGGCCCGTTCTCATCAGTCACCTCATCAACCATCAACAAAGCGGTAATCAAATCATCGTTACTGTGCGGCGTAAAAGGAAAATCCTGATGCCACTTCACCTCCGTTTTAGCCCCCGGAAGTTTTGAGTTAATTTTACTATGATGAAATTTTATATTAGGGCCAATCAATTCCGCCACACAATCTGCCACGCGGCTTTCTGCCATCGCTTTATAATAGGAATCTGAAATTTCAACCGGCCCATTCACACGCCGCAGCGCCGGGCTGCTCTCTGTGTGCCCACCTTCCAAATCAAACCGTGGACGCCCGTCATGTGACTCGCCATAGGCTTCGGAATGCTGCCTGCTTTCATCCACCCACTGTGCAAAGTCCTCAGTGAGTTTCTTCAGTATCTGAGGATCAACAGCATTTTCGACCACCAGGTAGCCGTGCTCATTAAAAAAATCGATTTCTGATTGTTTAAGTGCTGCCATGGCTCAAATACTCAACGAGTGAAACGTTTAGCAAACATGCCACAAGTCCGGCATTGTCTCAATCGCTTTACCTCTCTATTATGACGTTTAGTTACCGGGTACCGCCAAAATGAGCGACGCGCTCAATACTTTTCATCCACAGATACGTGACTGGTTTCTAAACCGGTTCAAACAGCCAACCGCTGTTCAACAAGCCGCCTGGCCGGTCATCGCCAGCGGTGCGCACTCACTTATCACAGCACCCACTGGTAGCGGTAAAACGCTGACTGCATTCCTATGGTCGCTCAACCGCTTTGCCACTAAAGAATGGCAACCTGGCGCCACGCGTCTGCTGTACGTCTCGCCGCTTAAGGCGCTAAACAACGACATTCAGCGCAACCTGCTGGAACCATTGAAAGAACTCGGTGACGTGCTACCGAGTATTACCGTACGTACCCGCTCTGGTGATACACCACAGAGTGATCGCCAAAGAATGCTGCGCAAACCTCCAGACATTCTGATCACCACACCCGAGAGCCTTGCTCTGCTACTAACTACGACGCGCGGCAGGTTGGCACTCAACAGTGTCGAAACAATGATCATTGACGAAGTCCACTCCATGGTAGATAGCCGCCGTGGGGTGTCATTGATGACTTCAGCGGAACGACTGCTTGAACTCACCGGCACACTACAACGCATAGCATTATCTGCCACCGTTAATCCGCTCGAAGCCGTAGCTGAATATGTCGGTGGCTTTGATGACACAGGCCGCGCACGGCCCGTTAGCATTGTTAACCCTGCGTCGGAAAAAATCATCTCTCTCAATGTGCGCTACCCCTGCGAAGTAAAACACGCCGCTGAGAATGGTGATTCAGTCTGGGATCCGCTGGCTGAAAAATTCCGTGATGTTGCACTTAACAATCGCAGCACTTTATTTTTTACCAACAGCCGCGCGATGGCTGAAAAGATCACTTTAAAAATAAATGAACAGTCACCTGCGTTGCTCGCCTACGCACACCACGGATCACTGGCACGTGAGATAAGAACGGAAGTCGAACGCCGCCTTAAAGAAGGAGAGCTGCGCGCCATTGTCGCTACCAGTTCACTTGAAATGGGTATTGATATCGGCAACCTTGATCGGGTCGTGCTTTTGCAATCACCACCAGGCATTGCTGCCACTATTCAACGCATCGGGCGCGCAGGGCATAGCGTCGGTGAGGAAAGCCATGGCTCGCTATACCCGGTACATGCGGCAGACTTTATTGAAGCTGCTGCACTATCCACCGCCACCATCGCACGAGACTTTGAGCCGCTAAAACCAATCAAAGGTGCGCTCGACACACTGTCGCAAGTGATCGTATCAATGACGGCAAGCGAACCGTGGACGGCTGATGATATGTTTCAGCTGTTAAAAAGGTCTGCGCCTTATCAACATTTATCGCGTGAACAGTTTGATCTGGTATTGGAACTGTTATCAGGGCGCTATGCAGGCGCACGCATACGCGAGTTACAGTCGCGCATAATCTATAACCGACTAGACGGCACCGTCAATGCCAAAAAGAGCGCACTGTTCGCTCTCTACAACTCCGGCGGCAGCATCCCTGATCGGGGTTACTATCAAATTCGCCACGCTGACTCAGGCGCTAAAATTGGTGAGCTTGACGAAGAGTTTGTCTGGGAAGCACGAATCGGCGATACATTTTCACTCGGCACGCAGCACTGGCAAGTCAGGCAGATTAATCACAACGATGTACTGGTTAAGCCGTCCAAATCCGGAATCGCACCGCCCTTTTGGCGCGCAGAGCGTAACAATAGAAGCCATCACTATGCCACTCGCATTGGTGAATTTCTATGTAAAGCCAACACACTACTCGCCTCTGGCAAGCAAAAGCAGCTGGCAACGCATCTCATTAACGACCTGGCATTCGATGAAGGTGCTTCAGACAAACTGATTGACTACTTACAAAGACAAAGAGAGAAAAGCGCCACCGACCTTCCCCACCGACACCACCTGTTAATAGAGCTTGTAGAATCCGGCCCGGGTGGATATCGCGGGCCCGATATTCAAAAGCAACTGGTCATTCATACCTACTGGGGCGGCAGGCTCAACCACCCCTGGGCACTGGCGCTACAAAGTGCCTGGCAGGAAAAGTTTAACGAACTGCCAAAAATTCACGCAGACAACGATGCCATTGCCATCACTGTCAACGAAGTACCTGATCCTGCGTTGGTGTTATCGTTAGTGAATACTGCCAATCTTGATCACCACCTACGTCGCTCGCTTGAAAGCTCGGGGTTTTTCGGCACACGCTTCCGGGAATGCGCGGGTAGGTTTTTGTTACTGCCAAGACAGAAGTTTAATCAACGCCTACCACTATGGATGAGTCGATTACAGGCAAAGAAGTTAATGTCAGCCACCATGCAGTTTGAAGACTTTCCGGTATTACTTGAAACATGGCGCACCTGCTTAAACGATGAGTTTGAACTCCCGGCACTCAACACCATGCTTAATGAAGTCGCAGATGGTGTGTGCCAATGGAGCTTTATACGCACACCAGCCCCTACACCGTTTGCAAGTAATCTGTCATTTGATCACATCAATATGTACATGTATGCCGATGACACACTAGAGCAACAGCAGGTCAGTGCTTTATCTGGCGACTTGATAAAAGCCACCGCGCAGAACAGCGAGTTGCGACCCACCATAGAGCAGAAGATCAATGAGCAATTTATCGCCAAGCGTCAGAGAACACTTGCTGAATATTCACCCGCCGATACCAATGAGTGGAGCGAATGGGTCAAGGAAAGAATCTTAATACCACACAGCGAGTGGTGGCCTGAGTGGCAGGATTCCCCCGCACAGCGTGACAAGCACCTGTGTGAGCTCACTCTGGATAAACGCCGCTGGGTTTGCCATATCGAGCACGCTAATCGACTAATCGAAAGCGGCCTTGCAGAAAACGCTATCGCCAGTCGCAAAAAACTACCCGCTATAGAACATGACGCTCGCACAGCAGACACACTGGCTGCAGAGATCCTCTCATACTATGGGCCGCTCAGCCTCGATGAAATAATACATCTACTACCAACGGTGCCAGACAGCCTGCTAGACAACGAACGGTATATTTGCGGCACGCTGCTCGATAACGACAATAGAACCCTCTACTGCGATACAGAGAACTTTGAAATTCTGCTGCGTTGGCAAAGAGCTGACAGAAGGCCCGCCTTTGAGCCACGTGATCCAAAGACATTACCTGGAGTCCTTGCCAA
>CALGJU010000203.1 GCA_937928685.1 uncultured Granulosicoccaceae bacterium
TTTAAATGAACGCCCGATAAACAATGTCCCCCCGCACAAGCGCGGCATTGGCATGGTGTTCCAGAATTACGCCTTATTTCCTCATATGACGGTGGCTGAAAATCTGGCCTTCCCGCTTGAGGTTCGCAAAATGTCGAAGTCTGAACGTGAAAGCAGGGTAAACAAAGCGCTGGACATGGTGCAGCTCGGGGAATTTGGCAATCGACGTCCGGCACAGTTGTCTGGCGGCCAGCAGCAACGTGTGGCTGTGGCGCGAGCGTTAGTGTTCGACCCGGACTTAGTCCTGATGGATGAACCACTGGGCGCGCTGGATAAAAACCTCCGTGAGCAGATGCAGTACGAGATCAAACACATTCACGAAAACCTTGGTGTGACCGTGGTGTATGTGACACACGATCAATCGGAAGCGCTGACGATGTCGAATCGTATTGCTGTGTTTAACGATGGCGTTGTCCAGCAATTGGCGTCACCCAGTGATTTGTACGAGCGCCCTGAAAATGCTTTTGTTGCGCAGTTCATTGGTGAGAACAATAAGCTCCGCGGCAAAGTGGTAGATATCGATGGAGAGTACTGTGTAGTGCAAACAGCAGAGGGAATACCAATCTACGCCATGGCGATTAACGTCGGCAATCGGGGTGATGAGTCAACATTGTCACTGCGACCGGAGCGGGTAGTGATTAACCCGGAGCCTGGTTCGGTACCCAATATATTTGACGCAGAGGTACTCGAGCTCATTTATCTCGGTGATCACATCCGAAGCCGGGTGGCAATACTTGGTCGCGATGACTTTATTGTAAAAGTACCCAACTCCGCTGATCATGCCGCCATGCAAAAAGGTGATGTTGTGTCGGTGGGGTGGCTGCAACAGGATTGTCGTGCGCTTGATGCTTAGCCAGTGGCTAGACGACTGGCTGCACATAGCGTGAAGCGGCACATGGGAAGCGGCATATAGATAGTCAGTTAGGATTCAGTTCTTTGTAGTAGGTATAGAGTTGAAACAAGTTGTGAGTTTATCCGCGAAGTTTTTTACTCGCGGGTGTTTACTGTAAGCCGGATGTTCCGGATTTTTTAAAACGAGGATTTTACGCAATGATTAAAGTTACTACATTGCTTGCTGCCGGTATTGCCGTTGCAGCGGGTGCCGCTAACGCTGCAGATTCGATTACTGTTGTTTCCTGGGGTGGTGCATACACCAAGTCACAAGTAGAGGCTTACCATAAGCCGTGGATGGCAGCGACAGGTAATACAGTTGTTTCTGAAGATTACAACGGTGGTCTTGCTGAAGTTAAAGCACAGGTTGAAGCTGGCAACGTCAAGTGGGATTTAGTTGACGTTGAATTATCAGATGCCGTTCGTGGTTGTGATGAAGGCTTGCTAGAGACAATCAGCATTGATGACTTCCCGGCGGGTGCTGATGGCACTGCTGCAAAAGATGATTTCCTTCCAGGTACTTTTCACGAGTGTGCTGTTGCCAACATCGTTTGGTCAACCATCTATGCTTATGATTCAACAAAAGTAACTGGTGGCACGCCTTCAACCATCGCAGATTTCTTTGACACTGCTAAGTACCCTGGTAAGCGTGGATTGCGCAAGAATCCAAAAGCTAACCTTGAAATGGCATTGATGGCTGATGGTGTTGCTGCTGATGAAGTGTACGAAGTGCTTGACACAGAAGAAGGCATTGAGCGCGCATTGGCTAAGCTTGATTCAATCAAAGCTGACGTTGTGTGGTGGGAAGCCGGAGCTCAACCTCCACAGCTGTTAGCTGATGGTGAAGTTGTGATGACCACAGCTTATAACGGTCGTATCTTCAACGCCGTTGCTTCTGAAGATAAGCCATTTGAAATTGTTTGGGACGGCCAGATTTGGGATCTTGATCTATGGGTTATGCCTAAAGGTGCTCCAAATAAAGAAGCGGCTATGGATTTCATGAAGTACTCAACAGGTACTGAAGCACTAGCCGCACAGGCAAGCTGGATCTCTTATGGTCCTGCGCGTAAATCATCAGGTGCTCTAGTGGGTTCATTCCACAACAAGCCAGAGCTTAAGATGGCTAGCCACATGCCAACAGCGCCTGCTAACCTGACCAACGCTCTGCAGAATAACTTTGAGTTCTGGGCTGACAATCAAGACCAGTTGAACGAGCAGTTCAATGCATGGCTTGCTAAGTAAGACTTGAATTAGTCTGGCTAAGTAATTAGCACTTTACACTCCGGGGAGTCCCCCGGAGTGTTTACTTAAAGAATTCGTACCTCGAATGACAGCAATAGCTAACAATTCCTCTGCAGCGCCATTGACCATTGATGGTGTCATTATCGATGATGCAGAGCTGAAAAAACGCCTCGACAAAGCGATGTTTCGCAGTCGTTTTCGTGCCTTTTTGTTAGTGCTGCCATTGCTGCTGTTTATTGTTTTTTCATTCATTCTGCCTATTGCCTATTTTCTTATGCAAGGCATCTATGACAGTTCATTTTCATCCAAAATGCCAGAGGTCACTAAATCTCTGAAAGATTGGGATGCAGTATCAGAGCCTACCGAAGAGATGTATGCCGCATTGGCTGCTGATCTGCGGGTGGTCAGTGCAAATAAAACGATTGGCAGAGTGGCCACTCGCGTGAACCGTGAATTTCCAGGCTCACGATCCCTGTTTACCAGCACCGGGCGAAGCATTAGTAAGCTTGAGGCACCGTTTAAAGAAAGCCTGGTAGAAAAGAAAAAGAAGTGGGCCGACATAAGAGTTTGGCAGGGAATGAAGACCGCCTCCAGAACCTGGACGCCTGGTTATTATGCTGCTGCAGTAGATCTTAAGCTCAATGCAGACGGCTCAATAGATCAGCAGGTAGAAAAGCGCCGTATTCATATCAAGCTTTTCCTGCGTACGTTAAAAATATCATTCCTGGTGACATTGTTTTGTGTGGTGCTGGGTTATCCCATAGCTTTTCTTCTTGCGACATTGCCAGTCAGAACGTCAAACTTGTTACTCATCCTGGTGCTGCTGCCGTTTTGGACCTCTATCCTGGTACGCACAACCGCATGGATTGCGATGTTACAAAGCCAGGGAGTGGTCAATGATCTGCTCGTCTACTTTGGAATAACGGATGACGGCAGTCGTTACTCGCTTATCTACAATCAGCTCGGCACGCTGATCGCTATGACGCATATTCTATTGCCGTTTATGGTGTTGCCGCTTTACTCGGTGATGAAAGGCATACCACCCAGTTATATGAGAGCGGCTAAAAGCCTGGGTGCCACTAACTGGACTGCTTTTTGGCGTGTCTATGCACCGCAAACTATTCCGGGGATTGGTGCCGGCGGCATTTTAGTTTTTATCGTTGCGATCGGTTATTACATTACCCCGGCATTGGTCGGTGGTCAGGAAGGGTCGATGATTTCAAACTTCATTGACTCGCATATGCGCCAAACGCTGAACTGGAATTTAGCGGCAGCCCTCGGTGGTGTGTTGCTGTTTGTCGTGTTGGTTTTTTATTGGCTATACGATCGCATCGTTGGCATTGATAACATGAAGCTGGGTTAAGAAGATGGCGATACCAGCATATGCAGGATGGGGCGAGCGTCTTTGGTATTACACGTTTCGATTTCTCTGTGGCCTGATCTTTCTGTTTTTGATCTCACCAATCTTAATTGTTCTGCCGTTGAGTTTTAACGCAGAAAATTATTTCTCTTTTACTCCTGGTATGTTGGGTCTTGATCCTGACGCATTTTCATTGCGTCACTACAAAGATATTCTGACAAACGGCATGGCCAATCCGGAGCGTCTGACCGGTTGGTGGAGTGATGCATGGAATAATGCTCAGTGGATTCGATCCATGCGCAACAGCTTTTTTATTGGCTTTTTTGCAACCATTATTGCCACTGTGCTGGGTACCCTGGCTGCGGTTGGTTTAAGCCGCTCTGAAATGCCGTTCAAAAAGAAAATAATGGCACTGCTAATCTCACCGATGATCGTACCGTTGGTTATTACCGGTGCAGGTATCTTTCGTGGCTTTAGTGATGGGGCCAGGCTTATCAACAGTTTTGGCGCCTGGTTGGCTGACTTCGGTGGACCGCTCACCTGGATAGGTAACTGGTTGAATGAGTTTGAGCTTGTCTATACGCATTTGGGGGTAATCCTTTCGCATGCGGTGCTTGGAACGCCGTTTGTCATTATTACGGTTACAGCCACGCTGGTTGGCTTTGATCAAAGTCTGGTGCGTGCTGCCTACGGCATGGGCGCAACACCGCTTCGAACCTTTTTTAAGGTACAGATGCCGTTAATATTGCCTGGTGTGATTTCGGGGGCGCTGTTTGCTTTTGTGACTTCATTTGATGAAGTCGTGGTGGTTATTGCGATGGCGTCAGTTGAGCAACGCACTATCCCGCGACAGATGTTCTCAGGAATACGTGAGCAAATTTCACCGACTATTCTTGCGGTGGCAACCATCCTGGTTGTACTCTCAATTGCTCTGCTTGCTACTCTCGAGCTTATTCGGCGCCGTGGCGAAAGGCTCCGTGGCGTTACGCCTGCCTAGTAGACGCTGTATGAGTCGTCGTTAGGCTCGGTGTTGCAGCGCTTGAAAACAGTGCCGCCAGGGTCTGCGGACCCACGCCTGAGTTATGAAGCGACTGAGTAAAAGCTCAATCCGGTCCGTTTACTTGAAATAGTGCATTGGTACTGAATTTCTGCGCTTTTTGAGTCGTTTTTGGAACAACATAAACGGCTGTTTTTTACGACGATGCAGCGAGCTTTGCACACCGCTGGCGTTTGAACCGAAAAGAATTTCTATGAAAGCATATTCCCTGTTTTCGCTGGCGCGCAATGCGATGTCATACCATCGCAACTGGCAGCGTGCCTGGCGCAGTCCTGAGCCTAAAAAAGCCTATGATGTAGTAATCATTGGCGGCGGCGGCCATGGTCTTGCGACAGCCTATTATCTGGCAACGCAATGCGGTATCACCAATGTGGCCGTGCTCGAAAAAGGCTGGCTCGGTGGCGGTAACACCGGGCGCAACACAACTATTGTGCGATCAAACTACCTGCTCGATGCCTCTGCCGGCATGTACGAGCATGCGATGAAGTTATGGGAAGGGTTATCGCAAGAGCTCAATTACAACGTCATGTTCTCGCAGCGTGGTTTATTGCACCTTGCGCACAGTGTGCATGACATGCAGGAAATCGGACGCCGTGGCAACGCGATCTACCTAAACGGAATAGATTCTGAATTTCTGACGCCAGCACAGGTGAAAGAAATGCTGCCTATTATTAATCTCGATTGTCGTTATCCGGTGATGGGTGGGTTGCTGCAACGCCGCGGTGGTACAGCACGCCATGATGCAGTGGCATGGGGTTACGCGCGCGGTGCTGATGCCGCAGGTGTCGACATCATTCAAAATTGTGAAGTCACCGGTGTGCGTGTTGAAAATAACAAGGTGGTCGGGGTTGATACCAGCCGTGGGTATATCGGTGCGGGTAAGGTCGGTTCAGTCGCTGCCGGGCACAGTAGTGTGATCGCGGAAATGGCAGGCTTTAAGTTGCCGCTTGAATGTTATCCGTTACAGGCGCTGGTTTCCGAGCCTATAAAGCCCATTATCGATTGTGTCGTGATGTCTAACGGCATTCATGTATACGTCAGTCAATCAGATAAAGGTGAGCTCGTTGTCGGCTCCGGTTCTGATGCTTATAACTCTTACTCGCAGCGTGGAAGTTTTGATTTGATCGAGCATACGGTCGGTCCGCTGTGTGAATTGTTCCCGCTATTTTCACGCCTGCGCATGTTGCGGCAGTGGGCGGGTATTGTTGATGTCACCATTGATCGTTCTCCGATACTTTCAAAAACCCCGGTGAAGAATCTATTCTTTAACTGTGGTTGGGGTACCGGCGGGTTCAAAGCCACACCAGGTAGCGGGCACGCCTTTGCTCACTCTATTGCGGCGGGTGAAATGAACAGTATTGCTGCTCCATTTTCACTGGATCGATTTAACTCAGGCGCTCTGATCGACGAAGGTGCAGCAGCGGCGGTGGCTCATTAGTTATGTTTATTATTAATTGTCCCTATTGTGGTGATCGCGATCAGACTGAATTTTCATGTCATGGTGAAGCCCATATTCCGCGCCCGACTGAAACCAAAAAAATGACCGATGAGGAATGGGGTGAATATGTATTTTTCCGCACCAATCCGAAAGGCTATCATCGCGAACGCTGGTTGCATGATCACGGTTGCAGGCGCTGGTTTAATGCATTGCGCCATACCGTGACCGATGAGTTTGTGGCGTCTTATAAAATTGAAGATCCAAGGCCTCCCATTCCAGACAATGGAGGACAGTCATGACTCAGACCCATCGTCTATTAGAGGGTGGCCTTGTTGATCGTAGCAAGCCGCTCACCTTCACCTTTGATGGCATGACCTACACGGGTTATCAGGGTGATACATTAGCATCGGCACTACTGGCGAATGGCGTACGCCTGCTTGGTCGTAGCTTTAAGTATCATCGTCCGCGCGGTTTGATTGCTGCAGGTTCCGAAGAACCCAATGCTTTAATGCAATTGGAAACCGGTCCCTACACTGAGCCCAACACTCGCGCTACCTGCGTTGAGTTATATGATGGTCTGGTCGCAAAGTCACAAAATCGCTGGCCAAGCCTCGGGTTTGATGTGGGGGCTGCGAACTCTCTGGTGGCGCGTTTCCTGCCAGCCGGGTTTTACTATAAAACTTTCATGTGGCCAGCCTCCATGTGGATGACCTATGAAAAGTATATTCGTAAAGCAGCTGGTCTGGGTGTCAGTCCGACTGAAAACGACCCTGACGTTTATCATGGCACTTATGCACATTGTGATGTGTTGGTTATCGGTGCGGGGCCAGCAGGTCTTGCGGCCGCCACCGCTGCTGCCAGTGGTGGTGCGCGGGTGATGGTGCTTGATGAAAACAATACGCCGGGTGGTGCATTGCTGGGTACATCAAACAATGCCGCATCGCTTGAGTTTATAAAGCGTTCAGAGCAAGCGCTTGAGCAACACGAAAACGTTCAATTGCTTACACGTACAACCGCCACTGGCTATTACGACTACAACTATATTACGGCGCTTGAAAAAGTCACCGATCACATGGGCCCTGGCAATGGAGGAAAGTCTCCGCGCCAGAGATTCTGGAAAATCCGTGCAAAGCAGGTGGTGGTGGCTGCAGGCTCTATTGAACGGCCGCTTGTTTTTGCAGATAACGACCGACCGGGTGTGATGCTCGCCAATGCAGTCGGTACTTATATAAATAGATATGGTGTGCTGCCGGGCAACGATGTGGTGGTATTCACCAACAATGACAGCGCCTATCAGGTAGCCCTCGATGCTGCCGAAAACGGTGGCGTAGTGACTGTTGTCGATACACGCCCAAGTGTGTCGTCGTCGTTAAAAACTCAGCTGGAACAAAAGAATATTAAGCTCTTTCAAGGGCATGCAATTACCTCCGTGCAGGGTGCGAAAGGTGTTGAATCTGTGCGGGTCATGAAATTGTCTGCAGATGGAGATTCGGTACAAGGGCAAGCGTGGGAGATTGATTGCAGTGTTGTGGCAAGCTCCGGTGGCTGGACACCGTCTTGCCACATGGTGAGTCAGAGTGGTGGCAAACTTAAGTACATTGAATCGATAGCAGCGTTTGTTCCTGATGAAAGTCGATTGAAAAAAACCAGTCCTAATATTTCTGCCGGTAGTTGTAACGGCAGCTTTGATACCGCCACGTGTATTCAGCAAGGGGCGCGTGCAGGTCTGGATGCGGCGACGCGTTGCGGCTTTGACGGTGCTGCGGCCTCAGGTGATTCATTTCAGGTCAATGAGATACCGTTGGGAACTATTTCACCTCTGTGGTTGGTACCGACGACCCACCCGGTCGGAGAAGGAAGGTCGAAGCACTTTCACGACTTTCAAAACGATGTCACTGCAGCAGACATTCAGCTTGCTGCGCGTGAAGGATTTGTCTCTGTAGAGCATCTAAAGCGCTACACCACGACAGGGATGGCGACTGATCAGGGTAAGACCTCTAACCTGAATGCACTGGCGATCATGGCAAACATTCAAGGGGTATCGATTCCTGAGGTGGGAACCACCACTTTCAGACCACCGTATACTCCGCTGACACTCGGTGCAGTCGGTGGTCAGGAATCACGTGAACTGTTTATACAGGAACGTCAGACGCCAATGCATGAATGGCATGTAGATAATGGTGCGGAGTTTGAAGATGTCGGTGACTGGAAACGTTCCTGGTACTACCCGCAAGCAGGTGAAGATATGCACTCGGCGGTACAGCGTGAAACGCTTGCTGTGCGTGAGTCAGTCGGTATGCTTGACGCATCCACACTTGGCAAGATCGATATACAAGGCAAAGATGCCGTCAAACTGATCGAAATGGTGTACACCAACAACTGGCAGAAGTTAGCGATTGGTTCCTGTCGTTATGGCTTGATGTTAAACGAACACGGCATGATCTTCGACGACGGAGTCACGACGCGCCTTGCTGAAAATCACTACCACATGACCACCACCACGGGTGGTGCGGCGCGGGTAATGGGTTGGCTGGAAGAATGGCTGCAAACCGAATGGCCCGAGTGGGAAGTCTATTGCACCAGCGTGACGGAGCAGTGGGCTGTCATGGCCATCAACGGTCCTAAGGCTCGTGAGTTATTGCAGGACATCACCGACATTGATGTATCAAAAGATGCGTTTCCGTTTATGACCATGCGTGAAGGCAAGGTCGCGGGTGTGCCAGCACGGGTGTATAGAATTAGTTTTACCGGTGAGCTGGCTTATGAGGTCAATGTACCTGCACGTTATGGCAAGCATCTGATTGAAGCGTTGGCGGCGGCTGGTAAGAAGTACGATCTTTGTCCTTATGGCACAGAAGCCATGCACGTACTCCGTGCAGAAAAAGGCTTTATTATTGTTGGTCAGGACACCGATGGCACAGTCACACCACAAGACATGGATATGGATTGGATCGTCTCGAAAACCAAAGAAGAGTATCTCGGTAATCGATCACAAGCCAGAATCGATACTCAACGTGCAGCACGGCCGCAACTCATTGGTTTGCTGACGGAAGATCCAACAGTGGTATTGCCGGAAGGGGCGCATATTGTAAGTGAAGTGTCAGATGCGCCGCCTATGCCTACGATTGGTCACGTCACTTCAAGTTATATGAGCCCGAACGTTGGGCGATCCATTGCACTTGCACTGCTGCAGGACGGAATAAATAGAAAGGGTGATGTTGTCACGCTTCGACTGATGAACGGTGAAGTTCATAAGGCCACCGTCTCAGACACTGTGTTTGTTGATGCCGAAGGAGTACGTGTTCGTGGATAATCCGGTTAAGGCAACCCCGCTGGAAATGGCGGCAATCGACGTTGATGGACTAACAGTGGCCGAGTTAGGCTTGGTAAACAAAATCAACTTGCGCGGTGATTTTGACTCACAAGCGTGCAACGCTGCACTGACTGAACTCTTAGGTATGGATTGCCGGTTAGAAGCCAATACTTATGTCAGTAACAGTGCCAGCACGTTGTTTTGGTTAGGGCCGAATGAACGCATGCTCTATACCGATGGTGACCCGCAAAGTGTTGCTGAGCGGTGGCGTGCTGCCCCTGGTACGGCAGCAGTGGATGTCAGTGACTACTCTACCGTGCTGCGATTGAGTGGTGCCAAGACTCGGGACGTGATTGCTAGTGGCTCACCGTTCGATGTTCATCCGCAACACTTTGGTGTCGGGCAGTGTACACAAACGCGATTTGGCAATGCATCAGTGTTGTTATCGAATCATGCAGATACGCCCGTGTTTCAGATGCAGGTGCGCTGGTCCTTTGCACGGTATGCGTTCGACTACATTAAGCGAGTGGCTGATTACGTTTAAAGTAGTCCGCTTGTGTACGAGCTGGATATCCCTCGCTAACGTTGGCGGGTTGTTATCGGGCGCACACCAAGTGACGGTATAGGCCTGGTACATGGCAGTGGCGTTACTCTGCAAAGTAGTGTTCGTACCAGCCTTGTTCCTGATTGTTCAATGGAGAATTAGGTATGCCTGGTCTATGTAGCTCTTGTGTCCAGGTACGCAGTTCCTGGCGCAAGTCATCCGCAATAGCCGGGTAGTCTGCCAGAACATTTTCTGATTCAGGTGCTGCACCATCCAGGTTAAACAGAAACTCGTAATCTGATCCGGCCTTTAAGTATTTCCACGACCCTTTGCGAACCGCGGACTGACTCCAGAAACGCCAATATAATGATCGTTCTTCAAGCGTGGCTTGCCCTGTGAGCTCCGGTAACAGATTGGCGCCGTCGAGTTGAGTCGGAACCTCTACTCCTGCAGCAGCCAGGCTCGTCGAGGCAACATCCAGTGTGGTAACAGGTGTGTCTGATACTACGCCTGCCGTTATCGTGCCCGGCCAGCTGACGATATACGGCACGCGAATACCGCCTTCAGACAACATGCCCTTTTCACCGATCATCGGATCGTTTAACGAGCCATCCCAAGCGCCTCCGTTGTTGCTGATCGGCAAATCTAGTTTGTGAATCCCCAGTGGTGCACCATTGTCGCTGATGAAAAAAATCATCGTGTTATCACTGAGCTCGTCTGCGGAAAGTTTCTCTCGCAGGCGACCAATACCATCGTCAATGGCGGACATCATGGCCAATCCATGCTGGCGTCGTGTTTCCGGAACATCGCTAAATCTGGAAAGGTATTTCTCTGTTGCCTCCAGTGGAACATGTGGTGCGAAGTACGCCAGGTAGAGAAAGAAAGGTTCCTGTTTGTGCCTTTCGATGAAAGCGATACTGGCGTCTGTAGACACATCTAATCGATAGTTGGTATTGCTTCGATACTTGGACGGAAGCGTGTTGCCTTGCAGATCGTAGTTTGTCCACCAGGTGTTTCTGTAGCCGAAATAAACATCGTCAAAGCCGCGTTGGTCTGGAAAAAAAGGAATTCTGTCGGCAGCAGTTAAGTTACTGTTGTCGTAGTCTTGTGAGTTCTGATCAATTTCTAAATGCCATTTTCCCACCATGCCTGTTGCATAGCCTTCATCCTGTAAGCGGTTTGCAAGCGTGGTCTCTTGCAACGGCATGGGTGTATATCGGTTGTCGTCGAGTCCAAAGCGCTGCTGGTATTTTCCTGTAATTAAGCCGGCGCGTGATGGGGTGCATTGTGGTGCTGTGACATAACCCGATGTCATTCTGGTGCCGTCCGCAGCCAATTGATCTATGTGGGGAGTCACAATGTCACCGAGTACACCCTGTGAGCTGAGATCGGCGTAGCCCTGATCATCAGTAAACACCACAATGATGTTCGGCCGTTGATCGTCGTCACGCGCCTGAGCCTGGTTGGCGGTTGTGACGTGGAAGTCTTTTGGCAGGCTGGGTGAGCTATCGGTGCAAGAAGAAAGCACGATAGCAATGGCCGATATGCTGGCCAGTTGTGCGGTGGTAGTCAGAAGTCGAGTAAGCATGGTTTATCTGAACGGGAGGACCAGAGGGTTGGGCGCACAAATCATGCCCGAGTAGTACGCGGCTTTACTATCGTGAGGTCGAAGCTGAGAGAGTTGGTGAGCAGGCTTGTGGCAGTTATTTGTCGCATACTAATTTTTTACTTTCTCTAGCCTGCATTATTCATGAGGATTCGGCAGCCAGAGGAAATCTCGCTAAGCAGGTCAGTTGATCGCCTGAGATGTGACGCGAGATTTTCTCTGATGTCG
>CALGJU010000204.1 GCA_937928685.1 uncultured Granulosicoccaceae bacterium
AAATTTATTCGCAGTAATCGCACCCCTCTTTTTGGTTGGCAATGTATTGGCCACAGAGGGCCCAACTTGCACTGACGCAAGCGTTGATACATGGATGCCGGAAACTGACTTCATGAATATGGCGGAGAAGCTCGGATATGAGATCAGTAACTTCTCGGTGACACAAGGCAACTGCTACGCGCTGACAAAGCTGGATAGCTCCGAAGGCGAATTAGACTACTTTAATCCAGTTACCGGTTCGGTTGTTCAATAGCAAGCTAGTGTGTATCTAGCGTTTATGCAGGCTCCCTGCTCAGCGGGGAGCCTCTCTTTTTTGAGTCGTGCCTGGCATTTATCTATACACCTTCATAGCGAACTATTATCTACTGTTTGACATCGATACTAACGAACAAGACTGGGTCAAACAGGTAGCGGGGCTGCCAAATCAATCAAACCTTCATTCTGCAAATCACTCCAGAACGATGGTGAAATATCGGTGTTAAACCACTCCACTACTTGCTGCATTTCCAGACGCGATCTTGGCCCTGGAATCACCGACGCGACCAGTGGTGAACCAAGCGGGTATTGCAACGCTGCCGCAGCTAAAGGGATACCATGCGAATCACACACGGCGGTAATACGCCCTACTTTGGTGACTACCTCGGGTGGTGCTTTTGCATAGTTCCATGTGTCACCACCTACCAATATGCCAGAGTTAAAGGGCCCACCCAGAATAATCCCTGTTCCCGCCTTTTCACAAGCAGGTAGCAGATCATGAATTGGCTCTTGCTCATGCAATGTGTAGCGCCCTGCCAGTAGAAAAGCATCCCAGTGACCGTGATCCATCGCCGCTAGACATACTTCACGTTCATTGACACCTAAGCCAATGACTTGCACGTCACCTGCAGTACGCAATTCATCCAGTGCTTTATAGCCACCTGACATTGCATCAGCAAATAACTTTTTATTTAACTCCACACCGTGCTGCATGGCACCTATATCATGAAGCAATAAAATGTCTATAGTAGTCACACCCAACCGCTGAAGGCTGTCCTCGTAGGATCGCATGACACCGTCATAGGTATAATCGTACACCGGAGTAAAGTTAAAACACCCCGGCCAATCATCTGCCACTGGCTTCGGCGCAGGCCCGGGCTTCAACAGACGCCCCGCCTTTGTCGACAGAACGATATCATCCAACAATCTGATCGCGTCACCGACGTAATGTTCGGATCGACCGAAGCCATAGAATGGCGCAGTATCGACAAATGAAATTCCTGACTTCAAACCTTCGTCAATGGCAGCCCGAATATCTTCTTCAGCAACAGGACGGTGATTACCTGCCATAGCGGCGCAGCCCAGGCCAAGCTCACTAAGCTGCAAAGTAGTGTTACCCAACTTACGCGTTCGGAATTTCAATTCATGTACCTGTTGTGTTTTTATATTCAGTGTTCGTATATTCTAAAAACTGCATCACCCACGGTTATAACTTTAACTGGATATACGTAGTTCGAAGTCTATATCGGGGCTAAGACTACCTGTTTTCAACTACCGAACTCTTCACTACATACTTTCTCTATTAGCTGAATACGTTTAGCTGCAGGTTTGGACCCACACGCCAACACGGTATCTGCAACACGCCCGCCAAACTCACGCATTAATTTTTCATCTTCTTCCACTGCTGACACCGGGTACACCGTATCCTGACAATAGGTTGATACGACCGAGTCTTCATTCAACTCCGGCATGGGCGCGTCACCGGTTTTACTATGCGCTCGCACCCGATCGCGAAGCATCTTGCGCAACTTTGATACACCCCGGTCAGACGTTACCCGGTGCTCCAGTGCATGTATTGCGATAGGTCGTTGCGATACCTGTACTTCATAGTCCCCCGGTTGGCGTTGCTGTTCTTCGTACGAACGACCCGATGTCTGGCCAATAAAATCGATGCTCTCTTTGCCAACTTGAGCCGGATCATCTTGTCCACGTGGATCAAGCTGTTTACTGAAATAACGCCAGCCGATAGTCAGAGTATTCGTATCATCAATCGGGACCATCCACCGCAGCATTGATACTCGCTGGAATATCTTTTTCTCTTCCGCCTCTTCCCAGATAGCGCCGGTTTGATTGCCGTTAGGGAAAATAGAATCGGTGGTTCGGGTCCATAAGTGATCACCTACTCTTCGTGTTTGTACGTTCATCATTCCCAGTGGTGTGGTGCGGTAATCGATCAGCTGTTCAACACCGGACGCAGCGCCAAATTGCACACCACTGGACAAAGCATGAAGGTGAATCACATGGATCGGGTCTTGTGTATTTTCGTACACCTGCAGCCAGTTGGCAGGCATGCTAAGCGAAAAGGTTTTAGATTCTGTGCCTTCGATATTCATAGTGTCATAGATGGGGAAGTCCGGTTTTTTATCCGGCGGCCCCATGTACGCAAACACTAACCCGTGTACTTCATGCAGTGGGTAGGCGCCCTGCACGACCTTGTCACGCACCGGACTGCCCAACGGCTCAGACGGCGCGTCTATTAACCTGCCATCTACATCGAAGTGCCAACCGTGATAACAACACTTGATACCACAGTCCATAATGATACCGAACTCAAGCGACGCTCCGCGGTGTGCACAATGACGATGCAATAGCCCCAATGTGCCCGCCTTATCTCGAAACAACACCAGATCTTCACCAAAAATACGTATTGCCACTGGCAGATCACTGACTTCATTTGACATCGCTACCGGTTGCCAGTAACG
This sequence comes from uncultured Granulosicoccaceae bacterium, assembly GCA_937928685.1. GTDB lineage: Bacteria > Pseudomonadota > Gammaproteobacteria > Granulosicoccales > Granulosicoccaceae. The sequence continues at coordinate 2,739 of CALGJU010000204.1, forward strand.
GCGCAGGTACTCACCACATGCCGTGCCGGGGCCCACATGGGTTAGTTCAGGGTCTTCCGCAGGTACATCCCTTTTAAAATAGCCGGAGTAAGGGGCGGTTTGCGTGTCAGTCATTGTGGTTCCTGTGAATTCAGCTGGCTGACTCTAATCCTACTGCATGCAGTTACGATTCGCATCTGGAGCGGTAAAAAAACCCCGTTCCAGGTTTGCAGATTCAGCTTTGTTCAAACAGAACACCGGCTAGCCTGCATTATTCATGAGGATTCGGCAGCCAGAGGAAATCTCGCTAAACAGGTCTGCTGATCGCCTGAGAAGCGTGGCCCGCCACTAGCGATGCGGATCGGCTAAGATGTGACGCGAGATTTTCTATGGTGTCGAATAGACACGTTAAATCGAAATAATTCGTTATCGCCTTAATACACTGCATATAAAGACTTAGCGACGATTTCACTGGTCGCCTTGTGAATAATGTAGGCTAGACCACCGTAACTCATGACAACAGGCTGACAAGCCACTGTCGTCAAAGGCGAGTCAAAGGTGTTGCCGAGGCGGAGACAGGCTCGATTACGGCGCTGGAATAAACCACCTGCGACAACCCTGACATAGCGCCAGAACCAAAAAAGCCGAAGCAAAAGCTTCGGCTCTGGTAACAACTTACGTATTACGCGTAATTACGCTATACGTTAGCCAAGCTTTACACAGCTTGCACTTTGTTAGCGCAAGGGCCTTTTTCGCCCTGTCCAACTTCGAACTCTACGGCTTGACCGTCATTCAAAGTTGCGTATCCACCGCCTGCTTGAATTTCGGAGTGATGAACAAACAAATCTTTGCCGCCATCTTCCGGTGTAATGAATCCAAAACCTTTATCAGCGTTGAACCACTTAACTGTACCTTTACTCATACTTTTACTCATACTCTAAAATTGGTGAAAATTAAATACTACCTTGCTATCACCATTGCACAGGCAGTTTGAATATCCGCTTAGGGTATCATCAAAACAGATGCGCCAAAAGCAGTTATCAGGGGCAACATACCATTGCTGCCTTACCCTAGTAATAGGGGTTAATTCTGGAATAACAAGCTTTTAGAACAACTTATTTCAATAAGCGGTTGGAAATTACCGGTTTAACTGC
>CALGJU010000205.1 GCA_937928685.1 uncultured Granulosicoccaceae bacterium
CTGCTCGGCTTGAGGGGCCGTTGTATCTCGTAGGGTGGTATAAGCCGCAGGCGCATCCACCAATGATTAAAACGGTGGATGCGCTTTGCGCTTATACCACCCTACGGCGGATCTGTTTTTACACTCCAGCATTGCTTCAACTGAGAGTTCGAGCTACCTCGATACTATTATAAAGGACAATCGGCAAAGCCTCTGTCCTCTGACCACGTCCAGAGGACGTGGGTTGCTACGTTACGACTAAAACCGATCCAAGTCTGCTAAAACCTCTGCTACCGCGGCGAAATTTAATTGTTCTTGCTCTAAGCGAACAGCATCACCGTATCGATTGGAAACCAGTGCCTGATAAACTGCTTGCTCGGCATCTGTCAAACGCGCAAGCGGGCGACCGGTCGGTGAAGACTCTTGCCCCCACAGTGCCTCATGCGCCAGCAATGTATCGCGATCCATCAGCAGCGATTGAACCTGTGGTAGATACCCTCGCAGATCATCAAGAATAGCAAAACCATGTGTATCTATATCACCCCAGTAAAAAATCTCTAGCGCTTGCAACCAAGGGATCTCCTGCATAGATGACCAGCCATAGCCAGCACCGAATAGTGCCAAAGTTGACCTCATATCCGGTAACGCCAAATAGTTGATCTCGTTTTCAGTTATCAGAACGCGGGTATGGGTTGGCTGCAGCTGACCGAGCACTGAAATATCAAGCGTCACATCTGCTTGCGCCATTACCTCAGTCAAAGCATTAGCACTTGATGGTTCCCGCGCAAAGTCGGGAAACGGATAGCGCCCATCAAGAGAACGCATGCGCAGCCGAATTGGCTTATCCTTAAAACCATAACGTAGCGTGAATCCTTTGATACCCCGATAATCATTATCAATGGCAGATTCGGGCAATGTCAGGTCTAACCACTCTGCCAGTGTGTCTCTGTGCTGCTCTATAAACTTTGTATCAACACCCGGCACACTCAGTTGCCGCAAATAAATACCAGGCTTTGGCGTCGCTAACATTTTGCTGTGAACTTGCATTAGTTTTTCCATTACAGCAAGTAACTCAAGCGCCTTTAACGGCCGCTTATATAACCACTCAAGCAATCGAACATCATGCTCCACAATAACACTGCATAAGGCACTGAATCGTTTTGCTTCAGCGGAGCAACTAATAAAGGACAATGCATCATCCAATGAGTCTACCCATACCGCATTAGGTAACTCGTTTTTCCCCAACACCTGATGCTTGGTTTCACGGTATTCTATTCGTATGAATTTACATTGGGCTAAAGAGCGTATCCATTCACGTACTTGCGCAAACTGTTCACTTGCCTGTTTTGAGGTTGGTTTTTTAACAGTTAACCGACGCGGAAATTCAACTACTGCAGCTTCATTATCCGGTGAATTGCTTGCAAAGACCGTCGCTTGTGATAAACGAAGCAGTTCCCCACGATCCCACAAACGCTGTATTTGTTTACGCAAATCAGCGACCGTGCTCCAACTAGTGGTTGTGTTATTTTGCTTAAGCGTCAATTGGAAGGATCATCATTAGAAGGATCTTCATCTGACGGCATCAACCCTAAGCGGGCTTTTTCTGCGCGGTATTCTTCAATAGTCAAACAACGAATCTGCGAGGCTGCTCCGGTTGCATTGGTCACATAACCAACAGCTGAAACATAAGGTTCGATAATATGAATTTTCTGCAGCGGCGTTACCACCAGCAATTGTAAATTCAATTTTTGAAACAGTCGTAACCCATAATCAGCCGATTCATCAGACCCGCGACCAAAAGCCTCGTCTATGACTACAAACCGAAAAGAACGCGAGCGCCTAACGCCCCACTCTAAGCCAAACCGGTAAGACAAACTGGCCGCCAATATTGTATAAGCAAGCTTCTCTTTCTGACCACCGCTTTTTCCACCGGAATCACTGTAGTGTTCATGCTCTGTGTTATCTGATCTCCAGCGCTCACTTGCGGCGAAAACAAACCAGTTACGTACATCCGTTACGCGGTCAGTCCAGCGACGGTCACTATCGATAGAACCTTCACGACCACGAAAACGTTCAATGATAGCGCGTACCTGTAGAAATTTTTGTTCTGAGTACTGCTCATCACCAGAGCCGGTTAGACTGCCTTCAGTGCACGCTCGCAATTCACTTTGAAAGCTTCTTATATCGGCATCTGTCACCAGCTGATTTTCAAGAACAATATATCGGCCATCAACATAGTCAATCTCATTTAATGACGTATTAATGCTTTCAATACGGTCTCTGATCTCATCGCGCTCCCGATTAAGCTGCGACTGAAAGTTAGCCACCTCCCTGATGGTGTTTTCGTTTAGCAACTCTTTAAACTTTGCTTCAAAGCGTGGCAAATCATTTGCCTGCAATGCCGTAAGCATTGCCCGAAACTCATCGCTTGCTGCAAGGTTAGCATCTACCTCAGCGGTATCAGCCGGGAATTCAGTGATGTACGTTGTCATCGCACTGACTATTCTCTGTGCTACACGACTAATAGCAGCATCATCATTGTCTATCTGGCGTTGCAACCATTCCCGCAGGTCACTTTGTCGGTTATCAATAGATTCAACTGTAAACACGGGCTCATCAAGCGCTTCTTTCAGCATGTTTTGCAAACGCGGTGGATCAAGCGTTAAGTGACTCATGGCCTCTTCCTGAGACTCAACCCAGATTGCCTGGTCAAATTCGACTGGCTCTGTGGCATCACCTAAGCTTGCCTCCTCTGGCTGGTAGGCCACTGTCAGTGGTTCGAGCCCGGCACACTCTCGCAGTATATTATGAGTAGCAATAAACAGTTGCCTGGCAGCTGCCAGCTTATTGTTGGTTTCACCTATTTTTTGCTGTTGCGCTGAGCATTTTTCATCAGCGTCTTTAAGTTCAGTTTTAGTGGTTTCAAGCTGTAGGGTCAATGCACGCAATATGTCTGAGGTTGCCTCAAGGGCTTTGCGTTCTTCTGTAAGCTTACCTATACGAACCACTTGCGATTGCCAATCAAGCGCTTGCCAGCTGTTAACCGCCTGCACATCTGCCAGTGCCCGCAGCCTTTCATTCAAAAGGTCACGCGCTTTTTTTACCGCAATAAGCTGTTCAGATATTTCAAAAATCTGTTTTTCAAGCTGCGCGCACTGCGCTTTAAGTGTTTTGAGTTTCTCTTCATTGGACCAACCAAGCACGTAACGACTGCGATCATCAATGCGGTGGGTGTCATCTTTTTCATGTCTGTCACCCCGCCCTTTGGTCTGGCCATTACGGGTGATGGCACGCACTTCCCGATAAAACTGTTGTTGCGATTCACAACACACATAATTGAAGCGTTGCAGCAATTCATTCTCAAGCCAACCATGGAAAATGGTATCCGGGTGGACTAGCAGCTTACTCACCAGTGAATCACTGGCGGGTGTTTGTCTGTCACGCCCACCACGCTGCTGCCCTGCTCCGGTACGCACCCGATAATAAACAACACGGCCACGTAAATGTGTTTTGTCGACCCAGGTGGCTACCTGTGCATAGTGTTCATCTGCAACCAGTAATGACAAACCGAAGTTACGTAGTACTCTTTCAGCGGCACCTTCCCACGCATGCTCATCCTCCCGCACTTGCAGTAGTTCGCCGATAAACGGCACATCGTCGGCCTGTAACCCTGTGCCTTCACACAGCGCTTCACGCAACCGCATTTGCGCTACGGGTATATTAGTGCGGCGTTGTTCAAGCGAGGTTATTTCTGCACTTAATGAATCGTGTTCATCGCGCCGGTCACGCATTTGCACACTGACTTCTGTGTGCTGATTATCAAGCGCTACCGAGCTTTCATTTTGTCGTTCTTGC
>CALGJU010000206.1 GCA_937928685.1 uncultured Granulosicoccaceae bacterium
CCATTCATCTGTGTAGCCGCGAGAAGTTGTTCCTGCGGGATCCCAGTTCGCGACTGATAATAACCATTCCTTAGCGCGATCGAGCATTTTCTCGTCACGGGTGATAACACCACCCACTGCAAGGTGGCGGATGGCGTATAAAACTTCCTGACAGTCGATGTAGGTCTGCCGCCATACAGATGCAACACGTTGATGATTCGGATAACCGACGGGTTCCGGGATAATTTCACGATCCATCCATGGGGCGACTGATTTTTCAAAAAACACATTCCATGTGCAGTGTGCGTTATCCGCCTTTAGGTCTTTGCTAAATTTTTCAACCATGGAAGGTGATAGCCACAGTCGCGGGTGTGCCATGTCTGCTTTTTGATATCGGTCTTTGCGTGAGGCGAGCGGAGTTTCGGCAAGGTCAGGTGAAACATTGAATGATCTTTGCTGGCTCCAGTTAGTTTGTGGTTTGCCTTGTGCATCGCAAACGCAATAACACCAGAGGTAGTCACCAGCAGGGAGTGCTTGTTCCGGTGTGTAAAAATTGAGTGGTATAGGGCCGAAGGTCAGCTCAGTCTTATTGTTGTTTGCACCGGTAATACGTACTGAGTACTGTGCATCTGACTCTATCACCGGCAGCCAGGTAAAGCGCGGTGGGTTCTCTGTGATTTCAGATGTTTCATCGGGCGCGTACTGAATGTTCAAGCGACCGGCCTTTGGCTCATCTAGTGGCGCGGCAGGGGTTGAACCGGGTGTTGTCATTTCTATGTGATCCTTTAATTTTAAATCTTTATTGCAACTCTTGTTGCAGCTCGGTGAGGGTGCACCCTGCGCGCACCCTCATGAGTATTGATTAGCCCTGTATGGGCTAATTTAGGCCAGATAGCGCTTAGAGACTAACCATATTGGCGATCGTAAGCGGACTGCATAGCTTCTAGCACTTTGCTAAAACCAAGTTTGTTGAGTTCTTTCATGTAGTCATCCCACTCGGCTTCAACATCAGCTGAGCCAAGAACCCATGCCTGCTGCTTTTCTAGCATATAGGTTTGAATAGATACCCAGTGCTTGTCATAGACCGCTTGCTCTTTTTCATTGAAAGCGACACCCAGGAACTGATCAATTAGGTAGTCACCACTGTCATATAGTGCGATACCTTTAAGTGCATGTTCGTTGGTCCATTGAATTTCGTAGTTGTAGTCCTGCCAGAAACCACGACGAACCTGTGCGCCTATATCAGTTAGCTGCGAGTTAAGTGGGCGATCACTTCCAAGGACTGCATCAGTAAATATTGCTTTGCCATCTACCATGGTGTATTGCTCGCCTTCGACACCGAAGTTAGCCAGACGACGGCCTTCTTCTGTCCACCAAAAATCCATGTATTTTATGGTTTCTACTGGGTGCTTGTTAGAATAGCTGATTGCCCAGCCTTCAGGTTTTATAGGTATACGGCGGTGCTCTTCCATACGTACGCCAGAGATAGATTTCGGTGGAATCATTGCTTGCAATGAGAACCCGGGAACTTTATCGGCAAGCGAGGTGTTGTAGCCTGCTGTTGATGCAAACCAGTCATGCGTGAAGCCACCCAGGTCATTTGACAGCAAGAATTCACGTGCAGAAGAGCCTCGAGTAAAAACTTCAGGATCAATCAAGCCTTCCTTGTACCACTTGGCCATATTCTTGATGCCTACTTTATAGCCCTCTCCAGCGTAGCCGTGTTTGATCTTTCCGTCAGCTATATGAAAGTCATGATAGGTGTCAGAGCCTGAAGATCGACCGTCCCAAAAAGTGACAAGGCGCAATACTTCTTCCCAGTTACGGAAGAACGCAGGTATTTCGTCTTTCTTGCCGTTGCCGTTCGGGTCTTCGTTGCGGAATGCGGTCAGTACTTTGTAAAGATCATCTACCGAATCTGGCTGCTTGAGGTCTAATTTGGCCAACCAATCTTCACGAATGAAGTAGGCTCGACCATACTTACCATCAGTTAAATACGGTACGAAGTACAAATTGCCATCACCCGCACGAACTGAATTGAAAACACCTGGTCGTGCTTGCATCTGGGCATAAATATTAGGTGCGTGCTCTTTGATGAGATCATCAAGTGGTAAAAATGCACCTTCGGGTCCGTAACGATTGACGTTATGTTTCATGTGCTTGCCGCCGACGATATCTGGCAGATCACCACTGGCAATCATTAGGTTGAATGCCTCGTTACTGTCTGGTGTGTTGCCAACTGTGACGTTGTTAAGCGAAACACCGGTCATTGCAGCGGCGGCTTTCTCGACTGGCCAATCATTATCGTAGGTGAATTTTTTATCGTGCAAGTGCACGTTTAATGTTAGTGGCTTATCAACCACTCTGAGGTGACCGTCTGCACTTACGACGGTGGGGCCTGAGACTAAAGCCGCTGTTATTGCTGCCGTCAAGGCAGTGGTTAATAGATGTCGGTTTTTCATTGTACTCTCTCCTGGTAATATAACTTTGAGATCACTCTTTGACTCCTCCGAGGAGGATACCTTTGTTAAAATACTTCTGTATGAACGGGTAGAAAATAAGCACTGGAATTATTGAGCAAACAATAATGGCAGCAGTCACAGTTTCAACAGAATAGGGAATGGTTAGTGCCGAGCTTACAAATTCTTCGTCGCCTGTGAGTTCTACAATAGTGCGACGTAAATAGACTTGTAGTGGTAGCTTGTTTTCATCCTGTAATAAGATCATTGCCCAGAAAAATCCGTTCCAACGTGACACAACACAAAAAAGTGCAACGGTGGCAATGGCTGGTTTTGATAGCGGCATATAGACTTTCCACAGTACTTGAAAGTCGTTGGCACCATCCATTCTGGCAGCCTCCTCAAAGGAGCTTGGTATGCCTTCAAAGAAATTTCGAAGCAGTATTAGATTAAAGCCGTTAACAGCAAAGCCAATAATAATTCCGAAGTAGCTGTCTAGTAAGCCGAGATCACGCATGTTTAAAAAGAACGGGATCATACCGGCGTTAAACCACATGGTAAACGCTACCATTAAGTTCCAGAAGCGTTTGCCGAAAAGGTGCGGACGCGATAGGGCATAAGCTCCGGGAATAATAAATGCCAGTGAAGTTAACGTGCCTCCAATGGTATAAATAAAAGTATTTCTGTAGCTGATCCAGAACTCTGAGTCAGTTAATACTCTTTGAAAGGCGGCAAATGTTAAATCGATTGGCTTCCATACCACTTCACCTGAGGCTGCGGGAAAGCCTGAGCTAAAAGATACGGCAGTGATATAGATAAAAGGGTAGAGCGTTGACAAGGTGAAAATTGCAACCAGAAACATGTTGATTACAACAAAAGTTTTGTCGCCACGCGAATAGAGATTCATGTTTGCCATTTGCGCTGCTACCAGAGTGAGGTGCGTGAGTAACGCTTGGCTAGTGAGTTTGCTGCAATGACTAATATGAATGCGATCACTGCATTAAATAGTCCCGCTGCTGCTGCCAGATCATAGTTACCAGTTTGAATACCCTGGCGGTATATAAAGGTATTGATAACGTCTGCTGTTTGGTAAGTCGCTGGCTGATACAGCAGAATAATCATTTCAAAACCGACTTCCAGCAAGTTGCCGATTCTTATTATTAGCATGATAATGATGGTCGACATGATTGAAGGGATGGTTATTTTCCACATCATTTGCCATCGAGATGCGCCGTCAATAACAGCAGATTCATACAGAGTAGGGCTCACGCCGGCAATTGCTGCCAGAAATACTATTGAGCTAAAACCCGCTTCTTGCCAAATGCTGGAGCCTATAAAGATGGGTCGGAACCATTCAGGTCGGGTTAGAAAGTAAACTGAATCGAATCCGAAATATTCAAGAACCGTATTTACAATGCCTGCTGAAGGAGAAAACGCTGTGATCACAATCCCTGCGATGATCACGGAAGAAATAAAGTGTGGTAAGTAGACAATAGTTTGAGCAGTCTTTTTAAACCCCTGGTTTAATATTTCATTGAACATTAGTGCTAATAGAATGGGAATCGGAAATCCGAAACATAGACTTAAGAAACTAATTACTACGGTGTTTTTGAGTGCGCGTAAAAACTGCTGGTTGTCAAACAACGTGTTGAAATGTTCGAACCCAACCCACGGACTGCCGCTAACTCCACGAAATAGACTGTAGTCCTTGAACGCGATTTGCAAGCCGTACATGGGTGTATATAAAAAAGTAATTAACCAAATGATGGTGGGTGCGAGCATCACATAGAGTTGCCAGTGATTACGCACATGGTCTTTTATCCGGATGAGTCTCGAGGGTGGAGCAAACTGCTTTGGCTGATGCAGGTCGGTGGCGTTCATACCGGTTGATCCTGCCCTGGAAGCGCCTTTCCGGATGCGGCGTCAAATACTCTTATTAATTCCCGGGGGATTTTAAATCCCTTCACATCCTGTAAGACATTGATGCCCGTGAGCGTGTCGGCTTTCATTACAAACGGTTCGTTGGCCACCATTGAGTGTAAAAGTGCTTCAGAGCCCAGGGTTTCGATAAGATCTATCTCGAGTGGTACTACTCCTGGTGATACAACATTTACCGGTTCTGCAAACTCAGGTCGTACCCCCACGACTATTTCGCGTCCGGTGGCACCTTGTAGTCCTTCAAGATGCGGTAGCGGTAGGCTGTGATTGTTGAATTCGGCAACCGGCCCATCAGCGCTCTGAGCCACCACTGCCGCGATTTGGTTCATTGGAGGTGCGCCAAGAAAACTTGCTACGAATGTGTTGGCAGGGTTCAAAAACAAATCCATGGGCGCGCCGATTTGTTCAATGCGGCCATCATTCATCACAACAATGCGGTCAGCCAGGGTCATCGCCTCAACCTGATCATGTGTTACGTAGATGCTGGTAACGCCAAGGCGGTTGTGAAGACGTTTGATCTCTGCACGCATTTGGGTACGGAGTTTGGCGTCAAGGTTCGAGAGTGGCTCATCAAACAAGAATACTTTAGGCCGGCGTACAATCGCGCGCCCCATGGCAACACGTTGTCTTTGCCCTCCGGATAAGTCAGACGGCTTGCGATCTAAATATTCCGTTAGACCCAAAATGCCACTGACTTCCTTAATAGAGGCTTCTATAGATTGCTTGCTTTCCCGACGGATCTTTAACCCGAAAGCGATGTTATCGGCGACATTTAAGTGTGGGTACAAAGCGTAGTTCTGGAACACCATCGCGACATCGCGATCTTTCGGCGCGACGCGATTCATTATGCGTCCATCAATTGTAAGCTGGCCTTGGGTAATTTCCTCAAGCCCGGCAATCATTCGCAGAGTGGTTGACTTGCCACAGCCTGAAGGTCCTACCAAAACTACAAACTCTTTCTCACCCACCTCAAGGTCGATGCCATGAACAACCTGCAGATTGCCGTATTTCTTGACAATACTTTCTAGTTGTACGCTCAACGGTACTCCTCGGTGCTAGTTAGTTCGAGATTAGGCTTGATTTGCCAGTTTTCAATTTATCGTGCCTGAAGTTGGCCACGTCAGCTTAACTGGTATGCTAGTATAAATTGGAATTGAATAGCAACACTGGAAGCGACAGTCTCAGTAGTAAGTGGATCAATTTAGTGACTATTTGGGGGTGTTGGTGTCTGAAACTTTATCTAATATGGGTCTGTGCCCGGATAGTTTTGGCTGGCATGGTTGCGGTTCGAGGCAATGGTGGCGTAGGCTATGAATGGCTTTGGCCGTAAAACAGAGAACAAGCAGATGGAGCCAGTAAAGAATATTCAGCCACGCAGAACCAGTGTGGATTTGATCTTTGATCATCTGTATCAGGAAATCAATTCTCTGCAGCTCCTGCCCGGTACGAAAATTTCTGAAGCAGAAATTGCGGCGCGTTTTGAAGTATCAAGGCAACCGGTGCGTGATGCATTTAGCCGTCTGGAAAACTTCGATCTACTTTTGATAAGGCCCCAAAAGGCAACAGAAGTAAGAAGATTCTCGAACAAAGCCATAGCAAAGTCACGCTTCGTGCGGGCTTCTATTGAGTCTGAGGTGCTGCGTAGGGCTGCAGCACTTTGTGACGGCGAGGGCGCAAAAAGGCTGGATAAATGTGTGCAGCTACAAACAACGATAGTTGATAACGAAGACTTCGAAGCCTTTAGTGGTTTGGATTATGATTTCCATAAAACCTTGTGTGAGATAGCCGGTGTTGAATTTGCTTTCGAAGTTATTTCCAGTGAAAAAGCCAAGCTCGACAGGCTATGTGTACTTGGCCATTCAGAGCGTAATCGCCTGCCGCAATTGTTGGAAGATCATGAAACGATTGCGGGCTACGTAAAGAATGCTCAACCCGAAGAAGCGGTCGAAGCCGGGATGCTCCACCTTTCGCGTTTGGATGCGACCATCAATAAAATCTTGCAGGATCATCCGGATTATTTTGAACAGTAGTTTGAATGGCTTGCTTTCACTCAGGTGATAGGCGAGTTGCTGAACTATTGACCAATTGCATTCGCTGGCGGAGAACGCAACCTACGTGTATGGCGGTAAAATTTATTAGACTGATGGTAACGCAGCGACTTCAAAGAAATTCTAACTACTTACGATTTCTGGCTTATTTGTAGGTACTTAAAGAAAATCATCACGGCGCGGCGTGAAACTATCGATCAGGGTTCCAGGCTCAAGGCAAACACAGCCATGCGTAACGTTTGTTGGAATCACAAAGCTGTCACCGGGGCCAACTTCCGTTGTGTTGCCGTCAATTGTAAAAGCGAATCGCCCTGACTTGACGAATGTAGATTGAATGTGGGGGTGATTGTGCAGTTTGCCCTCGGCACCTTGTTTGGAAAAACGAAATGCCACCACCATTAGCTCGGGATGGTCTGCAAGCACCTGGCGAGTAACGTCAGTATCGGTATCAACTACGGGAAAGGTGGTCATGTTGTCTCTCGGTTATTTTATAGATGGAAACCGCAGCACCAAGCCCATTGGAAAAAGAGAACGTAGTGTGGGGCCGAAGGTCGTTGCATAATGTAAAATGGAATTATCACCCAAACACTTAAGCGAGTTCAACTGCGTGCGACTATGCCATAGATCAGGGTTTATGCTATGAAAATCATCGATGCAAAAGTCTTTGTCGGTGGCCCGGGTAAAAATTATGTCACCTTGAAGGTTATGACTGATCAAGGCGTATATGGCCTGGGTGACGCCACCTTAAATAATCGCGAAACCTTACCGGCAGCGTATTTAAAAGATTATCTCATTCCTAATCTCATTGGCCGAGACCCTCGCAACAGCGAGGACATTTGGCAGTACTTCTATCGCGGTGCCTATTTTCGACGTGGTCCCATTGCGATGGCCGCATTTGGCGCGATTGACATGGCGCTGTGGGATATAAAAGCAAAGCTTGCTGGTATGCCGTTGTACCAGTTGTTTGGGGGCAAGAGCCGTGAAGGTGCGCTGGTGTATGCGCATGCCAACGGCGCTGACCTTGAGGATCTGATGGATTCAATAGCGTCTTACCAGGAGCAAGGTTATAAGGCCGTACGAGTTCAATGTGGCATACCGGGTATGCCTACAGCAGGCTACGGTGTTGCTGATAAAGGCCAAGCCGATAAACAATTCATAACCGACTTCAGCGGTATTCGTCCGAAAGAAGAGATCTGGGACGCCGATCGTTATATGCGTTTTATGCCAGATGCTTTATCGCAGATTCGTGAACGCTTCGGCGCCGAATTAAAAATACTGCATGACGTGCATCATCGACTGCTACCGCGGGAGGCCGCTGAGTTTGCTAAGTCTGTTGAGCATGTTGGGTTGTTCTGGTTGGAAGACCCGACCCCTGCAGATGATCAGGATGCACTGAAGTTTTTGCGTCAGCACTCAACTGTGCCTATCGCTATTGGTGAGGTGTTTAATTCAATATGGGATTGCAAGCAGCTTATAGAGAACGAACTTATCGATTTCATTCGTGTGGCGGTGACCTATGCAGGTGGTATTACTCACGTTAAGCGCATTGTTGATCTCGCCGCGTTGCACCATGTGCGAACCGGATTCCATGGCGCGCCAAGTCATTCGCCTTTGTGTATGGCCGCACAGGCGCACTTAAATGCCTGGGCGCCGAATTTTGGTATTCAGGAATATCTGACGCTAGGCACTGCAGAATGCGATGCTTTGTTCCCGTCGAATCATCGTATGGAGCAGGGCATGATGATGGTGAGTGATGAGCCCGGCCTGGGGGTCGACTTTGATGAGGCCGAGGCCTCGCGATACAGTTATAAACCAGGTAGCCATCCGGTGGTGCGACTAGAAGACGGTACGCTTTGGAATTATTAATTTATGTTCGATAGACCGTAGTGAACCGTAGGGGGTGGATGCGCTTTCAGCTTATCCCCCCTACAGTTTCGTACGTGACCTTTGACAGTACAGCTTAAAATTCGAAATCAAATAACTTAAGTGTGCTACCAATCAGTGTTGTTCCTAGAGGCTCGTTTGCGCCATAAACATTTGGATTTATCAAACTGAATAAGCAACGTACACCATCGTCAATAGAAATATTCAGTATGGCCTGGCCGATGGCCCTGCGTGCTGTGATGATGTTTTCTATTGTCATTATTGATCTATACCTGGTGTCTTCACTGGGTGAGGAAGCAGTTGCCTCCATTGGTATTGCTACCGTGATTTCCGGCATGGTGATGGGCACTACGTTTGCGTTTGCCAATGCGATGCAAATTAAAGTTGCACAGGCATATGGCACAAACGATCCGTTAGAGATTAAAACGGCGTTTTATTGCGGGCTGATAATTAACGTTCTAATAGTAGTACTGGGCGTCGCATTGGTTGTGTTTTTTGGTCGACCACTGCTCGACATGATGGCCCATTCAAACGCTATTGCAGATGGCGCGGCAGGGTACTTAAAGGTGTTTCTGTTGGTGATGGTTGCAGAAGCGGTTAGCAGTGTTTTTACCAGTCACTTCAATGGGTGCGGGCGAACTAAGCTTGCTTTTTATAGCTTCCTGATATCAGCGCCCGTCAACGTCGGGTCAAGCTTTATATTAATCTTCGGGCTATACGGTTTTCCTGAAATGGAGCTTGTCGGGGCGGCATGGGGTTCGTTTTTTGGTGCGCTATTGAGGCTGCTCTATTTGGCTGTGATGTTCTATCGATCACATGGGTTGTTTAGTGATGTTACTGGTTGGCTGCACGGTCGTTTGATCACTGCTACGCACAAGCAGTTTCATTTTTCCTGGCCTATTGCTGCCACCTTTGTCAGTATGACTTTCGCTAATCAGGCTTGCGCTGCCATTTACTCTAACTTAAATGTGTATCAGTTTGCTGCAATGACACTGATCATGCCATGGGTGCGAATAGCCGGGCAGTTGAGCTATACCTGGACACAAGCGACAGGAATATTAATAGCGCAAATGCTTGGTAGGTCGTTTACCGCTGATGAGCTGGATGAATTTATGAGTCGAGCCTGGCGCGGAGCATTCATCGCGGCAGTGATTGTTGCTTTTACTTATGCACTTATCATTTTTGCCACCCGGTGGGTATATTCCGACTTAGCTGCAGAGACCCGCATGGCATTGCTAAGCTTTCTACCGATATTGCTGATCCTGCCATTCCCGCGCGTTTCCAATGCAATTTGTGGCAACGTCCTTCGCGCGTCGGGCGATACCAGATCATCCATGAATATTCACTTAGGGGCTAACTGGTTGTTTATGGTGCCAGTGACTGCCCTATGTGTTTTAGTGTTTGAATTTTCAGTGACCTGGGTGTTTGCACTCTTTTTGTTTGAAGAGCTTACCAAGTTTCCGTTTTTTCATCGACGGATTTGGAGCAAAGAATGGCATGAACGCAAAGCGTAGTTGGCAGGAGATTTAGTCCGCTTTGCTCAGCTGCATTGCCGAAGCTTAGATTCTGTCGCTATTATTTCCCAACAATAACACTTGGTGGAATGCGGTTTATCATGCAACCCAATTTCAGAGCACTGCTGAGGTGGGTGAGTGTACTGTCAAACGCCCATCCTTCCTTGCTCTATGTGCTCGTACGTTCAGCCAGTCGACTATCCAGTAAATCGCCGTGCTTGGTCAGGATTGGATAGGCTACAGCGGCAAAAAGCGAGTTTATCTGTCGCAGCGCACTTAAGGTTTCCAAGTGAATGTCACTGGTTTCGATGCTGTCTGGTGCGCCGGACTGCAGCCTGCGAACATGTTGTAAGTTACTGTTGCGCTCCTGTTTTCGTATTCGGTCTTTTTCAGCGATTAACTGCCTTGCGGAGTCTAAATCACCAGAGATTAAGGTGTTAAGTGACAAATGCATATTCGAAATAACCTGTTCGTGCAGCTGAATTAATTCAGACCAGCCCTGTGCTGAAAATGCCAGGCATTCGCGATTCTTTTTTTCTGCGAGTGTCAGTAAGTTTTTTGTGATGATATCGCCGACAGTCTCTGTGTTTATCGCAAAGTTGATCAGCGCGAACTTGCGTTCTTTGTCGGAGTCAGAAAGTGATTGATCATCGATTTCTGCCACATATAACTTGATGTCTGAATGCATTTTATTTACCACCAGCTCAAGATCTAACACTTCATCTGCCAATGGTTTATCGTACTGTTCGTAGAATTGCATAATCGGTTGTAACATCAGTTCGATATGATCTGCCAGCCGAAGGCATTCACGACTGGCACTTGCCAATGCCTGTTGAGGTGCCAGGGAAGCAATGTTTTCAAGTGCGGTTTTACGACCGTACAAGAGTTGCAGCGAAGCGCCAGTTTCCGGTGCATTCTGAATCATACTTGCCGTCAGTCGATCCATAATATTGACCAGTGGTAAGCAGATGATCAGCAGCAGTGCGTTGAAGCCGACGTGTGCAAGAACAATCCATTGTGCGGCGGTTGTGGCAGATTCCGGTGCTGTGATCGGAATGAATTTAAGGGTAAGCAATACCACCACCGCCATCACCGCTCGAAACATTAAGTTTGCCAGAGGGATGCGTCGGCCAGCCGGGGGCTGATCGCGTGTTAACGCCCAGGCGATTAAGCCGCTGCCAAGGTTTGCACCAAGCACTAGAGCCAGGCCCACGGCCCATGGCACCACGGATTGGGCCACCAGTGTAGTTACCAGAAGCACTGAAGCGACGCTCGAATGCATTAACCAAGTGAACAGCGCGCCTACCAGAAATGCGGTGACCATATCCTGTTCGAGATACACCATGGTCTGCATCAGGAAGGGGCTATTGCGTAAAGGCGCGGTCGCATCGGCAAGTAATTGCAGCGACAATAAAATTAAGCCGATGCCCAGAATGATGCGCCCGATTTGCTGTCCGCGACGACTGCTGTCGCGCAAAAACAGTGTGCCTCCGATCAGTAGCAACAATGGAATGACGGCAGTCAAGTCGAAAGAGAGAAGTTGAGTGGCCAGGGCGGAGCCAAGATCAGCGCCTAGCAATAGGGCGATCCCCTGGGCAACTGAGAATACCTCAGAGCCGGCAAAACCGGCCGCCAGCACTGCGACCGCTGTGGAGCTTTGCAGTGCCATGGCAACACCGGTGCCGATAGCCGCTGCCTTCAAGCGTCCGTTGTCTGAGCGCCGAACCGCTGCCCGAAGCCGATTGCCATGCACGCGTTCGAAACCCACTCGTACCAGACGAACGGACCACAACATGAGCGTTGCCGCACCGGCAACGTTGATTAACAGAAGTAAAAGTTCCAAGGAATTTGACTAACCCGGTTTCTATATTGCTTTCGTACGAAATATTTTATAGTATCGTTCGAAGATTAGCGAACCTACTACGAAAGCGTAAAACAACTGTTAATGCAACTCACAGACCGCCAGGCCCTAATTGTCGAATTTCTCACCAGTAGTGGTGGTACTTTGTCTTCCAGCGAGCTTACGAACCACTTTGAAGTGTCGGTTCAGACAATTCGCAAGGATCTGAACGAGCTGAGTGATCTTGGTGTGGTGCGCCGTGTTCATGGGGGCATAACATTACCGACCCAGAGTCGTAATCTGTCGTTTACGAATCGCCAGGTGATAAACCTGGAAGAGAAAAAGCACATTGCCAAATTGGCTGCGGCGTATCTGCCTGATGGGGCCAGTCTGTTTTTAGGCATTGGAACCACGCCACAGCAAATTGCTGAGCAGCTGGCCTTGCGCTCGAACCTGCACGTAATCACTAACAATCTCAATGCCGCGTTGGCGTTATGCCGTAACCCGAGTATAGAAACCTACATTGTTGGCGGCAGGGTGCGACCGACTGATGAAGATGTGGTCGGTGAAGATGCCACCAATCAGTTCAGAAATTTTCAGGTGAACTTTGGCGTCTGTGGCGTGGGTGGGATATCGGACACTGGTCAACTGCTGGACTTCACACCGGAGGAATCGCATGTGTCGAAGGCCATTAGAGAGAACTGCGAAACGCGCATACTAGTCGCAGACCATCATAAATTTACGCGCTCCGCACCGGTAAAAAGCGGCCAGTTGCGTGACATAGATTTATTGCTCACAGATTCTATTGGTCCTGAGTTGGCGGCGCTGTGTGAAGAGGCTGACGTTGATGTTGTTACCACTATCGAGTCGACAACATGATGAGTGATTTTCTTAGCGTGTCTCATCTATCGCGTTCTTACGGGGAATTTCACGCCGTTAATGATATTAGCTTCAGCGCTAAACAAGGTGAGTTCATTGCTTTGCTTGGCCCGAGTGGCTGTGGCAAGTCAACAACCCTTAAAATGATTGCCGGGCTGGAGCTGCCAACGGCCGGGAAGATTGAAATTAGTGGCAGTGATGTTGTCAATACGCCACCGGGTAAACGTAACTTATCCATGGTGTTTCAGTCGTACGCGCTGTTTCCACACATGAGTGTGAAAGAAAATATTCTCTTTGGTTTAAAGGCACGCAAGGTTCCAAAGCAAGAGCGTAACAAACGTCTGAATGAAGCAGTTGAGATGGTCGATCTCGGGCCGCATATCAATAAAAAGCCCGGGCAATTGTCCGGCGGACAATGCCAACGGGTGGCACTTGCACGAACTATCGTATCAAACGCGCCGTTGTGTCTGATGGACGAACCATTGTCGAACCTTGATACCAAGCTGCGCGCTGAGATGCGCAGTGAAATTCGGTCATTGCAGAAGAAACTGGGTTTAACTGTCGTCTACGTCACTCACGATCAGATAGAGGCCATGAGTATGGCCGATTCGATTATCCTGCTGAACGAAGGACGAATTGAGCAAGCCTCTACCCCTGAAGCGTTTTACGAGCAACCTGAAACGCCTTTTGTCGCCAAATTTATCGGTCATCCACCAATGAATCTGATTGAGTTTGATGATTTATTGGTGGGTGTACGGCCGGAGCATATTAGCCTTATCGAGCAGGGCGGACTAGTGGCTTCGGTAGTCGAGTCTGACTATCAGGGCTCAGAAACCATACTTACCACCTCTTATAAAGATTCGACTATTCGTTTGTCACTTGCTGGTAAGCGCGTACTCACACCTGGTGCTGCTGTGAATATTCAATGGGCACCGGAAAACGAACATCACTTTAGTAGCTCAAGCGGTCAGAGAATCGAAAGAACCCATTCAGTGATGAATTCTTAAGGTAATTGAAGGCAAGTTAACTTTATATTTTCTATCGTATATTTTCTATTGGAGGAAATTTCATGCAACTTCTGAAAAAAATCGGCATCGGCGCTACGGCGCTGGCGCTAAGTATCTCAACACCGGTTCTTTCTGCTACAGATTTAACCATGTACTACCCGGTCGCTGTGGGTGGTGCATTAACGAAGATTGTCGACGGCATTGTTGCTGACTTTGAAAAAGACAATCCGGATGTCAACGTCAATGCTATTTATGCGGGCAACTACAACGATGCTAGAGTCAAAGCCTTAGCTGCATTGCAAAGTGGTGATCCAGCGCAACTGTCAGTGATGTTCTCCATTGATGTGCATGAGTTGCTGGACCTTGATGCCATTGTGCCTTTTGATGATGTTGTCAGCACCGATGAAGAAAAAACCTGGCTGGGCAGCTTTTATCCGGCATTAATGGAAAACGGTAAAGTCGGAGATAAAACCTACGGTATCCCGTTCCAGCGTTCTACCATTGTTATGTACTACAACAAAGATATGTTTAGAGCGGCAGGCCTTGATCCTGAAAAGCCACCGACAAGCTGGGAAGAACTGGCAGAGATTGGTGCGGCGTTAACTAAAAAGAATGCCTCTGGCCAGGTTGATCAGTGGGGCGCGATGATTCCATCAACCGGGTATCCGTACTGGATGTTCGGCGCACTGACCAAGCAGAAAGGTCAGGTGCTTATGAATCAGGCCGGTAATGAAACCTACTTTGATAACCCGAAGGTGGTTGAAGCGCTTAACTTCTGGCGTGATCTGGGCACCAAACACGCTGTGATGCCAGAGGGCACCATTGAATGGGGCACGCTACGTCAAAACTTCCTTGAGCAAAAGACGGCCATCATGTGGCACTCCACTGGCAACCTGACCGCGGTAAAGAAGAACGCGACGTTTGATTTTGGTGTGGCTATGCTACCTGCTGGTACTGAGCTGGGATCACCTACCGGTGGTGGCAACTTTTATATCTTTAAAGCGGCCAGTGCCGAGGAGCAACAGGCAGCGTTAAAGCTGGTGCGTTTTATGACATCGCCAGAGCAGGCGGCTCGCTGGAGTATTGAGACTGGGTATATGGGGGTCAGCCCGGCGGCTTATGACACTGACGCACTGGCTGAATATGTAAAAACATTCCCGCCCGCTGCAATTGCACGAAACCAGTTACAACATGCGACGGCTGAGCTTTCAACGCATCAGGCAGGGCGTGTTCGCAAGCTGCTTGATGATGCGATTCAGTCCGTACTGTCAGGGCAGAGCACAGCAGAAGAGGCGCTATCTTCAGCGCAGAAACAAGCTGATCGTATCCTTAAGCGCTACCGCTAGTTTTGATGCTCTACTTTCCAGACTTTAGTTTGAATACTGCGAGCTTTTGTGAATAACACAACACGGCAAATTCAAGCGTGGTTGTTGTTGCTGCCAGCACTGTGTTTGCTGGCAGCATTTACGCACTACCCGGTGATCAGAACGGTGTGGCGTAGTTTTGCCGGATCAGGCGTCAGAATGAGTGACACCCTGCACCTGGATAATTACCGCTATCTGCTGGAAGACGAAGTGCTTTTACAAGTACTGTCCAATAGTTTCTGGTATGCAGCCATCACTGTCCCAGTGTCCATTGCGCTGGCCATAGCAATGGCGTTGTGGGTGAACACAAAATTACGTGGCGTGGGGTTACTGCGGCTGGCGTACTTTACGCCCACGTTATTGCCGATGATTTCGGTGGCCAATATCTGGTTGTTTTTCTATAGCACGGAAATTGGCCTGCTGAATAATATTCTGGGCTACTTCGGGGCTGATGCTGTGAACTGGCTGGGTGATCCGGATATCAGTCTCTATAGCTTGATGGCAATGACGATCTGGAAGGAGGCCGGTTTTTTTATGATTTTTTATCTGGCGGCACTGCAGACGATCAGTCCGGATCTGTATCATGCAGCGGCGTTGGAAAACGCCAGTCGATGGACAATTTTTAAACGTATAACGTTTCCGTTACTGATGCCAACCACCTTGTTTGTGTTAGTGAATGCGATACTCAATGCGTTCAAGCTGGTAGACCATCTGTTTATTCTGACCAAGGGTGGGCCTAATAATTCCAGTAATCTTTTGCTTTACTACATATTTGAAAACGCCTTCAGTTTCTTTGATACCGCTTACGCTTCGGCGCTAACCGTTCTGTTGTTGATCATACTGGTGTTTCTCGCACTGCTGCAATTTGGCGTGCTGGAGAAGCGGGTTCACTACCGATAAAGATGCTGACGATACACACGTGAACCGTATACTCTCAATTGTTTCTACCAGCCTGGCCTGGGCACTTGGAATACTGTGGTTGTTTCCATTGCTCTATGCAATCTGGGCATCTATTCATCCGTCGGAATTCGTTACCCGGTTCGAACTGTTCGCGCCGTTGACGCTTGACAACTTTCGGGAGGCATGGAATCAAGCGCCATTTCTGCGTTATATGATTAACACTGTCGCTATAACGATGTTGATTCTGGGTGGTCAACTTATACTGTGCACATTGGCGGCCTATGCCTTAGCGCGTATGGAATTTAAGGGTCGCGCATTAGTGTTTGCACTGGTGCTAATGCAATTGATGGTGGTGCCGGAGATTCTCATTGTTGAAAACTACCAGACGCTTGCGGGTTTAAAACTGATTGATACCTATTGGGGCGTGGGACTGCCGTATTTCGCCAGTGCCTTTGGTATTTTTCTACTGCGCCAGACTTTTAAAACGGTACCGGAAGATTTAGAAAATGCTGCAAGAGTAGAAGGGTGTTCACTGCTCGGCACCATCTGGCATATCTATGTTCCACTCGCCAAGCCAACCTATTTAGCGTTTTCTTTAGTATCGATCAGTTATCACTGGAATAACTTTCTGTGGCCGCTGGTGGTTACCAATACCGAAAAAAGCAGGCCGTTAACGGTGGGTATGTCAATTTTCGGTGCTCCGGAATCCGGTGTCGATTGGGCGGTAATATCTGCTGGCACGCTGATTTCTGTGGGGCCGCTGCTGATTGTATTTATTCTGTTTCAACGTCAGTTTGTACAGTCATTTATGCAGGCAGGTATTAAATAGTGAAAGTACTGACCTGGAATATACAATCCACCAAAGGGTGTGATGACAAGTATGATCAGCAACGCATTATTGATGTG
Organism: uncultured Granulosicoccaceae bacterium; assembly: GCA_937928685.1. Classification (GTDB taxonomy): domain Bacteria; phylum Pseudomonadota; class Gammaproteobacteria; order Granulosicoccales; family Granulosicoccaceae. The sequence continues at coordinate 16,719 of CALGJU010000206.1, forward strand.
ATTGAGTCATTCGGTGCGGTGGATGTTATCTGCCTACAGGAGGTGGCGCGTAATATTCCGGTGTATGGAGGCGCTGATCAGAAGCGTATGTTTGAAGAGCACTTCATCGATTATGAGGCTGTGTGGGGGGCAGGCTTCAGTACACGCCAAGGTGATGGCGCGCGATCAGAGTTTGGCAACTTAACCTTGGTACGTAGTCCGTTATTGCTTGATTCCAGAACTCATTTTTTGCCCTGGCCGGCCGGTGAGCACCCGAGAATACCGCGGGTAGCGGTGGAAACGACGATCAGTCAGGAGGGAATACCGGTCACAGTAATGAATACACACCTTGCGTTCCACAATTCGAATGAAAGGCGTGAACAGATGTTGGCGCTTACTAAGCTTCGTGAGCAGATACTGGCGCATAGTCCATGCACTGATAAATCTGATCAATTCGGGGCCTACGAGCAACCACCGGTTAGTCAGCAGGTATTGTTGTGTGGTGATTTAAATATTGCGTTGGAAACCGATGAGTATGTACAGCTGGTAGGGGCGAATAACTGGGCTGACTGCTGGGGTATTCAAGCGGTGCTGAATACCAAAGACGAAAGAAGCCCAACGTGCGGTATCTATGATCATGTGTTGTGGCCGCAAGGTGCGCATATTCGAGATTACTTTCTTATTTCGCGTGAGCGTCTTTCAAGTGAACCGTGCGCTAACATTTACAGAGTAACAGTCAATACCGATACCGATGCATCCGATCACCAGCCACTTTTGTTGGAGTGGTTGTGTTGAAAGACGAACCTTCAACATCTGGCTCCATAACACCAGCCTCCATGGTGAAGGCGCTGCCTGATAGGTTGCCGTTCCCGGTAAAAATTCTTTTTACCGACGTAGACGACACACTAACGTGGGAGGGTCAATTACCACCGGAGACTTTTTCTGCATTGCACAGGCTGCGAGACGCCGACATTGATGTTGTGCCGGTGACAGGGGGTAGTGCCGGGTGGTGTGATTGCCTGATCAAAACATGGCCGATTAAAAGCATTATCGGGGAGAATGGTGCACTGTTTATGGAGAAAGACGATGCTGGCGTTGTTCATACTTATTATCTGAAGGATGAAGCTCGAATAGAAGATGACCTGGTGCAACTTAAACGTATAGGTGAAGCGCTGCAGCAAAAATATCCACTGATTGGTTACACTCAGGATCAACCGTTTCGGCTAACCGACATCGCTTTTGACATAGGTCAGACGGTATCTGTGCCGCATGAAATTGCCAGACAAGCGACCGAGTGGCTTGTGTTGGAGGGGCTTCAGGCCAGGCAGAGCTCGATCCATATCAACGTCTGGCTAGGTGATCATTCAAAGGCCACGGCAGCGTTGGCGTGGCTTGCTCGTGGTGATTATGATGCAGCGGATTGCCTGTTTGTCGGGGATTCTCCAAACGATGAATCGATGTTTGAAAAGTTTCCTGCTTCGGTGGGCGTGGCGAATATTGAACGGTTTCTTAAGCAGATGACCTATCTGCCAACCTTCAAAACTAAGTCAGCGGGCGGCTATGGCTTTGCGGAACTGGCCGAGGTCATTGTTCGAAGCTAAAATAGTGTGCGGATTTATAATGCAGCATAACGGTAAACTGTAGATCGGCCACAGGAATCAGACTCGCTGACGCGTCGGGTATCCAAAGCGTACTCCAGCACTCCAGCGCTCTATCATGGTACTCGGGAAACCCGACGCGTGAGCGAGTGGCAAGCGCGGGGTGATTTCACTTAAGTCGCTCTAATGCAGATAGACTTACCTTGAATGCAGAGTAATTATAAACAATAGAACGGCCGGTGAAGATCGCGGCAGAACACCCACTCGCTGACGCGTCGGGCTTCCAAGGCGCGCTCCAGCGCACTATCATGGCGCTCGGGAAACCCGACGCGTCAGCGAGTGGCAAGCGTGGGGTGATTTCACTTAAATCGTTCTATTGCAGATAGACTTAAGTTGAATGCAGAGTAGCTATAAGCAGTGGAACGGCCGGTGAAGATCGCGGCAGAACACCCACTCGCTGACGCGTCGGGTTTCCAAAGCGCGCTCCAGCGCGCTATCTTGGCACTCGGGAATTCCGACGGGTGACCGAGTGGCAAGTGCGCGTGGCGACTTCTCTTACGTCGTTCTATGCAGATAAGCTAACGCTTTATCCTGTAACACGA